>JANMUI010000993.1:0-24081 GCA_031391405.1 Betaproteobacteria bacterium
CTCGGTGGCAGACCAGGAGCGCGTGTTCAAGCAGCACAGCGGCCGTCGGGTGGTGCTGGCCACCAACGTGGCAGAGACCTCACTCACCGTCCCTGGCATCCGCTATGTTGTGGATACCGGCTTGGCGCGGATCAAGCGCTACAGCTATCGCAACAAGGTCGAGCAGTTGCAGGTCGAGCGGATCTCGCAGGCCGCCGCCAAACAGCGGGCCGGGCGTTGCGGCAGGGTCGCGAGTGGGATCTGCATTCGCCTTTACGCCGAAGACGACCACGACAAGCGCCCGGCTTTCACCGATCCGGAAATTCTTCGATCGTCCCTTGCAGCGGTCATTCTGCGGATGATGTCGCTTGGGTTGGGTGACGTCGAGCAGTTTCCGTTCATCGATCCGCCCGCCCCGCGTGCGATTGCCGACGGCTACGCGCTCCTGCAGGAACTGGGTGCGATCACCCTGGAGGAAGACGGCAATCGGGCGCTCACCGCGACTGGCCGCCGGGTGGCCAAGCTCCCGGTTGATCCACGTGTCGGGCGCGTGATCCTGGCCGGGCACGCCGAAGGGAGTCTCAACGAGGTACTGGTGATCGCGGCAGCGCTATCGGTCCAGGATCCGCGCGATCGGCCAATGGAGCGCGCACAGGCGGCGGATGAAGCGCAAAAACGATTCGATGACGAGCGCTCCGATTTCATGGGATTTCTCAAGCTCTGGAAGTTCTTTATCGACGGACTGCACGGCGAGTCCCAGCGCAAGCTGAATCGGCATTGTCGCGATCTCTTTCTTTCGTACAACCGCCTGCGCGAGTGGCGGGACACGGTGATCCAGTTGCGCGAGGTCGTGGGCGAGATGGGTTGGAAGGTCGATGAGCCGTCGCTCGATCCGGCGCGCTATGACGCGATCCACCGCGCGTTGTTGACCGGACTGCTCGGCAATGTCGGGCTCAAGGCCGAGGACGGCGGCTATCTCGGCGCTCGTGGCATCAAGTTCTTCGTTCATCCTGGGTCGTCGATGGCGAAGAAAGGCGCACGCTGGATCATGGCAGCCGAATTGACCGAAACATCGCGCCTCTTTGCACGGTCGGTCGCGGGCATCGACCCAAAGTGGATCGAACGGATCGGCGCGCATCTGGTCAAGAAGACGCACGCCGAGCCGCATTGGGAAAAAAAGGCCGCACAGGTCGTTGCCATGGAGCGCGGCACGCTCTACGGCATCCCGGTCTACATCAACCGTCGCGTGCCCTTTGGACTCATCAACCCTCGCGAAGCACGCAAGATTTTCATGCGCCAGGCGCTCGTCGACGGCGACTACGATTCTCCCGCGCCGTTCTTCGTGCATAACCGGAAGTTGCTGCGCGAGATCCAGCAGCTGGAGCACAAGTCGCGCCGACCCGATGTGCTCGTGGATGACGAGCTGATCCATGCGTTCTACGACAGTCGTATTCCAGAGGGCGTCTGGAGCGACACGACCCTCACCGCATGGCGGAGCGGGGCGGAGCGGGAGAACCGGCGCCTGCTTTTTCTCGAGCGCGAAGACCTCATGCGCCATGAAGCTGCGGGGATTACCACCGCGCAGTTTCCGCCGGCCCTCGACATGGCGGGCCATTCCTTCGCGGTCGAATACCTCCATGACCCCGGTGGTCCGCGCGATGGCGTAACGCTTATGGTTCCGTTGATCGCGCTCAATCAGGTGCAGGCGGCGCGTTGCGAGTGGCTGGTGCCCGGGCTCCTGAACGAGAAGGTTGCGGTGCTCGTGAAATCGCTGCCGCAAAAATTGCGGCAGCGGCTCGGCACCCCGTCCGAGCTCGCCGAATTGTTCCTTGCTTCAGGTGTGGCCGGCGATCAGCCACTGCTCGATGCGATCGCACGGTTTGCGCGGAACGAGTTGAATGTGACCGTGCCGCAGAGCGCGTTCCGGCTGGAAACGGTCGGCGCCCATCTGTTCATGAATTTTCGCATCGTCGATGAGAATGGACGGCAACTCGCGATCGGCCGCAACCTCGCGCAGATTCGGGCCGAGCTGGGCGGTCGCGCCGAAGAGCGATTCACCGCGCTCGCGCAGCCGAAGGCCGGCATGGTGGGCATCACCTCGTGGTCGTTCGGCGATCTCGACGAAGTCATGGAGATTCGACAAGGCAAGGAGGCGCTGATCGGTTATGCAGCCCTCATCGACGATGGCGAGTCGGTCAGTCTGCAGATCATCGATTCGGAACGTCGGGCAAAGGCGTTGCATCGCGTCGGCCTGCGACGGTTGTTTATGCTTCAACTCAGGGATCAAGCCAAATATCTCGAACGCAGCTTCGCTTCCCAGCAATCCCTCACGCTGCAGTTTGCGGCGATCGGTGATGCAAACCAGTTGCGCCGCGATCTGGTTGCGGCCACCTTCGAGCGCGCTTGCATGGGCGATCCATGGCCGCGTACGCAAGCGGAGTTCCTCAAACGATCCGAGGAGGGGCGGGCGCGGCTCGCACTGATCGGCAATGAAATCGCACGGATGTTGGAGGCTGTGTTATCCGAGGCGCAAACGCTCCGGAAAAAAGTTGCCGGCATCAAGACGCATCCGGGCGCGGTGAAAGATATCGAAGATCAGATGGCGAGGCTCATGCCGCCCGGTTTCATCCTCGATATTCCATTCGACCGGATGAGTCAGTATCCGCGCTATATGAAAGGTGCCGCGCTTCGCATCGAGAAATTGCGGGGCGACCCGTCTCGTGATCAACGGCTGATGATTGAGATCGCGCCGCTCGAGCGCGACTGGTTGCGCGAGGATCTCAGGGCGCGCAAAGCCGACGAGCGCGATCCGCAACTCGACCAGTTTCGCTGGCTTCTCGAAGAGCTGCGGGTTTCGCTCTTCGCGCAGGAGCTGAAGACGCCGATGCCCGTCTCGACCAAGCGGCTCGCGAGAATGTGGCAAACTATCCAGCGTTGAGTCGCGATCGGGACAATGAACGACATTACAAAAGCGTTGGCCCGCGCGGGCGGTGGCCTGTTGCATCCCAAGATGTTCCTGCTGATGATCTGGCCGCTGGCCTTGTCGCTCGCGCTATGGATCACGCTGGCTGTCATTTTCGGTGTGCAACTGTTCAACGGCGTCGAAGGCTATCTCAATCATTCGCGCGTGTACCAATGGGTCACGTCCACTTGGCCGCTGTCGCTCATTGCAACCGGCCTCCTGTGGCTCCTCATGTTTCTGCTGGCGATTCCGCTGGTCCTGGTGACGGCGACATTGCTGATCGGCGTCCTCGGCATGCCGATCGTTCTGAATCATGTGGCCGCCAAAGACTTTCCCGCGCTCGAGCGGAAACAAGGCGGCACCATCATCGGCAGCGTCTGGAACGCTGTCGCCGCGTTGATCTGGCTCGTGGTGTTGGCGATCGTGAGCCTGCCGCTTTGGTTCATCCCGCTCTTGTGGCCGGTGATTCCAGTCGTGCTGCTCGGCTACTTCAACCAGCGCGTCTTTCGGTACGACGCGCTCGCCGAGCACGGGTCCCGGGATGAAATGAAGAGCATCATCCGCAGATCGCGCATGCCCCTTCTTGGGCTTGGCATGGCGCTCGGTCTGATCGGATACATACCCCTCCTCGGATTTTTTTCTCCGGTATTCAGTGCGCTCGCGTTCACCTACTATTCGTTCGATAAACTGGCCGTGATGCGCCAATTGTCGCCGGCGCCTCGACAATCCTAAGTTTTACTATCGCGGATCGACATGTCGTTCTTCAATCTATACGCCCACAATTTCATTCGCGTCGCCTCGGCCATTCCGCGCGTTCATATCGCCGATCCGGTCGCCAACGCGAAGGAGACGATCGCCTTGCTCGAGCGCGCGCGCGAAGCCAATGCGGTATTGGCGGTGTTTCCGGAGCTTGGGCTCTCGGGCTATTCGTGCGAAGACCTCTTTCATCAGCGGGCGCTCGTCGATGCGTCCCTCGAAGCCCTGCGAACCGTGCGGGATGCGACCAGAAATCTCGACGTCATGGCAGTTGTCGGCCTGCCGCTGCAGCTCGATGGGCTGTTGTACAACTGCTGCGCGGTGGTCGCGCGCGGGCGCGTTTGGGGGGTGACGCCAAAGACCTATCTCCCGAACTATCTCGAGTTCTACGAGATGCGTCATTTCACGCCCGGCGACTACGCGCCGTTCACCGCAATCGATCTGCTTGACGAGCGGGACATTCCGTTCGGTTCGCGCCTGCTGTTCACGCTCGCCGAGCAGCGCCAGTTCAAGCTCCATATCGAAGTGTGTGAAGACCTCTGGACACCGATCCCGCCGTCGTCGTACGCATCGTTGGCAGGCGCAACGGTCCTGGTGAATCCCTCCGGATCGCCAGCGACGATCGGCAAGGATGCCTATCGCAGGCAACTGGTCACCAATCAATCGGGACGTTGCATCGCGGCCTATCTATACAGCGGTGCCGGATTCGGCGAGTCGACCACCGAGGTCGCCTGGGATGGACACGGTCTCATCTGCGAAAACGGCACGGTACTCGCCGAAACGGAGCGGTTTGCCTATCAGGCGCAGCTCGTTTCGGCGGATGTGGATCTCGATCGGATCGCGCAGGACCGCGTGCGTCTTACTACCTTCGGGCAGTCGGTGGCCCGAGAGCATGGCCGCATCGATTCGTTTCGCACCATCACCGTCGATCTGCCTTTGCCAAAGCAGGCGCGCCTCGACTTGCGCCGTACCTACGAGCGCTTTCCGTATGTACCAAGTGATCCGGCGCAGCGGGAGACGCGCTGCCGCGAGGTGCTGAATATCCAGGTGCAAGGGTTGGTGCGCCGGCTCGAGGCGATGAAAGCCAAGAAGGTCGTGATCGGTGTGTCGGGCGGGCTTGACTCCACGCAGGCGTTGCTGGTCTGTGCGGAAGCGATGGATCGCATGGCTCTGCCACGGCAGAACATTCTCGCTTATACGATGCCCGGATTCGCAACGAGCGATCGGACGCTCAAGCAGTCACACCAGTTGATGAACGCCGTTGGCGCGAGCGCGACTGAAATCGATATCCGGCCGTCATGTCGACAGATGTTGAAGGACATCGGGCATCCCTACGCCGATGGGCAGGAGGTGTTCGACATCACGTTCGAGAACGTCCAGGCCGGTGAGCGGACCAGCCATCTCTTCCGCTTGGCGAATTTGCATAACGCGCCGGTAATCGGTACCGGCGATTTGAGCGAGACCGCGCTTGGCTGGTGCACCTACGGTGTCGGCGACCAGATGGCGCACTACAACGTCAACGCGAGCGTCCCAAAAACGCTGATCCAGTTTCTCATCCGGCATGTCGCGCGGAGCGAGCAATTGGGTCCCGAGGCGAGCACGATCTTGATGGCGGTACTAGACACCGAGATCAGCCCTGAGCTGGTCCCCGGCAAGAGCGGAGGCCAGCCGGCGCAAAGTACCGAGGCGGTCGTCGGCCCGTACGAGCTCCAGGATTTTCATCTGTACTACACGCTGCGATTCGGGTATTCGCCTCGCAAGGTGGCCTTTCTCGCGTGGGCGGCGTGGCATGATGCGGCAATCGGACATTGGCCCGATATCCCGGCCGGTGAGCGGCACGCTTATGCCATCGGTGAGATCAAGCGCTGGTTAGGCGTATTCGTGCGGCGGTTTTTCCAGCAATCGCAATACAAGCGGACGGCCATGCCCAATGCGCCGAAGGTGGGGTCGGGCGGGTCGCTCTCTCCGCGCGGGGACTATCGTGCGCCGAGCGACAGCGACGCCACGACGTGGCTCGCGGATCATGCGTTGATCCCGGAAGTCGGTCCGGGTTCGCGCCGGAAAAAGGCCGCCACGACACGAGCGAAATCGAAACGTCGCAACTAGGGAATCTGGGAATGGGCATCGGCGGCATCGTCATAGGCGATGAGATCATTCGCGGCAAGCGCGAAGACAAACACATGAGGAAGCTGATCGAGCTGCTCGGCACGCGCGGCATGCGCATCGATTGGTGCGAGTACATCGGCGATAGCCGCGACCGGATCACCGCAACACTCAGGCGCAGCATGGCCTCGACCGATATCGTGTTCAGCTTCGGTGGCATCGGTGCGACCCCCGACGATCATACGCGCCAGTGCGCCGCCACAGCCGCAGGGGTGGCCCTGCAGTTGCACCCGGATGCCGAGCGCGAGATTCGCGGTCGCTTCGGCGACGACAACACGCCGCTTCGATTGAAGATGGGTGAGTTCCCGCGGGGATCATCGATCATCCCCAATCCGTACAACCGCATACCCGGCTTCTCGGTCGGTGAGCATCACTTCGTGCCGGGCTTTCCGGTCATGGCCTGGCCGATGGTCGAATGGGTGCTCGATACCCGCTATCGCCACCTGTTCAATGCGGTGCCGGAAGCGGACGATTCGGTGATCGTCTATGACTCCGCTGAAAGCACCTTGACGCCGCTGATGGAGTCGCTCGAAGCGAAGTATCCCGGATTGAAGGTCTTCAGCCTGCCGAGCATGGGATAGGCGGGGAAGCGCCGGCACATCGAGCTCGGCGTGCGCGGCGATCCCGCAATGCTTGCTGCCGCGATGGACGATCTGCGCAGCGGCGTCGAACAGCTCGGTGGCCGATGGGAGAAGGTCGCGCCGCCCGCCTAGCCGACGTGCTGCAAGGCGCGCGTCCGGGGGATTTTTGCTCTTTGCCAATTGGCAACGCCCCATGCGAGCACCGCACGCGGTGCCCACGAGATGGCCTCGTGCGGCGGGTCGTGGCCCAAAAATCGCAATGCCGCGCATAGGGTCCTGGCCGGCGTGATGGCGGGATCGATCGCGCGCGCGCGTGTTTGCTTCGAGAGCTTTTCTCCGGACGCATTGACGGCGAGCGGCAGGTGGAGGTATTGGATCGGCGCGTATCCAAGCGCTCGACCGAGAAAGATCTGCCGTGGCGTGGAGTCGAGGAGGTCGGCGCCGCGTACCACATTGGTAATGTTCTGAAAAGCATCGTCGACGACCACCGCCAACTGGTAGGCGACGAGGCCATCCGCGCGTTTCAAGACGAAATCGCCGACCTCATCAGTCACGTCCTGCTCGATCGTTCCCTGCAGCGCGTCGTGAAAGGTCACCGCTACCGCATCGACATGGACCCGCTCGGCGAATGCGCGACGCCTCACCGTAGTGTTCGCGCGACAGGTGCCGGGATAGACGGGTTCGCGTGCCGCCCACACATCGTGCAATGGCGTGACGACCCCGCGGTAGGCGCCCGCAGGTGGCGCGCGTCGTGCAATCACCTCGGCGATTTCTTTTCGGGTGCAATAGCAACGGAACGTGGCTCCCCGGGTCCGCAGCGTATCGAGCGCGGCTTCATACGCTGCGTGGCGAGTGCTTTGATAGAGGACTTGACCGGTCCATTCGAATCCAAAGGCATCGAGGGTGGACAGGATGTGATCCGCTGCGCCATGAATTTCGCGGGGCGGGTCGAGGTCCTCGATGCGGATCAGCCAGTCACCGCCGTTCGCCTGTGCATCGAGAAAGCTTCCGAGCGCCGCAATCAACGAACCGAAGTGGAGCGGACCGGTAGGCGAGGGCGCGAATCGCCCGCGGTATGTTGCGTTTCGGGGAGGCGCGCTCGTCGTCATTGGTTGTCTTGACGCATGAAAGCAGGATATGGCACCTCGAAAGATACCGCCGATTGCGCGCGGCCGGGCGGCCAGCGTGCGGCTTCACTTCGGCCTGCAAGATGGGACCTTATGCACAATTTTCGGCATCTGCCGCGTCCGTCGGGAGCAATTGTCCCGAATCGGCCCCATATACTCCGTCGAGTTCCTGCCACCCGCTTTGGCCACGTGCACTTCGCGACGAGCGTCCCACGATCGTCGCGATGCAAGCGTGACGCCGGAATCCTCCAACACCGACCACACTTGCCACGGCAATGTCGGCCCATCAGACGCCTCTCACCTCACTCAGCGGAACCCTTCGCGACGACTCGCGTTCGAGCCGGGTGCGGGCCATCCATGCGAGCACCGCGATCGGTGTTCTTGCCGAAGTGCTCGCCGTCGTAACGGTCGGCGCGGCATTGCACGGCATCGTCCCTGCCTCGCTGCTCCTTGGTTGGATCGGCTACATGGCCGCGACGGTCTTCACGCGATTGGCGCTTTCACTGCATGGGCGAGGTCATGCCGGACGGCAATCGATCACCCGATCATCCGAGAACGCGGTCGCCGCGATCTGGTGTGGCGCCGGCCTCGGATGGGGTGTTGCGACCGCGATGTTTTTCCCACTCGACAGCGCCATTCGCGAGGGGCTCATCCTGCTGGTGGTCTGCGCGATGGTCGTGCTCTCGCTTGAAGTGCTTCATTCGAGCCGGCGCGCGACGCTTGCCTATGCGATGCCGGCGACATTGATCCCGGCGGTAACACTCCTGGCAACCGGCGAGCCCACCCGCATTGCGCTTGCCGTTCTATTGGCCGTATTTCTCGCGCTGATCTTGTACGGATTCGGGCGCCGGCATCGGGCGTACGAAACAGCGATCGTCACCCGTCTTCAGAACGATAAGCTCATTGATGAGCTTGCCGCAACCGAGCGGAGCCTGCGTGCGTCGATCGAGGAGGAGCGATTGATCCTGGAGGCGGCGCTGGTGGGCATCGCGATCGTGACGAATGACCGATTCGTTCGCTGCAATCGGCGCATGGAGCAGATCTTCGGATTTCACCGCAACGGATTGAACGGGCGATCCACGCGGGTGCTCTATGCAAGTGAAGATGAATGGCGTGCGGCGACCGGTGCGATCGAAGCGGATTTCGCCGGTACCGGCTCCCATACCGAAGAGCGTGCGTTCCACCGCCGCGGCGAGAGCGTCTGGTGCCGGGTTCGCGGGCAGATCATCGATCGCACGCATACGGAGCAAGGATCGATCTGGGTGTTCGAGGATATGACGGAACAAAAACGCGCCGCCGAACAGATGGCGCGCAGTGAAGAGCGCGCCGCCCAGGCGGCTGCCGTCACACGCGATGCGAATAATCGCCTCGTCGATGCGATCGCCTGCGTGCCCGATGCGTTCGCGCTTTTCGATCGCGATGATCGGCTCGTGCTCTGCAACGAGCGTTACCTTGAAACGTTGCCCGGAAAACCGGCGCTCGAGACGCTATTCGGCAAAACCTTCGAGGAGTTGGTCCTGTCGAGCATCGAATCAGGCGAGCCGCTCCCGGTTGCATTCAAGCGCGACCCGCCCGCCTGGGTAAGGCTGGTGATGACCAAGCATCGCAACCCGGACACCGAGGACCTCGTGTATGAAGGGGGCGACGGGCGCTGGTGGCAAGTGCGTGAGCGGCGCACCTCCGATGGCGGGATCGTGATCATGAAAAGCGATATCACCAGTTTGAAGCGGAGCGAAGAGCAGGTGCGTCATCTCGCCAATCACGACCCCCTCACCGGATTGCCGAACAGGCGCCTGCTCGATGACCGCTTGACCCAGGCGCTCAACCTCTCGCAGCGGAGCGGGCTTGGTGTCGCGGTGATGCTGATCGACCTCGATCGCTTCAAGATCATCAACGATACCCACGGTCATGAGATCGGCGATCGTGTCCTGCAAACCGTCGCGCGGCGCCTGCGAACCACGATCCGCAAAGTGGATACGGTCGCGCGTCAAGGCGGCGACGAATTCGTCGTCGTACTTCCGGAGCTCGGCAAGGCAACCGATGCCGGGCGCGTCGCCGGCAAAATCCTCCAACAACTCGGCAAGCCGATCGCGGTCGAGCGTTACTCCTTCGTGGTCGGCGCGAGTATCGGCATCAGTGTGTTCCCCGCCGACGGTGCCGATGCCGAGTCACTTTTGCGAGCGGCAGACATCGCCATGTATCGCGCCAAGAGCACCGGGCGTGGCGGGGCCGAATTCGTGACGATCGCGCCACAGCAGCAGGAGTTGGTGCTGAACTAGTCGCAGGCCCGTCGCGGTCTCGAATGCGCGGCATCCGAGCCGCCTGCTCAACCACGCTCGATCGCTGCCGATCATGGTTCAGAGGTGGATGCGCCCACGCGCGAGTTGATCAGACCGACATCCCGACCGGCGAGGGCAATCTGTCGGATAATGCGCCCGCGGAACGACCAGGGAGCAGTTCGAGCGTGACACGGCCATGACGGGCATCGTCGTATTGATTTCCGGTCGCAGAAGCAACATGCGCTCGCTCGTTGAACAGGGTCTTCCGGTGCGGGCGGTGATCAGCAATCGCGCCGACGCCGCGGGCCTTGCCTATGCACGCGGGCGCGGGCTGCCGGCGATTACGGTCGATCATCATGCGTATGCGTCCCGCGCGTCGTTCGACGATGCGCTTATTCAAGCGATCGACCGATTCGATCCCCAGTGCGTGATTCTCGCCGGTTTCATGCGTATTCTTACGGAAGATTTTGTTTGCCACTATGACGGACGATTGCTCAATATCCACCCGTCGCTCCTGCCATCGTTTCCTGGTCTGGATACGCATGCCCGCGCGCTCAAGGCCGGGGTCAAGTTGCATGGTGCGACGGTGCATCTGGTTACAACCGACCTCGACATGGGGCCGATCGTGTTGCAAGCCGCGGTCCCGGTGCTTCGGGGCGAGAGTGAGTCGCATCTGGCCGATCGCGTACTCGCAGAGGAGCATCGTATCCTACCGATGGCGGTTCGCTGGTTGCTTGAAGGGCGAATCGACGTGACCGACGGAATCGTTCGTGTAGCCGGTGACCCACCCCAATGGATGTTCGATGCGGGCTGATCGTCCACGCGGTGCGCGAAAGATGTGCCCGCCATGCGACTGACCGAGTCCGCGCTCGACGCAACCTGCGATCTTGCGGCGAAGGTATTGCGTTTCGAGGGCCCCGCCGACCGTGTCCTCTCGGGTTTTTTTCGTGCCCATCCGAACCTGGGCAAGGACGACCGGTCGTTTATCGCCGAGACGATTTACGCACTCTTGCGACGCAAGCGATGGGTGGCATGGAGTGTGGGGCGCGATACGCCGCGTGCGCTCGTCCTCGGCGCGCTGGTGTTGCTCTGTGGGAAAAATCTTCGCGAGCTTGAACCCCTCGTGTCGCGACGAGAGCTCGAGACGTTGCGCGACACCAAAGCAAAGCGCGTCGATAGCGGGTCTGACGCCGATCGGCCATCGATCGGGATCGAGCTGGATTTGCCGGACTGGTTGGTGGAGCGCCTCCAGCCGAAATTCGGCGAACAAGGTCTGCGCGAACTGGCAACGGCCCTCGCTCGTGGAGCGCCGCTCGACTTGCGGGTGAACACGATTCGCGGGGAGCGCGCTGCGGTGCTCGCCGAGCTTAACGCCGCGGGAATGGCAGCCCACGCCACACCGCTTGCGCCAAACGGTATTCGCATCAACGGCAATCCGGCGATCAACAAATTGCCGGTGTTCCTCGAGGGGCGCGTCGAAGTACAGGATGAAGGCAGTCAGTTGCTATGCCATCTCGTTGCCCCACGGCGCGGCGAGATGATCGTTGATTTCTGCGCGGGTGCAGGCGGGAAGACGTTGGCGCTCGGCGCGTTGATGCGTTCCACCGGGCGGATCTATGCCTTCGACATCTCGGATACTCGTCTCGTGCATATGAAGCCGAGGCTGGCGCGATCCGGCCTGTCGAATGTGCATCCGAAACGCATCGAAGACGAACGGGACCATCGGCTGGGGCGCCTCGCGGGCAAGATCGATCGGGTACTCGTCGACGCTCCTTGCACCGGACTGGGTACCCTCAGGCGCAATCCGGATATGAAGTGGCGGCAGACACCGGCGAGCGTCGTGGAGCTCTCAATCAAGCAGCTATCGATCATCCGTGCGGCCGCAAAGTTGTTGAAGCCCGGTGGACGGTTGGTGTATGCCACCTGCAGCCTGCTCGCCGAAGAGAACGAAGAGATCGTCGAGCGGTTCCTCGGCGAGGATCACCTGTTTCGGACGATCGACGCCGCGACCGAGCTTGAACGCCAGGGGATCAAGGTCGCAGGGTCGGCGTCAGGCTTTCTTCACCTCTTGCCGCATATCCATGGGACTGACGGATTTTTCGCTGCCGTTCTCGAACGGGTCGCGACACCGGCGGCGAGTGCCGATACGGCGCCTGTCCATTCGCTCACCAAGTAGCCCAACGTGAACGAGATCTTCCAATCAGACCATCCACTCGCCTTTGTCCTCGATGAGTTGCAGCGGGTCGACGGATTGATTCAGTTGGGCGTGGCCGCGGTCTGCATCGCATTGTCGTGGATCACCGGCACGAGCATTGGACGCCGGTTGTCGAAAAATCGATCGCTTGAACGGTTTGTTGCCATCAGTGAACTGTTGCCGCCGATCCTTGCCTGGTTGCTGCTCTCCGTCGTGGGAATCGCGCTGATGCCTTGGACAACGGTCAGTGTCCTCGCGCTCATCGCACAGGTATTCGGCGCCCTCGCATTGGCACGGTTTGTCGTGTTCGTTTTGCGGCGCAGCTTTCCTGCGAGCAGTCTCCTTGCAGCGTTCGAATGGGTGATTTCGCTATTAGTCTGGAGTTTGTTCGTATTACACATCACACGGATGCTTCCAGCAGTCGGCGAGTTCCTGGAAGGCGTCGCACTGCCCGCCGGCAAGCAGTCCATCAGCGTGCTGGCGATCCTGCAGGGCGGATTTCTTATCGTATTGACGGTGCTGTTGGCGCTATGGATCGGCACGGCGGTCGATGGCCGGCTCATGCGCGCCGAGACGCTGCATTCGAGCCTTCGCGCGGCCCTGTCGAGGCTGGCGCGATCGCTGCTCGTACTGATCGCGATACTGATCGTTCTCCCGTTGGTCGGAATCGATCTGACTGTCCTTTCGCTCTTCGGCGGGGCGCTCGGCGTCGGGCTTGGCTTCGGGTTGCAGAAGATCGCCAGCAATTACATGAGCGGATTTATTGTTCTGTTCGAACGATCGGTGCGGATCAAAGATGTAGTGACAGTGGACGGGTTCTCGGGCGAAGTACGAACACTGACGACACGGTATGTCGTTCTTCGTTCGCTGGATGGCCGGGAAGCGATCATCCCGAACGAAAAATTGATAACCGATACGGTGATCAATCATTCATATACGGATTCGCGGATCAGGGCATCCACGCTCGTGCAGGTCACCTACGATACCGATCTTGATCGCGTAGTCGAAAAGTTGAACAAAATTGCCGCGGAGCATCCTCGCGTCCTTGAAGATCCGCCGCCGATGACTATGCTGTCCCATTTCGCCGCCAGCGGCATCGACGTCGAGCTCGGGTTCTGGATTTCCGACCCCGAGAACGGTATCGGTGGCGTCAAGTCAGATATCAACATGTCGATCTGGCGAACATTCAAGCGTGATGGCATCGAGTTCGCCTTTCCGCGGCAGGATGTTCGAATGCTCGATGCGTAACGGCGAATTCGATTTGTTCCGGAATGCGGGCGACAAGTCGAGCGATGGAAGCAAACGCCCGGCTCGCGTAAAGCTGATATCGGGGGAGGCTTACCGGTCGTCGTCTCATCCTCAGGCGCGCGCGGCCCGGTATGACTGAATCACGTACAATCGCGCGCGAACTCCTGGACGATGGAAGGATTGTTGATATGGTTTTGTCGGGATTGCTGGATCTGCCGTGGTGGGGTTATGTGCTGGCCGCATTGGCGATGACGCACATAACCATCGCGGGGGTTACGATTTTTCTGCACCGCTGTCAGGCGCACCGCGCGCTTGACCTGCATCCGATCGTTTCGCACTTTTTCCGTCTTTGGCTCTGGCTGACGACTGGCCAAGTCACGAAGGAGTGGACAGCGGTGCATCGCAAGCACCATGCGCGCGTCGAAACGCCCGACGATCCGCATAGTCCGCAGGTCCACGGCCTTCGCAAGGTCTTGTGGGGTGGGGTATTGTTGTATCGCAAAGCCTCCTTGGACCCGGAAGTCCTTGATCGATTCGGTCATGGCACCCCTGACGATTGGCTCGAGCGCAACTTCTACGCGAAGCGATCGATCCTTGGCGTGAGCATCATGGCCATCATCGACCTACTGCTGTTCGGACTCGTTCCGGGCACTCTGATATTCATTGTGCAGATGATCTGGATCCCGTTCTGGGCGGCCGGCGTCATCAACGGCGTTGGTCACTTTTGGGGCTATCGGAACTTCGGTTCGACCGATGCGAGCACCAACATCGTTCCTTGGGGCATCCTGATCGGCGGCGAAGAGTTGCACAACAATCATCATGCGTACGCGACGTCCGCCAAGCTCTCCAACAAATGGTATGAGTTCGACGTGGGCTGGCTGTACATTTCGATCATGAGTGCGTTGGGCCTCGCGCAAGTCAAGAAAGTCGCGCCGAGCCCGCGATTCGTGGCACCGAAAGGCTCGATCGATCTGGAGACCTTGCAGTCGGTGATCACGCACCGCTACGATGTTTTGTCGAGCTACGCGAAATCGCTCAGGCAGACGTACAAGCAGGAGATCGAACGGCTACGTGGATTCGCGCCGAACGATGCGAAGATGCTGGCGGGACTCAAGCACTGGTTGGGTCGTGACGACCATGACGTGCCGGAGGGCGTGCGCCCGCGCCTGGCTGAGCTCATGACGAAATCCAATGCGCTCCAGACCGTTCGCTCGATGCGCCAGGAGCTCGGGGCCATTTGGGACCGGTCCACGGCAACGAGCGAGCAACTCGTGCGCCAGCTACAGGAGTGGTGCCATCGCGCTGAGGCGAGTGGCGTCAAGCCGTTGGTGGAGTTCGCGCACCGGTTGCGCTGCTACGCTTGACGATTCGATGATCGACGGCTTGAAATAGAAAAAGGCCTGCAGGTTGCAGGCTTTTTTGGTGGGGCGCCGCGATTGGCCGAGTGGCGGCAGCGTCGCTCGCCGCCGCAACGCCTTCGCACTACTTCAGCTTGGTTTCGCGGTAAATCACATGCTTCCGGGCTTTCGGGTCATATTTCTTGACTTCGATTTTGTCCGGCGTGGTCCGTTTGTTTTTGTTGGTCGTGTAGAAATGGCCGGTTCCGGCTGTTGATTCGAGCTTGATCTTTTCGCGCATCGTTCGCCTCGATGAGTGGATTTGCCAGGACTTTAGGCTTGACCGCGCGCCCGCAGGTCAGCCAGGACGACTTCTATACCCTTCTTGTCGATCGTGCGCAGTGCCGCGGTCGAAACACGCATCCGAATCCAGCGCTTCTCGTCCTCGAGCCAGAAACGACGGTACTGCAGATTCGGCAGAAAACGGCGCTTCGTCTTGTTGTTCGCGTGCGACACGTGATGGCCGACGATCGGTTTCTTTCCGGTGATTTGGCAAACGCGCGCCATGTTCAGTGCTCCGCGTGGGGAAGGGCGCAATGCTATTGAAAATACGCTGAAAAATCAAGCGACCCGAAGCCTGTCGGGCACCAGGTCTACCGCATCAGCCCGCGTTCAGCGAACGAAATGACCTGCTGCCCCGCGACGATCAGATGATCGAGCAGTTTGATGTCCACCAGCTCCAAGGCACGCCCGAGCGACGTCGTCAGCAGCCGATCCGCCTGGCTCGGCTCGGCGACACCGGAGGGATGATTGTGCGAGACAATAATCGCAGCCGCATTGTGCCGCAACGCGGCGCGGACGACTTCGCGAGGGTAGACGCTCGTCTGGGTAAGCGTCCCGCGAAAAAGCTCTTCGGATGCAATCACCCGATTCTGCGCGTCGAGGTAGAGAACCATGAACGCCTCGTACGGTCGATTCGCGAGCGCAAGGCGCAGGTAATCACGGACGGATTGCGGAGAATCGAGAACGTCCCGCGCCCGCATCGACTCGCCGAGGGCCCGCCGAGCCAATTCGAACGCGGCCTGGAACTGGGCGTACTTCGCGGGGCCAAGTCCGGGAATCGAGCTGAATTCCGCTACGGTCGCGGCAAACGCACCGTTGACGCCATCGAACCGGGCGAGGAGGTCTCTGCCCAATTCGACGGCGCTTTTCCCGCGGACGCCAGTACGCAAGAAAATTGCGAGAAGCTCCGCATCCGACAGTGCGCCCGCGCCTTTGGCAAGGAGTCGTTCCCGCGGGCGCTCGTCGATCGGCCATTCGTTGATGCCCATGGGTCCCCAGTGCCTCGCGTCCGCGCGCGAAAGTGTTCCCTTGATTCGCGTAGAATCCGCGCCTCTTGAATCATTGAACCACACCCCTTCATGACGGGCTACTCCGGGAAGCGGATCTTGTTGATTGTGACCGGCGGAATTGCCGCGTACAAATCGGCAATTCTGGTGCGGCTGTTGCACAAGGCAGGGGCCGACGTACGCGTCGTGATGACGGAAGCAGCCGAGCGATTCATCACTGCCGTGACGCTGCAGGCCTTGTCCGGAAATCCGGTCCATGTCGACATGTGGGATGCGCGGGTGCCGGACAATATGGGCCACATCGAACTGTCGCGGGATCGCGATCTGATCGTGGTCGCGCCGGCGTCGGCCGATTTTCTCGCGAAGATCGCCCATGGCCTCGCCGATGACCTCGCATCGACGATGTGTCTTGCGCGCGAGTGCCCGTTGTATGTCGTGCCGGCGATGAACCGTCAAATGTGGGAGAACCCCGCGATGCAGCGCAACGCCGCCACGCTGCGTGCCGATGGGATCGTCGTGCTGGGGCCGGATGCAGGCGATCAGGCGTGCGGTGAGACAGGGCCAGGCCGGATGCTGGAACCTGAAGAGATCGTCGAGGATATCGAGCGGTCGTTCCATCCCAAGCTGCTGCGGGACAAGCGCGTCATCATTACCGCCGGCCCCACCTTCGAGGCCATCGATACGGTGCGCGGAATCACGAATCTTAGTTCCGGCAAAATGGGCTATGCGGTCGCGCAGGCAGCGGTTGAGGCCGGGGCGCGCGTGACGATCGTGTCAGGGCATTCGGCGGTTCCGCTACCCCGCGGTGTGCAGCGCGTCGAGGTCGTGTCGGCACGTGAGATGTTCGACGCCGTCATGACTCGCGTACTCGATTGCGACGTATTTGTCGCGGTCGCGGCGGTCGCCGATTATCACGTGGTGAACAAGGTGTCACACAAACTCAAGAAGACCGATGCGCATCCAACGATCGAGCTTGCGCTGAATCCCGATATTCTTGGGACGGTCGCCGCGCTCCCGCATCCGCCGTTTTGCGTTGGATTTGCCGCGGAAAGCGAACATCTCGTCACCTACGCGCAGGAGAAGCGGCAGAAGAAGAACATTCCGCTCCTTGCCGCGAACCTCGCGCAAGAGGCCTTCGGGCGCGATGACAATGCGCTCACGCTGTTCGACGACGCTGGACAACATGTGCTGCCCCGCGCGCCGAAGATCGAGCTCGCGCGCCAATTGATCCGTCACATGGCGCGCTTGATTCCGGCCTAGCGGACTTCAACCACGCCAACGCCCCTAATCGGTTTGCGAAGGCGAGGCGTACGCCGGATTACTAGCCCAGCATATCGTTCCAGATGTTCTGGGCCCAGGCATGGGCGTTTTCGCCTTCGACTGCGCTTGGTCCGGTTGATACGCCGCCGCTGCCTGGGACAGTCAAGAGCGCTTTCTTTTCGGCATCCCAACGATGCACCGATGCAACATGGATGACGTCGGTATCGCTAACGAAGCTATAGCAGGTGTTCATCATCATCGGCTCAGGATTGGGCGGCAGGCCGGTGAAGGCGTTGATGATCGCCGCCGCGGCCACCTTGGCGTGCTGATTGGCCATGTGACCTGACTTCGGCATGGCCGCGGCGCTCAAGGTCGCGTCCCCGAGGATGTAGATGTTCGGGTCGACCTCCGATTGGGTGGTCTGCCAGTTCACCCCGCACCACCGATTGTTGGCGGTAATGAGCCCCGATGTCCGGGCGATATCGGCGGCGCGCATCGGCGGAATCACATTGAGCACGTCGCCCTTGATCTTGTCGAAGTCGGTGACGACGATGCGTCCTGCCACGTCGACGTCTTTCGCCTCCGCATTGTTGCGATAGTCGATGATTCCCTTGTAGAGGTTGTTCCAGGCTGCTTTGAAGAGCGGGCCCTTGGAAACGACGTCTTCGTTGGCATCGAGGACGATCACCTTTGAGCGCGGTTTGGCCTTCTTGAAATAGCTTGCGACCTGACAGGCGCGCTCGTAGGGGCCGGGGGGGCAACGATAGGGCGCCTTCGGAATCGAGAGTACGAACACGCCACCATCAGGCATCGCTTCGAGTTGCTGGCGAAGTGCAACCGTGTCGGGCCCGGCCTTCCAAGCGTGCAGAACCTGTTTCTGCGCCTCCGCGTTGTTGAGGCCGGGTAGCTGGTCAAACATGAAGTCGACGCCCGGAGACAGCACCAATCGATCGTACGAAAGATCCTGAATCTTGGTCAGCTGAATCGTCTTCTTGGCACGATCAATGCCGGTCACCTGGTCCTGCAGAATCTGTACCCCTTCGTCGCGCAGCTTGACGCGGCTGCGCGTCACGTAGTCGATCGACCGGCTCCCGCCCAGGACCAGGTTCGAAAGAGGGCACGAAATGAAATTGGGTTCACGGTCGACCAGGAAGACCTGGACGGTACCACCACTCCACCGGCGCAAGTAGCGCGCCGCCGTAGCGCCCCCGTAACCTCCACCGATCACGATGACCCGTCCAATCGGCTTGCGCGGCTCCGATGAAGTGGCGCATCCAGCCAGCACCCCGCTCGTTGCGGCGGCACCGACGACTTTTAGAAAATCTCGACGCCTCATCTGCGAATTCATGGTGTTCCCTTCTTCTGGGCCGCGAAATACCCGGCGATCATGTCGATTTGCGAATCGGAATATCCTTTTGCAATCTGATGCATGATCGTTGCGGTTCGCTTGCCGTCTTTGAATTCCTTCATGCGCTCGACGATCTCGATCTTCGGTGTACCGGCCAGCGATGCCATGCCTCCAGCGCTTCGACCGTCCGTGCCATGGCAGTTGGCACAGGTGGCTGCAAGATTGCGCGCGATATTCGGATCGGGAGTCTGTGCAAACCCAGGGAGGGGAAGAATCGCCAACGCCGCGACGAGCATGATTTTTTTCACTGTGTGTCTCCTTCGTTTGGACTGTGTACTGCAACGTCGCAATCGGTCGATAGTTTCGGCACCCGGGCAAACCGTGTCAAGCAATGGCGCTCGCAGCATGGGCCCTCGGATAGAAGATTGACCGATACAGGCGGTTCGGCCGGCGGAGGTGTCATAGCGAAAGCCAAAGCGAAAGGGCCGCACTACGCGGCCCTTTGGGGACGTACCGTTCAGGGAAACCTATGCTTCGGTTTCCACTACCGATGAGGAGGGCTGCTCCTCGCTGAACGTGAGGATGACTTTATCTTCGGCATCGATATCGACCGTCACTTTGCCGCCGCTTGCAAGGCGGCCGAACAGCAACTCGTCTGCCAGAGCGCGCCGGATGGTGTCCTGGATCAGGCGGGACATCGGCCGTGCGCCCATCAATGGATCGAACCCGTTCTTGGCGAGGAAGCTTCGCAGTTTGTCGGTGAAGGCGACATCGACCTTCTTCTCGTGCAATTGCTCTTCGAGCTGCATGAGAAACTTGTCGACCACGCGCAGGATGATTTCATGGGTAAGCGACTGGAACGAGATCGTGGCATCGAGCCGATTGCGAAACTCGGGCGTGAACATGCGCTTGATCTCGATCATCTCGTCGCCGACTTCTTTTTTCGCGGTGAAGCCCATGATGTTCCGGTTGAGGCTATCCGCGCCCGCATTCGTCGTCATGACGATGATGACATTCCGGAAGTCCGCTTTGCGGCCGTTGTTGTCCGTTAGCGTTCCGTGGTCCATCACCTGGAGCAGGATGTTGAAGATATCCGAGTGGGCCTTTTCGATCTCATCCAGCAACAACACGGAGTAGGGTTTCTTGGTGATTGCCTCGGTCAGGAGGCCGCCTTGATCAAACCCGACATAGCCGGGCGGCGCACCGATCAAGCGCGAGACCGCATGCCGTTCCATGTATTCGGACATGTCGAAGCGGATCAGCTCGATTCCCATGCAGTACGCAAGTTGTCGGGCTACCTCTGTTTTCCCGACGCCGGTCGGTCCTGAAAACAAGAACGAGCCGATCGGCTTCTGTGGGCTGCCAAGGCCTGCGCGGGCGGTGCGGATCGCAGCGACCAGCGCCTCGATGGCACGGTCCTGACCGAACACCACTGCCTTGAGATCGCGATCGAGACTCTTCAACGCGGTACGATCATCGACCGACACGGTTTGTGGGGGGATACGCGCGATCTTGGCGATGACCTCTTCGACCTCCTGTTTGCCGATGATTCGCTTCTGCTTGGATTTTGGCAGGATCCGCTGGCACGCGCCGGCCTCGTCGATGACGTCGATTGCCTTGTCCGGAAGGTGCCGGTCGGTGATGTAGCGGGCCGCCAGCTCGGCGGCTGAGGTCAGCGCGCCGGCACTGTACTTGACGCCGTGGTGTGCTTCGAACCTGGATTTGAGGCCGCGCAGGATCTCGATCGTCTCGCTGACCGAGGGCTCGTTGACCTCGACCTTCTGGAAGCGGCGGGAAAGCGCATGGTCCTTCTCGAAAACGCCGCGATATTCGTTGTAGGTCGTGGCGCCAATGCACTTCAGCTGTCCGGTGCTGAGCGCCGGCTTCAGGAGGTTCGATGCATCCAACGTGCCGCCGGAGGCCGCTCCCGCCCCGATGAGTGTGTGAATTTCATCGATGAAGAGGATCGCGTTCGGGTTATCGAGGAGTTGCTTCAGGACAGCCTTCAGGCGCTGCTCGAAATCGCCCCGATACTTGGTGCCGGCAAGCAAAGCGCCCATATCGAGCGAGTAGACCGTCGATTTGGCAAGAATGTCAGGAATCTCGTTCTCGACGATGCGACGGGCGAGTCCTTCGGCGATCGCAGTCTTGCCGACCCCGGCCTCTCCAACGAGCAACGGATTATTTTTTCGCCGCCGGCATAGCGTTTGGATGACCCGTTCGAGCTCCCGGTCACGGCCGATCAAGGGATCGATCTTTCCAGCCAGTGCCTGCGCATTCAAATTGACCGTGTAGGACTCGAGTGCCCCGCCTGAGCTCTGCGCCTCTTGCGGTTCCTCGGGTTCTTGTTCGTTCTTGGACTGGTTCTGCGGTTGCGGCGATTTGGTAATGCCGTGGGAAATGTAGTTGACGACGTCGAGGCGCGTTACGCCCTGCTGGTGCAGGAAGTACACCGCGTGCGAGTCCTTCTCGCCGAAAATCGCAACGAGGACATTCGCCCCGGTGACTTCTTTCTTGCCCGACGATTGCACATGCAGGATCGCCCGCTGAATAACACGCTGAAAACCGAGTGTCGGCTGAGTGTCGATCTCCTCGGATCCCGCGACAGTTGGGGTATGCGCGTTGATGAATTCGGTGAGCGCTTTGCGCAAATCATCAACGTTGGCGGCGCATGCGCGCAAGACCTCGGCCGCGGTCGGGTTGTCGAGCAACGCAAGCAGCAGGTGTTCGACAGTAATGAATTCGTGCCGCTTCTGGCGTGCTTCGACAAACGCCATATGCAGGCTGACTTCGAGTTCCTGGGCGATCATGTTTCCTCCATCACGCATTGGAGCGGGTGCTGATGCTTCCGCGCATACGCAGCGACTTGCTCGACTTTGGTCGTGGCGACGTCCTTCGGATAGACGCCACAAACGCCCATACCTTCCCGGTGGACTTTCAGCATCACTTGCGTCGCCTGTTCTCGTGTCATTCCAAAAAAGGTTTGCAGCACCACCACAACGAACTCCATCGGTGTGTAGTCGTCGTTCAGCAGGATAACCTTGAAAAGCGGCGGCGGCTTGACCTTTGCCTTCTTGGTCTCGAGAACCGTGCCGTCGCGCAGCCGGGTCGCCATGTCGGGGTTACTCCATCGCGATCCGCATTAGTTGCCTGCCTGCACTCAATTTACGACCGTCACCTCGTGCGGCGCTTCGTCGAGCCCAAGGTTCCCCTGGCCAGAGTCGTCGGTCGCTCGTTTGATTGGACATCGCTATCGTAGCCAGAGTTTTCGGGGGGTGCAATGATCTTTTCGGCCAGCGAGACATCGCTTGACAATGCGATCGCCCGAAATCTCGTCCGCTTGCGGTGCGGGACACGCGAAATTCGCTTGCAATGCATGCACTGATCGATTGGGAGCCTGCGCTCGCACCTCGGCCCCTCGGATTGGACGCATGATCTTGACGGATCGTGCGTTCCGCGATACAAGGCCGCGCATACGTGATTGGACGATGTGTTGAAGGGAACCTTTGGTTGCATGGAGTAGGTCGCGCTGTCGGGAGCGCCACGATGACGAAAAGCGCGACGACAAGAGGGGCGGACGCTGCAATTGGTCAACCCGCGCCCTGCATCGGCGTTAATGACATGTCGTAGCCGCCTTCGCGGATCGAAGAAAAACCAGAATTGCGGAGTAGCCACACCGATGAGACTCTTTAGCAGCACCGTGATTGTTGGCGTTTTTCTGGCGGCGTGCTCCGCCGCAAACGGACAAGCACCGGCCCCGCCGGCGGCGCCCGTCCAGCAAGCTGCACCCGGTGCGCCCTCTGCACAAGCTGGAAGCCCCAAGTCTGAAGCCAAGAAGGACCTGAAATCCGACAAGACGAAGAAAAAAGCAAAGGCAAAGAAGAAGGCCGATAAAGCGAGCACTAAGGTCGCGGGCTGAATTCAGTCGTCATGACCGGTCGGCTGCTGGAATCGGTCAATCACTGAAGCCACGTCAACCAATGGCAAGTTTCGGTCGTTTATGACGGCATAGACGATCGACAGGCGCTTGACGCCGACCGCGAGAATCGATCGAGAGCAACGCGATTGGCGCACCCGAGCGATGGGCGCGCGAAGTTACGGGAACGTCCCAAAAAGATGGCGGGACGATGCCCAAGGAATCCGCGCCGTTGTGTCCATCACAACGGCTCGGACGAAGGCCCGCAAAATGCGGGGTAGTGTTGATATCAACCACTGTTGGAGAGGACCATGAAAAAACTGTTCGCAATCGTTCTGGCCGCGCTCTTCGCCGGCGCCACGTTCCAAGCCGTAGCCGCCGACAAGAAAGACGAGAAAGACGCAAAGAAGACCGAAGCCAAGAAAGACGAAAAGAAGGCCGAAAAGAAGTAATCAAGGCGCTTCGAATCAACGAAGGCAGGGCAATCGCCCTGCCTTCGTCGTTTCTGCAGGTCAAGAAGCTGGGTGGCCGATTGCGCGTCAAAATCGCGGCTGTCGGACACCTGCGAGATCAGGAGACCATGCATGAGCCACCCCTTCGATCCGTTGAGATTCCTCGTTGCCTTGGCAGGGTCCCTTGCCGTATCTTTTGGGGCACATTCTCAGCAAAGCGGGTTGCCGGTGATTCCGCTCAACCTCGGAATCCACGTCATTCAGGCGGAGCTCGCGAATACCGCTACGACTCGCGCGACCGGATTGATGTTCAGAAAGTCGCTGGAGGCCAATCGCGGGATGTTGTTTGTCTTCGAGGTCGTCGCGCCCCATTGCATGTGGATGCGCAATACCTTTGTCCCCCTGTCGGTCGCATTCCTGGATGACGAAGGAAAGATCCTGAATATCGCGGACATGACGCCGCATGATGAAACCAGTCACTGCGCGAACGGGTCTGCGCGCTACGCCTTGGAGATGAACCGAGGCTGGTTTGCCGGCAAGGGTGTCAAGGCAGGCGCCAGGTTAGGCGGGCTCGAAAAGGCGACAGGACCGCGCTAGATACACATGAATTCGAATGAGAAAAGGCCCATCTTCGGGCCTTTTTTCTTGTGTACCTGCCTCTTCCGGCGAGCGTCGATTCACGCCGCGCGTCGCCGGAGTCGCACTATCTAGAACCCGCCATTCTGCTGCGCCACCATGCAGTAGAGCATCGGGATTGAAAGCATCGTGTTGAATCGGGAAGTCATGCCGGCCATCTTCGCGGCGGCTGCCTTTTCAGCGGCATCGACCTGCACGATTCCAAGCGCCTTCTTCTGGTTCGGCCAGATGATGAACCATACGTAGAACGCCATGATCAGCGCGAGCCACATACCGATGCCGATTGCCGTGAACGGTTTCTGGAGTCCAAGCGCTTGGCCCATGTAGCCATTCATCCACGCGAGGAGAAGACCCGTCACTACTGTTGCCAGGGCTGCCCAGCGGAACCAGAAAAATGCGTTCGGCGCAATGACCTTGCTTATTGCGTGCTTCTGCTCATCTGGAATCTTCGGCATTGATGGCGTTTGCACGAAGTTGAAGTACCAGAGAATGCC
>JANMUI010000999.1:0-12815 GCA_031391405.1 Betaproteobacteria bacterium
TTCAAGCAGCCTGGTGTCGCCGAGACGATCGATTGGGCGAAGGCCTTGCAGGCGCTCGACAAGCTCTCGCTCGATCCGGAGACGATCAACAATACGCTGGGTGTGCTGCTCAAATACCAGGACGACATCGGCAAGCTGCAGGGATCGGAAGCAGCGAAGATCCTGGCAGAGGTACGGGCGGAGTTGGCAGCCTAATCAAGTCGACGGGAACCACCAAGGCGCCGGAACACCAACGGCTTCTATCACTGAAGCAGTCGATGCCTGACTTCCAGACCCTTCACGAAATCGTCAAGGCCGCGCGCGCCAATACGACCGATGCGCCGTGGGACTATTTGACCGGCGGCGCCGAAACCGAGACGACGCAGCTTCGTAATCGGCTTGCCATCGATTCCCTCGCCTTGCGGCCGCGCGTGCTGCGCAATGTAAGCAAGATCGATACGTCGTCGACCTTGCTCGGCAAACCGATGCGGATGCCGGTTTTCATCGCGCCGATGGGTTCGCTGCAAATGCTCGACCAAAGCGCTGGTCTTGGCGTTGCCAAAGCCGCCGAGTCATTCGGCATCGTGAGCATGCTCTCGTCGGTCGTCCCACCGGGACTCGAGGTGGTGGGAAATGAAACGCGGCATCCGAAGGTCTACCAGCTTTATGTGCGCGGCGATCGGGCCTGGGTCGATGATTACGTCAAGCGCGCGATCGAACACCGCTACGACGCATTCTGCTTCACGCTCGACACGGCAATCTACGGTCGGCGCGAGCGTGACATGATCAAGCGTCATGTACCGGCCGGGCGCCTCGGTGCCTCCGGCTTCGAATTTCAGGCCGACATGACCTGGGAGCTCATCGAATGGTTCAAGAAGAAGTATCCCAAGTTCCCGCTGGTGTTGAAGGGCATCGCCAACGCTGACGATGCCAGGCTCGCGGTCGAGCACGGCACCGAAGTCGTGTACGTGTCGAACCACGGCGGACGCCAACTCGATCAAGGCCTCGGGACGATCGCCGTGCTGCAGGAGGTGTTGCAAGCGGTTGGCAACAAGGCCGAGGTCGTGGTGGATGGCGGTTTCCTGCGCGGCACGGATGTAGTCAAAGCCATCGCGCTCGGTGCGAAATCCGTCGGGATCGCGCGGTTGGTCGGATTCGGATTGGCAGCGGGCGGCGAGGCGGGCGTCCTGCGAATGCTCGAGCTCCTCGAGACGGAAATCCGCATGGCAATGGGCCTTCTCGGTGTAGCAAGGGTCGATCAACTCAATACGAGCCATGTGCGCGAGGCCCCGCCCGTCCGCGCACCGCATGCGCTGTATTCCGCATTCCCGTTTCTGGAGTTGCCTGCGCAGCGGTATTGAAATCAACAAGGGGGGTCCATGCAGAAATTCGGGATTGGACAATCGGTGAGGAGAGTCGAAGACCAGCGCTTCCTCACCGGCCACGGCCGCTTTGTTGATGACACGAATCTGCCGCGCCAATGTCATGGCGTGCCGGTGCTCTCAACCCATGCGCACGCGCGCATCCGCAAGGTGGACGTGCAGCGAGCGCAAGCCGCGCCCGGCGTTCTATGCGTGTTGACCGGTGCAGAGGTCGTCCTCGATAAGCTCGGCGGAACGCCACCACTGTTCATGCCCGAAGACCTCGGTGGGCCGAAGGGATATCGCACGTTTCGCCCGCTGCTCGTGTCGGACAAAGTTCGCTGCGTTGGGGATCGGGTCGCCTATGTGGTGGCCGAAACAGAAGACGAGGCGCGCGATGCCGCCCTGCTCGTGGACATCGATTACGAGCCTCTGCCCGCGGTCGTCACGCCCGAGGATGCAACGCGCGCGGGCGCAGCAAGGGTCTACGACGATTGCGACGGCAACAAATGCTGCGAGATGGCGTTCGGCGATCAAGCCGCGACCGATGCCGCCTTCGCGACGGCCAAACACGTTGTGCGCCTGCGCCTGGAGAGCAATCGCGTCTCGGCGAATGCGCTCGAGCCGCGCGCCGCGCTAGGCGACTACGACCGGTCCACCGATACCTATACGCTCTATTCGAGCAACCAGAATCCGCACGGGATGCGTCAGATGATCGCGGGCGCCGTGTTCCATATCCCCGAAACCAAGCTGCGCGTCATCGCACCCGATGTCGGCGGCGGCTTCGGCATGAAGGCCGATGCCTATCCCGAGGATGCGCTCGTACTCTGGGCATCGAAGCGCATCGGGCGACCGGTGAAGTGGGTCGCGACGCGATCGGAAAGCCTGCTTGGTGATACGCACGGACGCGACCAGGTTGTGCAGGGCGAGATGGCGCTCGACGACAACGGCAAGATCCTCGCCATCCGCGCGCGTTCGATGCATGGCTTTGGCGCCTATGTTGTATCCGCCGCGGTGCAGCCCACGTTGATGGGGCTGCGTTTCATCCCAAGCGTCTACCGGGTCAAGGTCTTCCATGGGATCAGTCAGGGGATCTTCACCAACACGCCGCCCACCTCGGTGTATCGCGGTGCGGGTCGGCCCGAGGCGGCGTATCTCACCGAGCGCTTGCTCGATCGTGCTGCGGTGGAACTTGGCATCGATCCGGTGGAAATCCGACGGCGCAATCTCATTCCTGCGAGCGCGATGCCCTGGACAACCCCCACCGGTTTTCAATACGACAGCGGTGACTTCGCAGCGCTGCTCGATCGATGCCAGGCGCTTGGCGACTGGAGCGGATTCGCCAAGCGCCGCGAGGCGTCCGCCCGTGCCGGTAAGTTGCGCGGACGTGCGGTGACTTTCTTCATCGAGATGGGTGGTGTGTTCAACGACCGCATGGAGCTCCGCTTCGATCCGGGCGCCGGGGTCACGATCGTTGCCGGAACACATTCCCACGGCCAAGGCCACGCGACCGTCTTCGCGCAACTGGTGTCCGAGTGGCTCAGCGTGCCGTTCGAATCCATTCGCTTCGTGCAAGGCGACACCGATCAAGTCACCTTCGGTCGTGGTACCTATGCCGCACGAAGCTCACTGGTGGGCGGATGCGCGCTCAAATTGGCCGCCGATGATGTGATCGCCAAGGCGCGATCAATGGCCGCTCATCTCATGGAAGCATCAGAGTCGGACCTCGAGTTCAAGGCGGGCCGCTTCGAGATCGCGGGTACCGACCGTTCGATGGCGTTCACCGACGTCGCCAAGGCATTCTTCGCGCCTTTTGGATTGCCGCCGAAATTCACGCTCGGCCTGTCCGGAACTGGCTCGTATTCCGCCGAACCGCCTAACTTTCCAAATGGCTGCCATAGCTGTGAAGTCGAAGTCGATCCGGAAACCGGCGTGATTCGGCTCGATCGCTACAGCGCCGTCGATGATGTGGGGCGCGCGATGAACCCGCTCATTTGCGAGGGCCAGGTGCAGGGCGGGCTCGCGCAAGGCATCGGTCAGGCGATGCATGAGCACGTCGTCTTCGATGGCGCGTCCGGTCAGTTGCTCGCGGGCAGCTTTCTTGACTATACGATGCCACGTGCCGACGACCTCCCAAGCTTCGCGCTCGCACTCGCCGAGGTGCCCAGCACAACCAATCCGCTCGGTATCAAAGGTGTAGGGGAAGCCGGCGCGATCGGCGCGCCGCCGACCGTGATCAACGCTTTGCTCGATGCACTTCGACCGTTGGGCGTGCACGATATCTCGATGCCCGCAACGCCTCTTCGCGTGTGGCAGGCGATTCGGAGCGCTGCACGCCCTTGATCTTCGGGGATGCTAAATCGCAGCCGCATCCGCATCACGCTGTTTGGCAATTCGAATCCTCGACAGCCACAGGCCGCCCCGCGATAATGGCCATCGTCAAATTTCGAAGAGGCTCTCATGCGCGAGAAAAATTCGTTTGTCGCCGACCACCAGTCCGGTCGCTTCTGTTCCGAAAGCGGTAAGACGTTGGTCGCGCAAGACAGAACGTTGCATCGCATCCCGCGTGCGCTTCGCCGCGTTGCCGGGCACGTGATTGCGCTCGCAGCAATGGTGGGCGTCGCGCTCGCCTCGGCGAGCCTTGCACAGGCGCAGGCGCCCTACCCCAATAAACCCATTCGTCTGGTGGTCGGATTTGTCGCCGGCGGACCCACCGATATCATTGCGCGTGTGGTCGGCGCGAAGCTGGGTGAAGCACTCGGCCAGCAGGTCATCGTCGAGAATCGCTCCGGCGCATCGGGCAACATCGCGACGGAGGCGGTCGCCCGCGCCGAACCCGACGGCTACTCGTTGTTGCTGACGATCCTCAGCAACGCGGTCAACGAGAGCCTGTTCAAGAACTTCAAATACAAGTTCGCTGATCATTTCGAACCGGTCGCGGCGCTTGCCGACACGGGTCTGGTGCTGCTTGTGCATCCGTCCCTCGATGTGAAGAGCGTTGGGGATCTCATCGCCATGGCGAAGGCAAAGCCGGGCGACATCTTCTACGCGACCGCAGGCAAAGGGACCGCGACGCATTTGGCCGCCGAGCTATTCAACAACACGGCCGGCATCAAGATGACCCCGGTGCATTACAAGGGCGGCGGCGAAACGATTCGCGAGCTCTTGTCGGGCCAAGTGAAGGTGATGTTCTCGACCATTCCACCGGTGCTGGGCTTTGTCCGCGAGGGCAAGCTGCGCGGCATTGCCACGACCCCGCTCAAACGAGATAGCGCGCTGCCCGATCTCCCGACGATTGCCGAAGGCGGCCTACCCGGATTCGATGTGCGCCTGTGGTTCGGCCTTGGTGCCCCCAAGGGAACGCCGCGCGCTGCGATCGATCGACTGTCCGGGGCGATCAGGCAGATCCTCGAGTTCGACGACACGGTCAAGAAATTCGCCGCGGCAGGCTTTCTGCCTTTGCCGGGAGGAACACCGGAACAGTTCGGCGCGTTCTACAAAAGCGAGGCCGCGAAGTGGGCCAAGGTCGTCGACACAATCGGCTCGCTCAGCGAATAATGATTCGGCCCGGCGAGGTGCGTCCGGATCGACGCATTCAGTTGGGCATATCGACTCGAGGCGCCATCCGGATCGACGTATCCGGCACCATCGGGTCGCACCCCGAAACCTGACCATGTGTATAGACACCCAGCATTTTTACCGTCAAAATGCTGGGCATGCTTACACGCAGACAGAATCTCCCGGTTCGGTCGTTTCTTCTGCTCGGCCCGCGTGGCACCGGAAAAACCACCTGGTTGCGAGCGCAGCTGCCGAACGCGCGCTGGTACAACCTGCTGCTCGATCGCGAGCTGTTGCGCCTGATGCGCGACCCGCAACTCTTCCGGCAGGAGATTGAAACCCTGCCGCGCCGGAGCTGGGTGGTCATCGACGAGATCCAGAAGTTGCCGGCGCTGATGAATGAAATCCACGATGCGCTCACCTCGGCGCCGCAACGCTGGCGTTTCGCGTTGACGGGATCCTCGGCCCGCCGATTGCGGCGCGACGACGTCAATCTCCTCGCCGGCCGGGTTGTCATGCGACATATGTTGCCGCTCACCATGACCGAGTTGGCGGATGCACCGGCAACGGACGACTTGCTTAGGTTTGGTTTGCTTCCCATGGTGCGAAGCGCACGCGGTGTCGCCGCGCGCATCGATCTCCTGGAAGCCTACGCCGAAACGTACTTCGCGCAGGAGATTCGCGCCGAAGCGCTGGTGCGCAGCCTCGAGTCCTTCACCCGTTTTCTCGAAGTGGCGGCACTGGCGAACGCACAGGTCACCAACGTATCGGCGTTGTCACGCGACGCGGCGGTGGCCCGCCCGACGATTCAAGGCTATTTCGAGGTACTGACCGATACGCTTCTTGGCACATGGCTGCCGGCGTGGCGTCCCCGCGCGAAGGTCAAGGAAGCCCAGCATCCGAAGTTCTACCTGTTCGACCCTGGCGTCGTGCGTGCGTTGACACGGCGCCTGCGCGAACCGCTCGATCCCGCCGAGCGCGGTACGCTGCTCGAAACACTGGTCCTGCACGAACTGCGGGCCCAGATCGCCTACTCCGATTGCGGGGGCGATTTGAGTTACTACCGCACGCCTTCCGGCACGGAAGTCGACTTTATCTGGAAGCGTGCGAGCCACGCGGTAGGCATCGAAGTCAAGGCGAGCAGCCGCTGGCGTCCGGAGTTCAGTCGTGCGCTCACTGAGCTGCATGCGACCGACATCATTCAGTCAGCCTGGGGCGTCTACCTTGGCGAACAACCGCTGCAAGTCGGCCCGATCCGCGTGCTCCCTCTCAGTGCGTTTCAGCGGGAGCTGGCCTCAGGCCGTGTGCTTACGCTGAGAAAGCGATAGCGCAATCCCTATCGAAGATTCGTTATCGGGCAGATTCGTTGTTGAGCAGATTCGTTCATCGGCAATTCACCGGGAGCATTCCTCGTGGCAGCACAACCGCACTCCGCCGGGCTTTCCTCAGACCGACTCGCATGGATAGATCGCTTCATTCAGCGCAAGTACCTCGACACCGGACGGATGCCCGGCGCATTGACGGTGGTTTGCCGCCGTGGCGAGATCGCGCATTTCTCCGCGATCGGCATGGCGGACGTCGAGCGCAAGACGCCGATGCGCGAGAACACGATCTTTCGCATCTATTCGATGACCAAACCGCTCACTACCGTTGCGTTCATGATGCTGGTCGAGCAGGGACTCGTCGCGCTCGACGATCCGGTGCATCGTGTAATTCCAGCGTGGAAGGACCTTGGCGTTTTCCAGGGCGGGTTCATGGCGACGTTTCGTGCGATTAGACCCGAGCGGCCGATGCTGATGATCGATCTCCTGCGCCACACGTCCGGACTCACCTACGGATTCCAGCAGTCGACCAATGTCGATGCCGCGTATCGCGCGCTCAAGATCGGCGAAATCGAAAAGCACGGGTCGCTTGAAGACATGATCGAGAAGCTCGCCCATCTGCCGCTCGAATTTTCGCCGGGCACGGCGTGGAACTACTCGGTATCGACGGACGTGCTGGGATACATCGTCGGCAAACTGTCCGGCCAGCCCTTCGAAGACTATCTGCGCGAGCGAATCCTGCAGCCCCTTGGCATGGTGGATACCGACTTCCATGTTCATGCGGGCAAACAAGCGCGCTTTGCCGCGTGTTACGCAGCGACGGCCGATGGCGGCATGACGTTGCAGGACGATCCCTTGACGAGCTCGTATCTGCAAAGTCCGACCTTGATTTCCGGTGGCGGCGGATTGGTCTCGACGGCAAGCGACTATCTCAAATTCTGCCGGATGCTGATCAACGGCGGAACCTTGGGCGACGTGCAACTCCTCAGTCCGAAGACGATCGAGCTGATGACGAAGAATCATCTTCCCGACAACAACGATCTGCCGGCGTTGTCGCGCTCGCTTTTCAGCGAGGCGAGTTACAACGGGATCGGATTCGGCCTGGGGTTTTCGGTGACGATGGATCCGGCGAGCACGATGATTCCCGGCTCGGTTGGCGAATACTCATGGGGTGGTGCGGCGTCCACGACATTCTGGATCGATCCGCGCGAAGAGCTGATCTCGATCTTCATGACGCAGCTCTTACCGTCCTCGTCGACGCCGATCCGCCGTGAGCTGCGTACCATAATCTATTCGGCGTTCACGAGCGCGAAGTCCTGAGGCGCGGAGAAGACCGTGCTCAAGTTGAACGTATTCCTCGCTCTCGGTTGCATGGCGATTGCCGCTGCAACGCATGCGCAAGACTATCCAAGCAAGCCGATTCGCTTGATCGTGCCCTTCGGCACCGGCGGGGCGACCGACACCAGTGGACGCGCGCTCGCGGAGGCGCTCGACCGCAAGTTCGGCCTGCGCATGGTCGTCGAGAACCGCGCGGGTGCCGGCGGCAACATCGGCACGGAGCTAGTAGCGCAATCAAGCCCCGACGGCTACACGCTGCTGCTCGCCCTGGATGCCACGATGGTGGTCAATCCGTTCACGCTGACGAAGGTCCCATTCGACACGCTGAAGGACTTCGCTCCCGTGACCAAACTGGGTGATGTGGCTCTGCTGCTTGCGGCACACCCTTCCTTGCCCGCCAAGAACCTTGCGGAACTGCTCGCGTACTCGAAGGCCCATCCCGACAAGCTTTCGTACGGCAGCGGCGGCAACGGCAGTACCACGCATGTGGCGGGAGAGCTGCTCAAGCAACGTACCGGGCTCGACATGCAGCACATCGCCTACAAGAGTGGTGGCCTCGCGGTGCTCGACGCGGTCGGCGGTCAGGTGCAACTCACCTACTCCGCCGCGGCCGGCTCGAGCGCGCACATTCGGGCAGGCCGGCTCGTCGGCATCGGCGTGTCGACGACAAAGCGTGTCGGCTCGCTCCCGGAGATCCCGACATTCATCGAACAGGGACTGACGGACTTCGAAGCCGTCTTGTGGGTTGGCGTCATGGCACCTGCGAAAACGCCTGGGCCGATCATCGACAAACTCCACCGCGACATTACTGCAGTGCTAAAGGAGCCGGAGCTACGCCAGCGCTTCGATGCGCTCGGGATCGAGCCGGTGGGCAATACGCCGGAAGAGTTTGCGGCGCAAATCAAGGCCGACATGAGCCGCTGGCAAAGGGTCGTCGAACGAGCGAAGATCAAGGCGGATTGAATCGGCCAGCCGGACCGCAACAGGCGCGAATATAACGCGAATCTAACGCGAGTCCGATCTCTTGGCGCGCCGGATCGCCGCGACGATTTCCTCCGCGCTCACGAAGCTTCGGTTCAACTCGAATCCAATCGGCCGCAGCGCATCGCACACTGCATTGATGATGGCCGCGGGTGGGCCCACCGCGCCGCCTTCGCCCAGGCCTTTGACGCCAAGATCGTTCAAGGTCGAGGGCGTTTCGGTGTGCACGACGAATCCGGCGCAGCCCGCGAAATTCCGCCGACTGCGCGTTGCCCTTCCGCACGCGGAACTGCGCGACCAAGTTGCTCGTGTGCCCATCATGAATGATCGGAGCGTCCGAGCACATGGCATCCTCGATGCTAACGACCACCGGCAAGGACTCGAAGTCCGTCGCGATCAGCTCGACAGCATCATCTGCGATCAGGCGACTTTCGGCGACCACGATGGCATAGACTTCGCCGACATAGCGAACCTTGTCCGTGGCCATCAGCGGTGTATCGGGAATGCTGAATGTGTGCTCGACAGCATTGCGCCACGACAAGGGCTGCCGATTCTGCATCCCCGGCACCGCATCCAGATCGATATCGCGCGCAATGAACACGGCCAATACGCCGGGCAGCGCCTGCGCGCGCGACACATCCACGGCGCGAATCCGTGCGTGCGCCAGATTGCTGCGTGCGAACGCAACCTGAACCATGCCGGGCAACTGCAGATCGGCAATGAAGCGTCCCCGTCCGGTGAGGAGCCGTCGATCCTCTTTGCGCAGCACCGATTTTCCGACTGCGTGCCCGACCACGCGGCTCGCGCTCATGATGCCGACAGTTCAGCGCTTTTGATGACCGCTTTGCAGCGCGGCCTTGAACACCTTGCGCGTCTCTGCACCATGGATGAACGGATAGTCTTTCGGCGACTCTTCACCCGGCTCGATATGCAAGGTCACGAAGGTCGGGCCGTCCGCCGACAACACCGATGGGATGGCCGCCGCAAATTCTGACAGAATCGAAAACTCGTAGACGTTGCGATAGCCCGCCGCGCGGGCAAAGCCGGCAAAGCTCACCTCGCCACGCCTCGGAATCGGTACGCCGCCATTCGCCTCGTATGTGCCGTTCTCGCATACGAAATGCACGAGATTTCTCGGTGCGACTTCGGCAATGGTGACGAGACTCCCCAAATTCATCAAGAGACTGCCATCGCCATCGAGCACGATGACCTGCTTGTCGGGGCGGCCGATTGCAAGCCCCAGGCCGTTTGACGACGCGAGGCCCATCGCGCCCACCGAGAAAAAATTCAACGGGTGCGGCTGAATGCGCATCCAATCAAACGCCGCATGGTAGACCGCGACGACGATCTGATCGGTCCGATGTCGTGCCAGCTCGAGAAGACACAGATCGCGCTTCATGGTGCCCCTTCCGGCCGGCGGCCGATCAACACCGCCAACGGTTTAGTGTCGCGATACGCACGCGCAATCGCAGGTTCGATCAGCGGTACGTCCGCATCGGTTTCAATCAGCAGCCGCGCAATGCCCATGGTATCGAGGATCGGTTCGACGATGCGTACGCCGAAGTCGGCGGAGTCTTGCGGCGCACCGTCGACTTCCTTGCCGATGAGTCCGACCATCATGCAGATCGGCAGGCTGTACTCGATCGCATTGGCGCGCAACGCATTGATGGAGTCGAGAAGGCCCGTGCTCTGAATGAGGAGCAAGGCGCGCTTGTCGCAAAACGAGAGGCCCGCGCAGATCCCCACGCCCTCGTCCTCTTTGCATACCCGGATGAAACGAAAATGCGCATCACGCGTAATCGGCTTCAGCAATCCCTCGACCGTGGTGATGTCGGGCAACGCGGCGATGAATTCGATGCCACTTGCCTTGATCGCGGCGATGAGGGTGCTTCCGCGAAGGATAGGTCGCGCAACGGGTGGCGGATTCGGCATAGATGCCTCAGCGGATGGGGAGCCTGCGACTGATCGACATGTTTTGAGCGCGGCTCGATTGGTTTGAGCGCGGCTCAAATGGTTTGAGGCCAGCTCAATTGGCCGTCGCACCGATGGCTTGGATGACCGGCCCGATTCTTTCGAGATCGGCGCGAATAAATGCGTCGAAATCAGCCGGACCGAGGTCACGCGGAAAAATCGCCAGCGCCGCGAACTTATCCGTAAGAGCCTTATCCGCCGTAACCTGACGGATTTCCCGGCTCAGTTGCTCAATGATCGGTCGCGGCGTTTTGGCGGGTGCAACGAATCCGTAATACGTGGCGTATTGGAAACCCGGCAGACCGGCAGCTTCTTCGACCGACGGCACTTCAATCGGCGACTTCAGCGGCTCGCGCGTCGTCACTCCGAGCGCCAACAGCCGTCCGTCCTTGATGTGCTGCAGGAGGAACGCAACCGGCACGACCATGGCTTCCACGCGGCCCGCTACCATATCGGCGACGAGCTCGCCCCCTTTGTACGGCACATGGACAAGCTCGATGCCGGCGCGAAACGCGAAGTACGCCGCGCCGATGTGCGTAGTGGTCCCGATCCCGGCGGACCCGTAGTTGATCTGTCCTGGGGCTTTCTTGGCCGCCGCGATGAACTCTTTCAGGGTGCGCGCACCATCCTTTGGATGGACGACGATCAGGCTCGGCGCTTCACCAATCTGCGCACTGCCGGCGAATTCGGTCAATGTGTCGTAGGGCAGCGCTTTGTAGAGGGTCGGGTTGATCGTGTGCTGCGAATTGACGATCAGAATGGTGTAGCCATCGGGCGCGGCTTTCGCAACGGACTGCCCGGCGATCGTGCCCCCTGCGCCGGGGCGATTCTGTACGACGACCGACTGGCCCAACCGCGGCGACAGCAGCTCCGCGTAGGTTCGCGCCACCAGATCGATCGTGGTTCCCGCGGCAAGGGGCGTCACCAGTTGAATCGATTTGCTCGGGAACTTGTCTTGAGCGAACACAAACCCGGCGAGCATCACCAGAGCAGGTACAAAAATCGCGGCTGATAACTTCATTGATTTGCTACCTCGGTGTCCTGGATGCTTCTTCGTCGCGGAATCGCTATGGGACGGAATCATATGCGGCAAGATCCGCAAATGTGCTGGCGATGTTGATAGCGATCACCGCGCCCATCAAAGACCTTTCTCAATTCGCCAGCTTGATGCCAGCCGCCTTGATGACTGTGCTCCATTTTTCGAGATCGCCCTTGATCATCGCAGAGAGCTCCGCCGGCGTGCTCGTCGAGGGCTCAAGGCCGGCCGTCACCAGCCGTTGCTTGGTTTCCGGATCGCCAAGCGCTTTGACGACTTCCGCATGCAATATGTCCAATATCGGTTTCGGCGTACCCGCCGGCGCCACCAGCCCATACCAAAGACGATAGGTGAATTCCGGAAAGCCGAGCTCGGCCAAGCTGGGACTATCCGGCGACGGTGGTTCCCGCCCGGTTCCAGTGACCGCGAGTCCACGTAGTCTGCCGTCCTTCGTGTAACTCGCGTACGGCAGAAACGTCGTGATCGCGAAATCGATATCCCCGGATAGAAGCGCCTGCAGCATCGGCGGGGATCCCTTGAACGGGACGTGCATCATATCAATGCCCAACTTTGCTTTGATCTGCTCGCCGATCAATTGCGGCGCCAACGCCGACGAACCAAATGTCACTTTGCCCGGATTCGCTTTGGCAAAGGCGATGAGCTCCTTGAAATTGACGCCCGGCGCTTTCGCGCTCGCGACCATGAAAAGGGATTGCAGCGCCACAAGAGAAATCGGCGCGAAATCGCGAATCGGATCATAGGGCAGCTTGGTGTTTTGCAGCGGATTCAATGTGAACGTGCTGTCCACCACCATGAACAACGTGTGTCCGTCCGGAGGCGCCTTCGCTGCGGCTTCAGCGGCGATGATGAAATTCCCTCCGGGACGGTTGTCGACAATAAAAGGCTGACCAAGGTTGTCCTGCATTCTTTGCGCGAGCTGCCGCGCCAGAACATCGGTAATGCCGCCGGGTGGAAAGGAGATGATGTTGCGCACCGGATTGGCGGGATTCGGCTGCGCGTAGGTTGGCGCAGCGATCGGGAGAAGCGCGCCATTCTGCTCCGTGAGCGAGAACAGCGCGCGCAGATAACCAGTCATGAGTTCTCCTCGCCAGCGACGGAATCTGTGGTCGATTGTACCTTTGTGATGCCGGCCCATTGCCAAAGGACAACCGCTCGCGGCCCCGGGGTCGGACGTATCCTTTTTCGACCCTGACTCGTTCTAACCGAAAGGAGATCGCATGGAAGACCTTGAGCGGATAGACCCGAGCC
>JANMUI010001002.1:0-16622 GCA_031391405.1 Betaproteobacteria bacterium
AGATCGTGCTCAAGGCCGGCGAGGTGATGGCCGCCACCGGCAGCCCGGTCGTGAGTGCGCCGCTCGGCACCGTGGCCGAGATCAGCGTGAGCGCCAACTCACTGTTCGAGCGCATCACCGCCGAGGAGATCTGGGCATGTACCACCTGCAAGGCGTGCGACGAGATCTGCCCGGTCAACATCGAGATCACCGACAAGATCTTCGACATGCGGCGCTACCTGTCACTGATGGAATCGAACTTCCCGGCCGAGCTCGGCAACGCCTACCGGGCGATGGAGAACCAGGGCAACCCGTGGGGCATGAACCAGGGCGAGCGCGGTGATTGGGCCGACGGGTTCGACGGCGTCACCATCATCGACCCGGGCGAGACCCTGCAGTCCGAGTACCTCTACTGGGTCGGCTGCGCCGGGTCGTTCGACGACAAGAACAAAAAGGTCACCCAGGCGATGGCCCAACTACTGCGCCGCGCCGGCATCGATGTGGCCATCCTCGGCCCCTCGGAGATGTGCACGGGCGACTCGGCTCGCCGCTCCGGCAACGAGTACCACATCTCTTTCTTTTGTTCAGGATGCCGATCGATATCAATCTTGTCGATGCTCGTGACGCCCTTGGATCGCAGCAGCGCCTCGGCCCGCTGGCAGTAGGGACACCATTCGGTTGCATACATCCGGATCGAGGGCATGATCGCTACTTCTCCACTGGCAGTCCGGCCGACTTCCAGGCCGCAAAACCACCGCTAAGATTGACAACGTTCGCGAAGCCGTGCTTCTTCAGAATTGCGATCGCGCTGCCGGCCCGCTGGCCGTTCGCGCAATAGACGATTACGGGCTTCGCCTTGTTTTTTGCAACATCGGGGCCGCGTTCGTCGAGCTGCGCCAGCGGAACGTTGCGCGCATTGAGGATATGGCCATTCGCATAGTCGCTCGTTTCGCGAACATCGAGCAGCAGAGCGTCCTCCCGATTGATCATGAAGGTGGCCCGGACCGTGTCGATCGAAGCGCCCGCTGCGCCGCGACGGACGAGCGGCCAGATCAGCATTGCACCGCTCACGAAGGCGACCGCGATCAAGAACATGTTCTCGGTAAGGAACTTCATCGACATACTGATTACCCGATTTCAAAAGATTCTGGGAACTGGCCGAATGTCCCGATACTCGCTACGCCATACTCCATTCGCAGAGAACCGTTCGGCGCGGCATGGCAGGCGGTTGCAATCGATCCATTGACGAATAAACGCCTGCGCCCAGCGGACCGGGCAACTGACTATTATAGAATCGCCTGCTCCAATCCGTATAGGGAATGCATCCATGCATAAGCTTGTCCTGGTCCGGCATGGCGAAAGTGTATGGAATCGCGAGAATCGATTTACCGGCTGGGTCGATGTTCCCCTCTCCGAAAATGGGGAAACGGAAGCCCGCGAAGCGGGTCGGCTGCTAAAGGCCGAAGGGTTCGATTTTGATCTGGCTTATACCTCGGTGCTCAAGCGCGCGATCAAGACACTGTGGCTGTCACTCGAGCAGATGGATCGGATGTGGATTCCAGTGCGATCGTCCTGGCGCTTGAACGAGCGCCATTACGGTGATCTGCAGGGGCTCGACAAGGGCGAGATGGCGCGACGATTCGGCGAGAAGCAGGTGCACGTGTGGCGAAGAAGTTACGACACGCCCCCGCCGACGATGAAGCCGGAGGTCGCAATTGAAGCCGCGCAAGATCCCCGATATCGCAATCTTGATGGCCAAGCATTCCCGCTGGCCGAATGTCTCAAGGATACGGTCGCACGCGTCGTTCCCTATTGGTCGGATGTGATCGCACCGGAGATTCGGGCGGGCAAGCGCGTGGTGATCGTCGCGCACGGCAATTCGCTACGGGCATTGGTCAAGTTTCTCGACAATGTCGCCGACGACAAGATCGTGGAGCTCAATATCCCAACCGGCACCCCACTCGTGTACGAGCTTGACGACTTGCTCCGTCCGCGCAAGAACTACTACCTTGGCGATCAGGCGCGTATCGCCGCCGCGATGCAGGCCGTGGCTAAACAGGGCACAGCACGCGCTTGATTGACGGCCTGACCAAGCGCTTAGTCTCGCTGGGCATCGCGCTCCTGCTCGTTTTTTCATCGGGTCTCCCAACCGCCGCGGAGAAAGACGAGCTGAAAGCGCTCCGCGATCAGTTGGAAGTCCTAAAGAGCGAGATGGCGGAGGCGGAAGGCGACAGGAAGGAAGTCGCCGACCAGTTGCGCGATTCTGAACGTGCAATCTCCGAGGCAACGCGCACCTATCGCGAATTCCAGGCGGCACAACACAAAGCGCGTGAGGAACAGCGTGAGCTCGAAGCCCGCATCCGGCGAACAGATGCCGATATCAACCAGCGGTCGAGAAGCCTTGAGCGAATCTTGTATTTCCGCTACGTTCACGGCGAGGTCGGAACGCTGAGACTCCTGTTGAACAGCGCTGATCTGCACGCGCTGGCGCGCGATCTACACTATCTCTCGTATGTCTCACGTGCGCAAAGCGAACTGATCCGGGGTTTGCGCGCGAGCCTCGACGAATTAAGTCAGCTCGCACGCCAGAGCCGGGAGAAGACCGATGAGCTGGCGAAGCTCGAGACCCGGGCACGAGATGAGCGGTCGAAGCTGGAACGTGAACGGGGCGAATGGCAGCGCGTACTGGATCGGCTTTCCACGCAAATTCAAAAGCAGCGGCGCAGTCTCCAAACCTTGCAGGCGAATGAACGAAGGCTCGCCGACCTGGTCGAACGTCTGAGTCGCGCAATCCGGGAAAGAGCGTCGCCGCCATCGCCTAGGCCCATTGATCGCAATGAAAAAGTTCCTGAAGCGGGGGACACCCGAGGTGTATTCTCAAGTCTGCGCGGTCGACTGCGGCTCCCTGTACGTGGCGATGTAGTCGGGCGGTTCGGCACACCTCGCGCCGAGGGTGGGCCGTCATGGAAGGGCATATTCATCCGCGGCGCGGAAGGTGAAGAAGTTCGTGCCGTAGCGTCAGGGCGAATAGTGTTTGCCGATTGGATGCGTGGGTTTGGCAATTTGTTGATCGTCGATCATGGTGATTCGTACCTGACGATCTACGGCAACAACGAGTCTCTGCTGCGTCGCCCCGGCGATGCGGTGCGTTCCGGAGATCCAATTGCAACCGTTGGTCGTACCGGAGGCAACGAATCGGCCGGTTTATACTTTGAATTGCGGCACCAGGGCCGAGCGATCGATCCGCTTTCCTGGGTGTCATTACGGTAGGTCATTGACCGCGGAAAGGTTCAAACAATGAGAGGCAAGTTCAAGCAGATCGGGTTGGTATTCGTCGGCATTCTGTGCGGTGTGCTTCTCAGCCTCAATTTTTCGGCAGTCGCGCAACGTGATTCGTCGACGCGGCTGCCACTGCCGGTCGATGAACTGCGCAATTTCGCTGAAGTATTTGGTGCGATTAAGTCGAATTACGTCGAACCCGTCGAAGACCGGCGCCTCATCAGCGAAGCCATTACCGGCATGCTGACCGGTCTCGATCCGCACTCCGCGTATCTTGACCAGGAGGCCTTCAAAGAACTCCAGGTCGGCACGCAAGGGCGATTCGGCGGTCTTGGCATCGAAGTGGGGATGGAAGACGGGTTCGTCAAAGTCATCTCCCCAATCGAGGATACCCCTGCGCATCGTGCCGGCATCAAGCCGGGCGACCTGATCATCAAGCTCGACGATACCCCGATCAAGGGCATGACCCTTAATGACGCTGTGAAGCGCATGCGCGGCCGCCCGAAGACGAGCATCATCCTCACTGTCAGCCGCAAGGGGGAAAACAAGCCGTTGATCTTTACCCTGGTGCGCGAAGAGATCCAGGTGCAGAGCGTCAAATCGAAGATGATCGAGCCTGGATTCGGATATGTACGCGTTGCGCAGTTCCAGGAGCACACCGGCGAAGACCTCGTTCGGCACCTAGGTCGTCTATTCAAGGAAGGGCCAATGAAGGGCTTGGTACTCGACCTTCGCAACGACCCGGGTGGTCTGCTGAACGGCGCGGTTGGCATCTCCGCCGCGTTTCTGCCGGCGAAGGTGCTTGTCGTTTCTACCGATGGCCGAACCGAGGACGCCAAACGAAAGTACGTTGCGTCGCCGGAGGATTATGTTCGGGCGCGTAACGACGACTTCCTGCGCAATCTTCCGGCCGCGGCCAAGACCGTGCCAATGGTTGTTCTGGTGAACGGCGGTTCCGCATCGGCTTCCGAAATCGTCGCAGGCGCGCTTCAGGACCATAAGCGCGCAACCATCATCGGCACCCAGACATTCGGCAAGGGGTCGGTGCAGACGATCATGCCGCTTGGCAATAGCACCGCAATCAAGCTCACCACAGCGCGCTACTTCACGCCGAGTGGGCGGTCGATTCAAGCCAAGGGCATATCACCGGATATTCTCGTTGACGATCCCGATCAGCCACAGGGCCGGGTCCGCGAGGCTGATCTGCTCAAGCATCTCGACAATGACAAAGAGGCGGCCAAGGCGGGCAAGACCGAGGAACCGCCAGCCGCCACCGCAAAGCCCGCAGCGCCACAACCCGCCGCAGGAGAGCCAAAGAAGCCGGTCGAGTTCGGGTCCGCGGAAGACTTCCAGCTGAAGCAGGCCATCAATCATCTCAAAGGCCAGCCGGTCGTCTCGCAACCGCCTGCCGCGAAGCCGGATAACACCTGATCCAGCGTTGCTGAGCGTTGCCCCTTGCAGGGCTCGCGCAAGAAGGCCGGTGCTCGCATTTGAGCCCGGCCTTTTTCGTTCAGGCTGAGCGGGGTGCTCGCCAGGTGCGCATTCGTCCGAGCGGGACTCATTGGGCGTAGACGCGGTGAATGACGATCAACTGCTCCGATATTCCCGGCATATCCTCCTACCCGAGATCGGAATCGAAGGGCAGGCGCGCATAGCATCTGCGCGGGCGCTGATCGTCGGGGCAGGCGGACTCGGCTCTCCTGCCGCCTATTACTTGGCATCGGCAGGCGTGGGAACGATTACGCTAACCGATGCGGATACGGTTGATCTCACGAACCTGCAGCGCCAGATCCTGCATACGACCAACGCCATAGGCACGCCCAAGGTCGAATCCGGCCGCGCGACACTCGCCCGCATCAATCCGGAAGTCCGGGTGATTGCGCTTCAAATCCGACTCGAGGGTGCGACGCTGGAGCGGGAGGTCGAGGCTGCCGACATCGTTCTCGACTGCTGCGACAACTTCGCGTCCCGCCAGGCGGTCAACCGCGCCTGCGTCAAATTCAAGAGGCCGTTGGTGTCGGGTGCGGGCATTCGGTTCGACGGTCAGGTGTCGGTGTTTGACGTCCGGCAGCCGGACAGTCCGTGTTACGCCTGCCTGTTCCCGGAAGACCAGGTGCCCGAAGAAACGCGCTGTGCCGTCATGGGCGTGTTTGCGCCGCTCACCGGAATCATCGGAACGATGCAGGCAGCGGAGGCGTTGAAAGTCGTGGCGAACATAGGCAAGCCGCTTTCCGGCCGGCTGATGATGCTGGATGCTCTCGCGATGGAATGGCAAACCATTCGCGTACCGCGCGATCCCGGCTGCCCGGTATGCGGCAGCCGCTAGCGCTCCAGCGGGCGTGAAGTTCGGCGGACGCGCCCCTAGCGCAGTCGCGGCCATTGACGCTCCCAGTGCTCACTGGGGCGCCGCTTGAACCCGGATTTCGCGAATTGATGCCAGCGACCGATGACGAAACAAAGCAGCGCATTGGCTCGCGCCGCTGTGTCGTCGTCGGTCGGGCGCGGCGATCCAGCCTCGGCGGCCGCGTTCTCTTCTGTTGCGATCAGACGCAGGCACTGCTTGATTGTCGCCTCGAGCCGATCGTGCAACTGGTTGATACGCGCCTGCAGCCGTTCGTCTTCGTTGACCAGCGCATCGCCGACGAGCACGCGCGTCATCCCCGGGTTCTTCTCCGCGAATCCGAGCAGCATGGTAAGCGTCGCATGGAGTTGCTTGGACGGGCTCTGCTCGTCACCTTGAATCTTATTGATGAGCCCGAAGACCGTGTGCTCGATGAATTCGATAAGGCCCTCGAACATCTGCGCCTTGCTGGCAAAGTGCCGATACAACGCCGCCTCTGAGACCTGCAATTTCGCGGCGAGCGCCGCAGTGGTGATGCGCTCAGCTTTCGGCTCCTGGAGCATCTCTGCAAGGATCTGCAGAATCTGGAGCTTCCGTTCGCCCGTCCGCACTGCCATTTGTTAATTCTCCGTTGAGGGGCCGGGATTCTACAGAATCGACGACAGTCGTGTGAGTGCTAGCTCCGCTTCTTACGGAGGGCGCCAAGAAGCCGCGGCAACGCCGCGAGGGCGCCGACGCGCAGATCGACATAGGCAGGCGACCGGCTTTCACGCGTCACCCAGACCGTACGCATACCGATCCGCTTCGCGGTGCGCAGGTTGGCGAGCGAATCCTCGACCATGATGCATGCACGCGGGTCAACCCGTTCGGCAGCGAGCACTGCGCGGAAACCGACGGCAGACGGTTTCGATCGGAAACGAACCGACTCGATGCTGTAGACCGCATCGAACAGATGGTCGATACCAAGCAATTCGAGCACCGCCTCGACATAGAACAATGGTGCGTTGGAAAACACGATGCGCCGTCCAGGGAGCCGCCGCAGGGTGTGCCGCAGGGTCGACTCCGAGATCAGCATTCTTCCCAGATCCGGAAACTGATGGGTATTCCACAGAAAATGATGCGGGTCGGTGCCGTGATGACGCATCAACCCGGTCAATGTTGCGCCGTGCTCCCGCCAGAATTTGATCCGGAGCGCGTTCGCTGCGCCCTCATCGATCACGAGATGTTCGGCGACATAGCGCGTCATCGACCGGTCGATGTGCGGAAGAATCTGGGGGCGTGCATCGTGAAGGGTATTGTCGAGGTCAAATACCCAGGTAGGCCGAAGCATAGGCGGGCTGAATCGGCGGGTTTCTTTGAGGACGAAAGGGCGGCGCGTTTTTCCGCGGCGAATAGAATCAGCGGATGCGCACCAACGATCAAACACTTCCAAATGTTGAGTCGACCGGACCAGCGCTGATCACGATCGAATCGCTTTGCTACTCCGATACCGCGATTGCACGCGGCATCGACAACTCGCCGCCCTCATCGCTGCTCCCGAACTTGCGCCGACTTGCATCCGGCCTTGATTCGATTCAAATCGTGTTGCGTTCGGCTATCGACATTTCGAGCGGCTACCGCTGCCCGGAGCTTAACCGCATCGTGGGCGGCACGCCCGGATCGCAACACCAACGGGGAGAGGCCGCTGATTTTGTTTGTACCGCATTCGGCGAACCCATTCAGGTCGCAACGGCGATCGTCAATTCCACGGTCGACTACGACCAGATTATTCTCGAATTCGGCCGCTGGGTGCATGTTTCGTTCAGCGCCTCGCCAAGGCGCAGGGCCCTGACGATCTATTCGGCGGCGGATGGCTATCTGGAGGGCGTCGTCACATCCGCGGGACATCGACTCGCGTGACTATCGTTGTGCGGCCACCTTTGTTCAGTGGCTTCGAATCAGGGTCCCGACACCTTGATCGGTCATGATTTCGAGCAGCAACGCATGCTCCACCCTGCCGTCGATGATGTGTACGCTCTTGACGCCGCCTTTGGCCGCATCGAGGGCCGCACTGATCTTGGGCAACATGCCGCCATGGATCGTTCCGTCGGCGAACAGCTCGTCGACCTGCGACGGCGTAAGGCCGGTAAGCAGCTTGCCCGTTTTATCCAGGACACCCGCAGTGTTGGTCAGCACGATCAGTTTTTCGGCCTTGAGCACTTCCGCGAGCTTGCCGGCGACAAGATCGGCATTGATATTGAACGACTCGCCGTTCACCCCCACACCGATCGGTGCGACGACCGGGATGAAGCCACCCGCTTCGAGAACATTGATCACCGCTGGATCAATCGATTCGATTTCGCCCACCTGACCGATGTCGAGCATTTCATTGGGTCGATCGGTCGACTGCACAAGCATTTTTCGCGCACGCACGAACGCGCCATCCTGTCCGGTCAGTCCGACCGCGCGACCGCCCGCCTGATTGATGAGCGTCACGACATCCTTGTTGACCTGGCCGCCTAGCACCATTTCCACGACGTCCATGGTTTCGTCGTCGGTGACCCGCATGCCTTGCACGAATGCACCCTTCTTTCCAAGGCGCCCAAGGAGCGATTCGATCTGCGGTCCACCGCCATGCACGACCACCGGATTCATCCCAACCAGCTTCAACAGGACTACATCCTGCGCAAAGCTCCTTTTGAGCGCGTCGTCGGTCATCGCGTTTCCGCCGTATTTGACGACAATGGTCTTACCGTGGAATCGCCGGATGTACGGCATCGCTTCTGCAAGCGTCTGCGCCTTGACCAGCGCGGAAACCGAATCGATAGGCATCGAGTCTGCACTCACCATTGAGGGAAACGGCGCATTCTACCGGCCTGCGGCGCTCGATCGAATCTCAGTGGATCGGTAGTTGCTTCGACGCGGCGCTTTTCTTCGGCAATACCAGTTCCAGCAAGCCATCAACGTAGGTGACATTCGCGCGGTCGAGCGCGACCTCGGTATTCAGGCGAAATGATCGAATGCATCGCGCACGGTCGGCAGTGGTTCGTAGCGAGTGATACGCATGGCTATTCCTTTCGTATCAATTGGACTGGGACGCTTTCCCACGCCACCGTAGATGCAGGCGACAGGCGATAATTCAAAACCTGGACGACGCAATCGACTCTATGCTCGCGTTCGTCTGAACGGCTTCCGTACTAGGACCCCGCTGGGAATTCCCGATGCGACATGTAGCACTCCTTCATAGCGGCGGAAAAGACAGCGTGCTTGCCCTTGCGGCGCTACGGATCGACCCGACCGTGACGGTCGTCGCCTTGGTCGCGACCCTTACCGAAGAGGACGAGCGGCTGTCTATGCATCGCATTCGGCGCCCGCTGCTGGAGGCACAGGCGGCGAGTCTTCGATGTTCGTTGGAGGTCGTGCACGTGCCGACTGGGGCTTCGAACGCGATCTACGAACAGCGCATGAATCGAATGGTGGCGAAGCTGCAGCGCGCGGGTGTGGAGGCAATCGCTACCGGCGATCTTCATCTTGAAGCGATTCGCGCCTATCGAGAGGCATGGCTGGCGCGGATCGGGGTCGGGGCGCTATTTCCACTTTGGGGACGCCCGCCCGCTGACGTGGTCCATGCGCTCATCGCGGCCGGCTATCGCGCCACGATCATCTGCATCGATCACGAGCGCCTACCTGAGGAATCACTCGGTCGAGCGATTGATCAGTCCTGGCTGAATGCGCTTCCAGCGGGCGTTGACTCTTGCGGGGAGGCGGGCGAGTACCACAGCTTCGTTCACGACGGGCCGGGCTTTGCATTCCCGATTCCGATTGTGGAACGATCGCGCTACCGTGACGGTCGATTTTCGTTCATGGATCTGCAACTGGGCCCATGCTCGACATGCGCACGCTGCAACGCGCCATTTGTGTGTGGGGCAGCGAGTCCGTCCCAAGACTGCTGGTGTATGGCCTGCCCGCCGGCCGCGCTCGATCGCGAGCAGGCGACGTGCTTCTGCCCACGCTGTCTGGCGCAAAGGGACGTATCGTCCGCGAGTCCTCAAAGAACGTAGCGCGCGAGGTCCTGTTTTTCGGAAAGGTCCTTCAGCCGCGAATCGACATACGCTGCATCGATCACGATCTTCTCGGCGCCCTTGGCACCAGCATCGAACGAGATCTGCTCCAACAGTTTTTCCATGACGGTATAGAGGCGGCGCGCGCCGATATTCTCCGTTCGTTCATTCACGGCATACGCGATCTCGGCGATCCGCCGAACTGAACCCGGAGCGAACTCGAGCTGGATCTGTTCCGTGCTCATCAAGGCGACATACTGCATCGTGAGGCACGCGTCGGTGCTGGTGAGAATTCGCTCGAAGTCCTCCACCGAGAGCGACTCGAGCTCGACGCGGATCGGTAATCGCCCTTGCAATTCCGGGATCAGATCGGAAGGCTTGGAGAGATGAAAAGCGCCGCTTGCGATAAACAGCACATGGTCGGTTTTCACCATCCCATATTTTGTCGAGACGGTCGTCCCTTCCACCAGCGGCAACAAGTCGCGCTGAACGCCCTCTCGCGATACGTCCGCGCCATGCATCTCGGATCGACTCGTGATCTTGTCGATCTCATCGAGAAAGACGATGCCGTTTTGTTCGGCGTTGGCAAGCGCGCGGGTCTTCAAATCGTCATCGTTCACCAGACGCGCCGCCTCCTCTTCGGTGACCGCGCGCATGGCTTCCTTGATGGTCATCTTGCGCAGCTTCTTGCGACCGCCCGACAGATTCTGGAACATCCCCTGGATCTGCTGCGTCAAATCCTCCATTCCTTGCGGCGCGAGGATTTCCATATGCGGCTGCGTTGCGGATACTTCAAGCTCGATCTCCCGATCATCGAGCTCGCGTTCACGCAATTTTTTGCGGAATTTCTGACGGGTTCCCGTATCGGTCGATTCCCGATCGCCGCTCGATACGAAACCGACGTCGCGCGCGCCGGGCAGCAGGGCGTCGAGAATTCGCTCTTCGGCAAGCTCTTCGGCGCGAGATCGCACTTGCCGCATGGCGGACTCTCGCGTTTGCTTGATGCTGATTTCCACCAGATCACGCATGATCGTGTCGACGTCACGCCCAACGTAACCCACCTCGGTGAATTTGGTCGCCTCGACCTTGATGAATGGTGCGTCGGCAAGCTTGGCAAGCCGTCTGGCGATCTCGGTCTTTCCGACACCGGTCGGTCCGATCATCAGAATATTCTTGGGCGTGATCTCCTGGCGCAGCGGCTCCGGTACCTGCTGCCGACGCCAGCGATTGCGAAGCGCGATCGCGACTGCCCGCTTGGCATTCTGCTGGCCGATAATGTGCTTGTCGAGCTCGTGAACGATCTCCTGGGGCGTCATTGTGGTCATGAAGTGGTCCCGGCGCGGAGCCCGATTGCAACCCGTCACGCCAAATTTCTGCGGATACGCTTACTCAGCGTCGAGTGTCTCGATCGTGTGCTGCTGATTGGTATAAATACAAAGATCACCGGCGATCGCAAGCGCTTTGCGCACCACCTGCTCCGCGGACAACTCGGTGTTCTCGAGCAGCGCGCGTGCGGCAGCTTGGGCAAAGGCGCCACCGCTACCAATTCCGATCACCCCTAGCTCTGGCTCGAGCACGTCCCCGCTACCGGTAATGATCAGCGACGTCTCGCGGTCAGCCACTGCGAGCATGGCTTCCAGACGACGCAGGATTCGGTCGGTGCGCCAGTCCTTGGCAAGCTCCACAGCGGAGCGAACGAGATGACCCTGGTGCTTGTCGAGCTTCGCTTCGAAGCGCTCGAACAATGTGAACGCATCGGCGGTACCGCCGGCAAATCCCGCGATAATCCGGTCGTGATGAAGGCGACGGACCTTGCGAGCGCCCGCCTTGATGATGATGTTGCCGAGCGTGACCTGGCCATCTCCGCCGAGTGCGACCGTACGGCCCCGGCGTGCGGAAACGATCGTGGTACCGTGAAACGTGGGGCTCTCAGGCCAATTGAGCGAGGCGTGCATCATTGCCGTACATTGGGGGCAGATGCTGCGATTTGCAAGCCCTTTGAAGAGGCACCACGTCGTTACGCGGCCGCCTTATCGCCGGGGAATGATGCGCGCGACATCGCCCGCGCCCATCATCACCAGCAGCGCCGAGATCATTTCGTTGGCGCCTCGAATCTCGATGGCTTTATCGCTTTCGTTGAGCTCTGTAAGCAGCTTCACGAACTGGCTGGCCGATACAAAATCCATGCGCCGGGCTCGCGTCAGGTCGATGACCAGCGGCTGATGGTGGAGGGCATGGGCACGGATACGCGTCAACAAATCGTCCGCCGGGGCGATGACATCGCCAACGGCCGCGCACCAGTCACCGGCAGGCGATCTCGGACCGTCCTGGCGCTTTGACGCGACCGGCGCATCGGGCCATGAGGGGGGCGAGACGTCGTAGGTGACAGCGTAGTCGACCGCCGCTTCCTCGAATTCGGCCTTGCGATCGAGAATTCGCATCAATTCGATCTTGAGCAGCCACGGCGCCGCGTCACGGGATGGATCACCCGGAGCAGTGTGCGCCGAAATCTTCTCGAGCAATACGTCGACATTGAAGATGCGCACTAACTTTCCGCCACGGTCGAGTGACTGCAGTGTACCGAGCAGGTGTCGACAGCCTTCGATGTCAGCACCTTCGAAGCGCGCGAAATCCAGCTGGACGCCCTCGGATCGGTCGACCGTCTTGCCAAGGGCCGCCAGTGGGGCTGCGCTCCGGCCAGAAAGCTTTCCGGAGATATTGACAATCGGCATTGCGCTACCGAGGGCACCGGTACTGGACGCGTCACGCGCCAACCAGGCCGGCGCGGATCGCTCGAACTCCTCGGCAAAACGATCGGCCGCCGAATCGTACGCGGCTCTTAGGCCAAGCTGCATGTACAGGTCGAAACGAATCAGCCAGGCCTGCATCGTCCATTGGCCAAGTTTGCCGCCGGCAATCGCCGCCTCTACGCAACGCAGCGCCTCGCTGGTTTGACCATTTGCATGCGAGATCGCGCTGTCCTCGATCTCCTGAGGCATGTCGCGCTCCGACATCGAGTGGAGTTTGCGTTGAGCACTTTGGGAATTGGCGTCGGCGCTCGATTTCGGGTCGTGACCAGCGATTTTTCCTTGCCGATCAGGAGTGAGATGTCCTAATGACTCAAGGGCTTGCCCCGGTAGCGCGGTCGTTCGCCGTTCTCTTCGATCGGATTTCGCCCTTTGAACGGGCGAGCCGGTCTTCGCTTGCGATGGACGTGCGCCCTCGCCGCGATCGGTGTCACGCTGAACGTTGACTGTCTCCACTTGAACCTGCCGCGCCGATTTGCCGCGGCCGGCGACTCTCTGGAGACGATCTGTCTTTTTTCCGAATGAAAAGAATGCCACGCTGGTTACCTTGGACGCGCCCCAGCGTATCAAGGGGCAGGCAGTCGTTCTATCACGGCCTACGGACGGCCGAAAGCAAGGGGCCGGCGGACCCTGTGCGGGATTCATCATCAGCGGGGTGGGATTTACAAGCCCATGTCATTGCATTAGAGCGATGAACAGTGGCGTGGACCCCACCGCGAGCGCCGAATGGATCTTCATGGCCGTTCATTCTCGCGCGCCGCGGGGGTGAGCGCGTCGACCGGACGGACGTGTATGCGGCCGCGCCAGGATGCCGCGCACGGAACCCGGCGCGGCAGTGGACAGGACTACTTGGCAGCGGACTGCGCTGCGTCGGTGAGTCGATAGTAAATGCCCGTTGGATCGTCGCGCAAAATCGCCATCCGGCCGGAGATCACGATCGGATCAACCGTATATTTGATCGGCTGCTTCGTGCGTACTTCGACGATACCCTCCGGTCCACCTGACATGCAAAAGCCGCAGCTTGGTGGGGATGCGCTGAGAATGAAGTGCTTCTGCCGCTCACCAGTTTCCAGGGGCATCATGAAACCCTGCACCTTGACTTCCTTCTTATCGAGGATGACGACCGACTTGTCGAAAGCGGGGACGAACTTGTCTTTCTGCTTCACGGTCTCGACGAGCGAAAGTGTCTTCCATGACACAACGCCGGGAAGTTCGGACAGCGGTTGCACGAGGGCCGGATTCGCGGGCGCGAAGGCTCCGTGAGCGTCCTGCGCCGATTGCGCCCAAGTTGCGATCGGTATCAGCGCGGTGGATGCCGCTGCGACAAGATTAATGAACTTCATGGCGCCTCCATTTATAGACCGTAAGCGACCCAGTGAGTCTGGTTCGAAGCGTTCGCCCACCATTCTTCAAACGGCGCGCGCAAGACCGAATGGGACCGCTAATCTTACCTCTACTTGCCCAGCCGGTCCGACTGATCGAACCGGGACCATTCAGTGGGAGTGACGCAACCCGCAGTGCTTGCCGATGCCCACGCCTCGGCATTCTTTTTGGAGTTGATCGTGGCACTCCTTCTCCGGCTTCCCCGATTCGAGGCATCGGGCGGCGTTCTCATGAATCTCGGCCAAGCGCCGATGCTGAGCGACCTCCTCCTTGAGGCGATCGGGATTCGATTTTTTTTCCGCCTGTGCTACTGCCACGAGGGGGATACAGATGATGAGAAGTGCCAGAAACCAGTTCAGCATGATGTCCTCGGCCCGTTTCAAACCTGCGACAGCGTCTGTGCTACGTCGCGACGGTACGCTCGCCATGCCGGTACGATCGCGGCGACCAAGCCCACCAGGACCGCCGCTCCAGCGATCAGGGCTTCGGCTGGAAGCAATGTCAACCCGCTGATTGCGGGCTGACGGTGGAGGGCGAGCCATGCGCCGATTATCTCCGCAAGCAAGTGCCCCGACAACAACCCAAGGAGCGTCCCCGCCATCGCAAGGAGTGCGCCCTCCATCAACACCAAGCGCACCAGGGTACCCGGGGAGGCGCCCAGCATTCGCATCACGGCAAGATCGTATCGACGCTCCTCCAACGCGTTGTAGAGCGCGATGAATGTCGACAATCCTGCCGCCAGCATGAGCACGATCGCGAATCCGCGCACGACATCCAGCGCGACACCAAAGAGGGCGAATAACCGCGCGCTTTCGGCCGCCGGTGAGGCGGCCTGCATGTTCGTTTGCTGATTGATGGCGCGCGGCAATGTCACCGCACCGAGCGGCGAGCCGTACTGCACCAGGAGCGCAGTAATCTCTTTCTCATCGTCGGTCAGTGCGTTGATCGCCTCATCCGGCTTTTCGTCCGGGCGCAGATGCATATGCACGACCCACACGGATTCCACGCTGGTCAGGACCAAGCGATCGAGCACCGATCCGGTGAAACCAATGACGCCGACGACTTTATAGGGCGCGGCGTCGTGGGCGTCGCCTTCCGCGCCAAGGCCATGGGTGCCGGCGAATTTCCCCTCCAACGAAAGACCCGAGCGTTGGGCCACTTCGGCACCGATCACGGCTTCCATCGGTACTTGCCAAGTTCGCCCAGCCGACAATTTGGCACCGTAGATCGAGAGAAGGTCGTGTGTCGTACCCGCGATTCGAAACCCGCGAAAGGTGTCGCCGAGCGCGAGCGGGACGGTCCGCTTGACGTGCTGCATCTTGCTGATGACCGACGCGTCAGCCAGTTTGATGTTTCCGGGTGGCACATCCACATGAAACACAGCAGACAAGACGAGCTGAAGCGGACTGCCCTTCGCGCCGACAACCAGACTGATATCGCGCGCATCACGCGAAAGGCGTTCTTCGATCTGCTCGCTTGCCAGGAGAAGGATCGTCAACACGGCGACGCTCATCGCGAGCAGAAGCACATTGAGAATCGTATTGAGCGGTCGGGCTCGCATGTATGCCGCGGACAGCCGCAGGAGATTCATGCCGGATCTCCAAGGACGATTTGCCGCGTGACGCGACGCTTCAGCCGTTGGTCGTGCGTGGCGATCACGAGCAACGCGCGACACGCACGCGCCTGGCTTTCGAGCAGATCGATCGTACTTTCGCAGTGCGTATCGTCCAGATTGGCGGTCGGCTCGTCCGCGAGCAACACGCGCGGCTCGTTGATCACCGCGCGTGCGACCGCAACCCGTTGCGCCTGACCGTAACTCAGCTCGGATGGAAGCGAATGGGACTTGTCAGCGAGTCCAAGCTGAAAAAGGACACCCGCGATCCGCGATTCGTCGGCAGGCATTCCGGCCAAATAACGAGCGAGGGCTAGATTGGCTCGTACATCCAGGCTTCCAAGCAGATGCAGCCGCTGCGGAACGAATCCGATGGTTCGGCCGCGAAATCGATCCAGACGCGTGCCGGACAGTGCCCCGAGCTCCTGGCCGTCGATGAAAATCTTTCCCTCCGACGGCCGAACCAGCCCCGCAAGAATATGCAGGAGCGTGGTCTTTCCGCTCCCGGACTGCCCGAGGACAAGCCAGGTTTCATCCCGCGCCGCCGCAAACTCGTTCAACGCCAAGACTTCGGATGCGCCGTAGCGATGGCGAATCCGTTCGAGTCGAAGCATCAAGGAAGGCCTCGCATCTTGGTCAGGAATCGAGCAGGCATTCGCGGCGCAGCATCGCTACTGCGCGTTGAATTGCTGCGCAGTCGGGCTTGGGCTGTGAGCGCTACTCGCCGTACAGCTTTTGCTTGAGTTCCCGACGCTGTTGAGCTTCGACCGACATGGTCGCCGTGGGCCGCGCCAAGAGACGCGGCAGACCGATCGCGTCGCCGGTCTCTTCGCAGAATCCGTAGGATCCGTCTTCGATGCGGGCAAGCGCCTGATCGACCTTTTTCAGCAGCTTGCGTTCCCGGTCGCGCGTTCGGAGCTCGAGAGCGTGTTCCTCTTCGATGGTCGCCCGGTCCGCCGGGTCGGGCACCATGTCGTTTTCCCTCAGGTGCTCCGAGGTCTGGCCGGCATTCTCGAGAAGCTGCCGCCGCGTGTCGAGCAGGTGCGCCCGGAAATACTCCATCTGCGCCGCATTCATGTAATCGGCTGCGGGCATCTTGAGCAATGCATCGCCGGTCAGCTTCTCCGGTTTACGAGCCGGTGCGTCAGGCTTCGCTTCGGACTTCGAGCGCGCGAAGCCCT
>JANMUI010001005.1:0-9186 GCA_031391405.1 Betaproteobacteria bacterium
CGCTCGGGGTCGATCACCGACCAGTCGGTGCCGAACAGGAATTTGTCCTGGCCGTAAGTGTTGGCGTAATGCACCGCTTGCACCGGCCAGTGTTTGGGCGCGTACGCGTCGCCTGCCATAAACACGTTCGGATGCTTCCAGCAGCAGGAGATCATTTCGTCGGTCCATGGATAGCCAAGATGGATGCCGATGATTGTCAGCTCCGGGAAATGAATCGCCACCTTGTCGAGCGTCATTGGCCGGCCGACCGAAGGCAGGCGCCGGTCCTTCTGGTACACGAGACAGTGGCCAACTTGCATCATGATCGGTACTTCAAGCTCCGCGCAGCGCGCGTAGTACGGGTACCAGACAGCGCTGTCGGGCGCCTCGCCGAACCAGTGCGGATAGAAGTGCGCGCCGACGAAGCCGTAATTCTTGACTGCAACATCGAGCTCCTTCAGTCCGGCGATGCCGCGGGTCGGATCGATGCCGGCAAGGCCCGAGAAGCGATGCGGATACCGGCGGCAGATATCGGCCACCCACTCGTACGGAATCTCGGTCGATCCCTTCACGCGCAGATCGCCGCAGCGCACCGCGACGAGGAATGATCGCTCGATGCCGGCGCGGTCCATCTTCTCGAGATATTCCTCGATCGTGACACCGCGGCGGTGCGATCCGGCCACGCGGACCTTCGAACGAAAGTCGTCATCGGTCGGAATGCGGCCCTCGGCGAAGGCCTCGGGCGTGTAGACGTTGACGACGATGTCGATGGCGCCGTACCCGAGCTTGGTCGCCGCAGCGTCGAACTGATATTTGGTGCTCACGCAATCTCCCTTGGAGGTGAAAGCAAATGGCTCAACACGTTCCCGCCATCGGCGATGCGGATGCATGCCGCCGCGTGATTGTCGCCGAGCGGCGTCAAGGGTGGGCGCGCGTCGCGGCAGGCGGCAATCGCAACCGGGCAGCGCGAAGCAAACGCGCAACCCGGTGGAAGATTGATCGGGCTTGGGATCGCGCCGATCGCGGTGTGGCGCGCGAGGATTGCGTCCGGATCCGCCGGCAGGTTGGCCGAGAGCAGGGTCTGCGTGTACGGATGCGCAGGCTTGGCGAACAATTCGCGCGTGCGCCCCTCTTCCACCACATTGCCAAGATAGAGCACGAGAACGCGGTCGGTGACGAGCTCCACGGTCTCGAGGTCGTGGCTGATGAACAGGATCGCCACACCGGTCTCGCGGCGGATTTCGTCGAGCAGTTGCAGGATTCCGGCGCGCACCGAAAGATCGAGCGAGCTGGTCGGCTCGTCGAGCACGATGAGCTTCGGACCTGTAGCGAGGGCGCGTGCAATGCAGACGCGCTGCAGTTGCCCGCCCGAGAGCTCGTTCGGGTACCGGTCGAGCGACGCAAGCGGCAGGCGAACGCTCTGCGCGAGCTCACGCACGCGGGCAAGGCGCGCCGGCAGATCGAGATCGGTGTGCAGCTTGAGGGGCTCCTGCAGCGCCCGCGCGATGGTCATGCGCGGATTCAACGCGCCCCAAGGGTCCTGGAACACGATCTGCAGGCGCGCGCGCAACGGGCGCATTTCGCGCTCGGGCAGCGCCGTGATGTCGCGGCCTTCGAAATGGATGCGGCCCGCGCTGGGCGCAAGCAGCCGCGTCACCAGCATGCCGATCGTCGATTTGCCGGAACCGCTTTCCCCCACCAGACCGAGCGCCTCACCCGGTGCGATCTGGAAGTCGACGCCGTTGACCGCGTTGACTTCCCGGCCGCGCCCTGCGGGAAAGCGCTTCACCAGTCCGCTTGCTGCAAGAATCGGGGTTGTCATTGCGGGCACGGTGCCGCAGCGAAATGACAGCGTGCCTGGTGCGCGCCGTCGAAGGCAACGACGGGCGGCGGCGTGGCGCATCGTTCGGCCGCCATGGCGCAGCGGTCGCGATACAGGCAACCGGTCGGCAACGCGTACAGGTCCGGAGGATCGCCGCCGACCTGTCCGAAGCCCCGCTCGGCGATCTGCTTTGGGGTCGATGCGATCAGCGCGCGCGTGTAGGGATGGCGCTGACCGTGAAACACCGCGCGGGTGGGACCCTGCTCGACGATGGTACCCGCGAACATCACCGCGATCCGATCGCAGTAATGCGCGACGATGCCGAGGTCGTGGGTAATGATGATGGCGCTCATGCGATGCGCCCGCACGAGTTCTCTCAGCGTATCCAGCACCTCGGCTTGCACGGTCACGTCGAGCCCGGTCGTGGGCTCGTCGGCGATCACCAGGCGCGGCTGGTTGATGAGTGCCATCGCAATCAGTACGCGCTGCGCCATCCCGCCGGACAATTCATGGGGCCACGCCTTCAGGCGTTGTTCTGGCGCCGGGATCCGCACCTCGGCAAGCATGTCTGCGGCGCGCCGCCAGGCCTGCGCCCGAGACACCGTGGCATGCTCGCGTTGCATGCGCACCAGTTGCTCGCCGATGCGCGCGAGCGGATCGAGCGAAGTATGGGGAGACTGCGGAATCAGCGCGAGCCGCTTGCCGCGGATGCGGTCGCGCGCGCCGCTGTCGAGCGCGGCGAGCTCCGCCCCCTCGAAGCGGATGCGGCCGCCCACGACGACGGCCGGCGGCCGCAGCATGCCGAGCAGCGCAAGGGCGGTCAGCGATTTCCCCGCCCCAGTCTCGCCGACCAGACCAAGCACTTCGCCTTCTTCGATTTCAAACGAGACGCCGTTCAGTGCGTGCGCGACGCGCACCTGGTTGTCGAATCCGCGCGTCACGAAATGCACATGCAGATCATCGACCGAGAGGAGACTCATTTTCCGGTCGCCTTGCGGCGCGGGTCGAGGATGTCGGTGAGCCCATCGCCCAGCAGGTTGAACCCGAGCACGAGCGCCATCAGCGCGAGGCCGGGGAACGTGGCCACCCACCACTCGCCGCTGATCACGTACTCCGCGCCCTGACGGATCATCGCACCCCATTCCGGCGCCGGCGCCTGAATGCCCACGCCGATGAAGGCGAGCGTGGCGCTGATGCGCACCGCCCAGGCCATGCGGATCGGCAGCTGTGCCGTGGCGCCCAGGATCGCATTGGGCAGAATATGGACCGCCATCACGCGCCAGGGTGGATTGCCGGCGGCAATCGCGGCACGCACGAAGGTCGCCTGCCGCAGCGCGAGCACCTCGGCCCGCACGATGCGCGCGAAGATCGGGCTGTCGAGAAATCCGATGACCAGTACGACATTGACCAGGCTTGCGCCGGTTGCGGCCACCACCGCCAGCGCGAGAATGATCGATGGGAACGCGCGCAGGACATCGAGGATGCGCAGCAGCACCTCGTCCAGCACCCCGCCCTTGTAGCCCGCGATCACGCCGAGCGGGACGCCCACGATCACCATGATCGCGCCGGCCGGAAGCGCAATGCCGAAGGCGTAGCGGGTGCCGTGGATGACGCGCGACAGAACGTCCATGCCGTTGCCGTCGCTGCCGAAAAAAAACTTTCCGCCGGGTGGTTTGAGGACTTCGAACGGAAAGGACTGTGTGGGTCCGAAGGGCGCGATGAGATCCGCGAGCACCGCCAACGCGAGAAAAAATCCGACCATCATTACGCCGGCCGCAAAGGTCGGACTGCGGCGGGCCACGCCGACCGGCCGTGCCAGGATTCTGGCAGCGAACGACACCGGCGCAATAGCGGTGTCGCTCATGCCGGGCGGTGGCTGCGCGGCTCAAGGAGCAGGACCGCGAGATCGACGATCAGGAACACGACCACCGAGAACAGCGCCAACGCGAGCACATAGCCCTGCACCACCGCAAAATCGCCCTGCAGGATGGCATTGAGCCCGAGCTGCCCGAGCCCGCCCCATGAAAAGATGAATTCGATCAGCGAGGCCGCGGCGAGCAGCGAAGTGATCTCCGTGCCGAGGAAGGTGAGGATCGGTGCGAGCGCGTTGCGCAACGCCATGCGGCGTATGGTCCCGCGCGAGAACCCCGAGGCGCGCGCGAAGCGGATGTAATCGCTGCCCAGAATCTCGATGGCGATTGCGCGCGTCTGCTTGATGGTCGGCGCGACCGCGACCAGCGTAAAGCAGAGGACCGGCAGGATGAGCTGGCCCGCGGCAGAACGCAGGGCTGCCCAGTTGCCCGCGAGCAGGCTGTCGAGCAGCACGCTGCCGGTGATGACCGCCGGTGCGATCACCGCGAGACCGACCCGTCCCATCGGCGGCGGCGCCCAGCGCAGCCAGTAGAAGAAAATCAGGATCGCCATCAATCCCATCCAGTAGGTGGGAACTGAAAACGCGGTCAGGGCGCCGAAGCGGCTCAACTGGTCGAACCAGCCGTTAGGGCGCGTGGCGGCGCGGATACCCACCGGAACGCCGATGAGTGTCGCGAGCCCCACGGCCAGCACCACCAGCTCGAGCGTGATCGGGAAGTGGGTCACGATCTCATGCAGGACCGGGGTTCCGCCCTGCCATGAGCGTCCGAGATCACCCTGCGCGAGCCGCATTACGTAGGCGGCGAACTGTTCGAAGAGCGGCCGGTCGAGCTCCAGCTCGCTCCGGATCATCTGGTACGTCGACGCATCGGCCAGCGGCCCGGCCAGCATCGCCACCGGATCCTGGTGGCCGATGCGGATCAGCATGAACGTGAGGAACAGGATGCCGAGCACCACCGGCACCGAGACCAGCAGCCTCAGCGCGAGAAACCGCGCAATTACTTGCGGCAAGCCAGATCCTTCCACACCAGGCGGTTGTGCGGCCGCCACATGAAGCCGTCAATGCAGGCGACGAATACCTCATGCGTGCCGGGCAGAAAGGTCTCGACGAAGGTCGCGTGCTCGCCTTGCACCGCCTGCGCCTCGCCAACGAGCTTCAGCCACGTTGCGTCGTTACGCTCGACCACCGAGGCATCGATCAACGCATCCAATTTTTGATTGCAGTTCCCGTTCACATTCGAGCCGCCCTTGCAGTGCGCGGTGAGGAACAGGTTGTACGAGGGATCCGGCACGAAGCTCGAGGTGAGGTGCGTCATGAACGGCAACGACCAGACGTTGACCGCGCGGCGCGCATTCATTTCGGTGGTGGGAATTCTCTTCGGCGTCACGCGGATGCCGGCGCGTGCAAGCGACGCCTGCATCTGCAGCGCGAGCGGTTCCTCCCACCACCAGTTGTTGCTGTACTCCAGGGTCACCTCGAAGCCGTTCGGCAGCCCCGCTTCGGCGAGCAACTGCTTTGCCTTCTCATAGTTGGTTTCGTAGGGATAGGCGTTGGTGGCGCCTTGAATCGGCGGGTTCAGCACCGAGCGCGAGCGCGTCCCCAAGCCGAAGAACACCGCCTCGCCGATCGCCGCGTAATCGGTCGCATAGGCGACTGCCTGGCGCACCTGCGGCTTGTCGAACGGCGGGAACTTCGCGTTCATCCTCACTGTCGCCGAGCCGGGCGCGGCGACGCTCTCGACCTTGATCGAGCGATCGGACTTCAGCTCCTTGATCTGTTGCAGCGGAATCTGCTCGGCGTATTGGACTTGCCCGGTGCGCACCAGGGCGACGCGCGTGGCAGGCGAGGGCACCTCGCGCCAGATGATGCGTGTATAGAACGGTTTCTCGAACGCGTAGTTGGGATTCGCGATCAGCACCGCCTGCTGTCCCTGCTGCAACGACTGCACATGGTAAGGGCCGTATCCCGCGGTATTGTTGGCGAGCCACTTGGTTGCGTAGGGATCGTCCGCGGTGGCGTGCTTCTTCGCTTCGGTGGAATCGAACAGCGCGGGAAGATGCAGCGTTAGTACCGCGAGGAAAATCCGATTGGGGTCGGTGAGGACGAAGCGCACTTCGTCGCGCGCAATCGCCTCGACCTTGTCGATGCGCGCCACGTTCTTGATGAAGATACCGGTACGCTTTTGCTGGACCGACTTCTCGTAGGTCCACACCACGTCGGCGGCGGTGAGCTCGTTGCCGAAGGGGCTTTTCACGCCCGGCCGGATCTTGAAGGTGTAGATCTTGCCGTCTTGGGAGACGCTCCATTTTTCGGCGAAGTGCGGCTCGATCTTGCCCGGATCGATTTCGCGCCGGCCGTCGCGCCCGCTCTGCACGCCGAAGCGCGTCAGCCCTTCATAGACGTTGACTGCGCTTTCGATCTGCCCCGGCACCCAGATGTCGGGGTCGAAGCCTTTTGGTGTCGCCGTCATCGCCATGACCATGGTCTGGACCTGCGCCGTGGCGATGGACGGCAGCATCGCCGGTAAGACAGCGGCAAGCGCCGCGAGCATAAGGCGGCGTCTCGAGGAGAAGCGGTTTGAATTTTTCATTGCAGGCACTCGTTCAGTTGCGTGGGTTCGAATAGGTGCGAATAGGTGCGAATAGGTTCTTGCGTTCAGCCGTCGCGGCCGGCGAGCATGTCGCGCAGCGCCCGGCGCAATACTTTTCCCATCGTGTTGCGCGGTAGGGCAGCCATGAAACGGATTTCCTTCGGCACCTTGTAGCGCGAGAGTTTCTCACGGCAGGCCGCCATCAGGTCATCCGCGTTTGCGTTCATTCCCGCGCGCAGGACCACGAACGCCGTGACCTGTTCGCCCCAATAGGGATGGGGTGCGCCGGTCACGCCGCATTCGGCAACCGCGGGATGTGCGAGCAGGATCTCCTCGATCTCGCGCGGGTACACGTTCTCCCCGCCCGAGATGATCATGTCGTTCTTGCGGTCGACGATGTACACGTACCCCTCGTCGTCCAGCCGCGCCAGATCCCCCGTTACGAACCAGTCGCCATGGGTTGCGCGAGCGGTCGCCTCGGGAAGATTCAGGTATCCGGCAAAGAGGTATGGGGAAGCAACCGCGAGCTCCCCGATTTCGCCCGGCGGCAGGTCGTTGCCGTTGTCGTCCAGCACGCGCACATGCGTGGCGTGCAAGGGCTGGCCGACGCAGGCGATCTTGCGCAGTTGGTCCGCCGGGCGGAGCGCCGTTGCGATCGAGGTCTCGGTGGTGCCGTAGCGCTCGTAGAGGCGTCCTTCCCCGAACACCTCGATGATCCGCGCCTTCATCGACTGGGCGAGCGGCGCGGTGCCTGAAATAACCGACTCGAGGCTCTTCAGATCGAAGCGCTTGACCCGCTCACCGAGGTCGAACATCGCCGCGAAATGCGTCGGCACCATGTACACGCTGGTGGCCCCGTTCGCCGCGATCGCGCCAAGCAGCCGCTCGATGTCAAAGCGCGGCAGGATTTCGACCGAGCCGCCAAAGAAGATCGGCACCAGGGCCATCAGGAAGCCGGCGCCATGGAACATCGGCGTGGTGGCGACCGCGCGATCATCCGGACTGTAGCAGCCATGCTCCACCGCCATCGCGTAGCAAGAAAGGATGCGGCCGCGGTGCGTAAGCATCACGCCTTTCGCGCGCCCGGTCGCACCGGATGTATAAGGCACCGAGAACACGTCGGTCTCGCTGACGGTGACTGCGCAACGAGTAGCACTTGCTTGCGCGAGCAGCGCTTCATATTCGTCGCCGAGCACGATGAAGCGTTCCACCGATGCAGGCGCAGCAGCCCGCGCGGCCTCCTCGAGCTCGGGCGCGACGAACAGGACCCGCGCGCGGGCATCGTCGCAGACGAAACGGATCTCGGCCGGCGGCGCAGCCGGCCCAATGGTCGCCACCGGCACACCGGCCGAGGACAGCCCGCACACGATTTCCATGTACTCCAGCCGGTTGGGCGACAGCACCGCCGCGAAATCGCCATGGCGCAGGCCGAGGCCGCCATGCGCGAGGTTCGCAACCCGGTCGATCCTTTCCACCAGGGTGCGATAACTCAAGCGGCGGCCGCTCTCGACGATGGCGATTTTCTCGGGTGTGCGGGCCGCCGCCGCGCGGATGCCATCGGCGATGACGATGGAGCGCGAGGCGCCCAAACGTATGGTGTCGACCATTGTGATTGGATAAGTTGGGGGTTTCCCGGCATTGCCGGGGCTGGAGCAACAGTTTGGCGGATCCTGGTGTCCACCCGGCGACGCGATCGATCGTGAGCCGCCAAGCACACGAACGGCGTTTCGCGGATGGACAAGTGGGAGAGCCTAAATCACCCGAAGTGGGAGTGCAAATACCATGTGCTCTTGATCATCGCTCAACGCGCGATCCCCGCCGCCTGGATGATCTCGACGAGGCGATCGCGGTCGGCGATCAAGACTTTCGTGAAGGCGTCAGGACGCATCGCCTCGGGTTCGAGGCCGAGCTTCGCCAGGCGTTCAACCATCGCCGGTGTCTGCAGAATCCGGGTCATTTCTGCATTGACGCGCTCGATCATCGCGCGCGGCGTTCCCGCTGGCCCCAGCAGCCCGAACCACGATTCGTAGCCGAACCCGGGGAATGATTCGGCATTCGATTTGTACGGGATATGCGCCATCTCGATGCCCACGGTCTTGGCGAAGTACACGACGCCAAGATGCGTCGCGCTGCCGACGCCTGCAGAGCCGTAGTTCAACCTGCCCGGGTTGGCGCGCGCATGAGCGATGAATTCCGCAAGCGTCTTCGCCGGCACGTGGTTTCCGAGCAGCATCACCTGACTGCCGGTCCCGATGTGCGCGACGGTCGCGAAATCCTTGACCGGATCGTAGGGGGGCTTTGCCGTAATGAGGGCCGAGATGGTGTGACCCGCGGCGGCCATGAGCAGCGTTCGCCCGTCCGGCTCGGATTTCGCCACGAACGCCGACCCCACCGCGCCTCCCGCTCCTGGCTTGTACTCGATCACGACAGGGTCACCGAGCGCGGCGCCGAGCTCATTGTTGAAGGAGCGCGCCAGGATATCCTGCCCCCCGCCGGGGCCGAACGGCACGACCAGGCGAATCGCGCGTCCAGCAGGTTGCGCATGCAGCGCATCGCACAAGGCGATCCCCACCGCGGCGTGGAGCAGCACGCCGGCCAGCCGCCCGGCCGCAATAGCCGTGATCCCCTTGTTCACGTTTGCCTCCCCTCGCGACGAAACATCGATGCGCGCCGTTCGTTCAGTTGATCGTGCGCGTGACAGGGTCAATCCTTCCGTCGACGGCGCATCTCCGTGGGGCCTGAAGCATGCTGCCGACGTGTTCGGCGCGAACTGGCGGGGTGCGTTGCACTGCCTTCGTCATGACGGAATCTCACTTCAGAGTTGAATGGCTTAAGTCAGCTATTCGATTTGCCGGCTGTCCAATTATTCGAGGACATTATGAATGGCTTCCGCGTTCCTTCGTTCGCTTAGGCTTACGCGAT
>JANMUI010001023.1:0-5193 GCA_031391405.1 Betaproteobacteria bacterium
CGAAGGGCGTGCCGTTAAGAGTGTTGCCTCCTCCACCGTCTTGCGTACGGATGCCGATGCGGGTCGTTGGCGCCGATCGATCTCATCGGCGGTGGCGTGCCGCCGCCGATCGACTACAACTACCAGTGGCAAAGGTCCACCAACAACAACCTCAACGAGGACGGGAATCCGGCGACGAACGCAACGTGGACCAACATTGCCGGCGCAAATCAAGAGACCTACACGCCGGTTGCCGCCGACACGTTCAACGCGGCCGCTCGTCCTAATGTCGCGGTGCGCGCGGTCGTGACCTACACCGATGGCCAAGGTTTCAATGAGACCGTGATCTCGGCGCCAACGACCCGCATCGGCATCCGTACGCAAGACGGTGGAGGAGGCAACACTCTTAACGGCACGCCCTTCGAAGACTGGCTGCAGGGTAACGGCGGCGGCGATACCCTGAATGGCCTTGCTGGAAACGATCTGCTCGAGGGCGGAACCGGCACGGACACGATGAACGGGGGTGACGGTAACGACACGATGACTGGCGGCGCCGACAACGACACCGCGAACGGCGGCGCCGGCAACGACGTGGTCAACTACACCATCGGCGATGGCACCGATACCGTAAATGGAGGGGCCGATCTCGACACCCTGAACATTACCGGTACCGCAGGAGCCGATACCCTGACGGCTGTCTTCAACGGAACGGTGCTCACGACGGTTCAAGGCGGAGCAGTAACCGGTGTCGAAGTGGTCAACGCGGATCTGCTCGGCAATCCCGCAGCGGGCGACACCTTGAGCTATGCCGGCACCGGCGCAGGCGCAGGCGTCACCGTGAGCGTCACTGTCAACCTGAACACGGCTACGGCTTCGGGCTTTACTTCAATTGCCGGGGTCGAGAACGTCATCGGCGGATCCGACAACGACATCCTGACCGGCAATGACAACGCCAATACGCTGGACGGCGGCGCCAATGGTGGTGCGGATACCCTCACCGGTCTTGGCAGTAACGACATCCTGATCGGCGGTGGCGGCAATGACCGTCTCGACGGCGGTGCCGGCAACGATACGATGACCGGTGGGACCGGCGATGACACCTACTTCGTCGATAGCCTTGGCGATGTCGTTATCGAAGCGGCGGGCGGTGGCACGGACACGGTGATCACGACAGTTGCCGGCTTCACGGCTGCGAATGTCGAGAACATCATCCTTGTCGGCAGTATCAGCGCCACAGCAGCTGGCGGCGGTGCGGGTGTGACGTTGGTCGGCGATGGGGCGGACAACACCCTCACCGGTGGCGCCGGCAACGACACGCTGATTGGCCTCGGTGGCAACGATAACCTTAGCGGCCTGGGAGGTGCCGACGCACTTATCGGCGGCACCGGAAACGATGTTCTCAATGGCGGCACCGGCAACGACGTGTTTACTTACACGATGGGCGACGGTGCCGACACGGTGGATGGCGGAGCCGATACCGACATCTTGAATATTATTGGTACGGCCGCGAGCAGCACCCTGGATGTCGTGTACGACGGAACTTCGCTCACCATCTTCGAGGGGGGCACCATTGCCAACGTCGAGCGGGTCACAGCCGATATGCTGGGCAATGGCGCAGCGGGCGACACGTTAAGTTTCGCCGGCACGGCGGCAGCGATCAACCTGTCGGTGAACCTGGCTGCATTAACCGCGACGGGCTTCACCTCGATTGCAAATATCGAGAACGTCACGGGCGGATCCGGTAACGACACGCTGACCGGTGATAGCAATGCCAATACCTTGATCGGCGGTGACGGGAACGACAGGTTTATTGCCACGGTCGGTGACGGCAACGACAACTATCAGGGCGATGCCGGTATCGACACCTACGACCTGTCGGGCACCACAGCCGGCGCGACGATCACGACCACGAGCGCCACCAGCGCGCAAACCGGTACCGATGTTCTCAGCAGCATCGCGAACTTCATCGGTAGCCAGGGGAATGACACCATTACGGTGAACGGTGGCGTGAACGTGATTGATGGCCAGGGCGGCGATGACACGATCAGTGCTGGCGGCGGTAACGATACGGTGCTCGGTGGCGAAGGCAACGACACGCTCAATGGCGACGGCGGCAACGATACGCTGAACGGTGGTGCCGGCAACGACACCTTGAACGGTGGTACCGGAACCGATGTGCTGATCGGTGGTGCCGGCAACGACACCTTGAACGGCGGTGCCGGCAACGACACCGCGTCCTATGCGGGTGATGCGCAGGCGATATTCGTCAACCTCGCCGCCCAGAACGCGCGTCGCGGCGGCATCGCCGGAACGATCGAGGACACGTTCACGTCGATTGAAAACGCGATTGGCGGATTGGGCAACGACACGCTGACGGGTAGTGCTGGCGTGAACGTCCTGACGGGCGGTGCGGGCAACGACACGATGAACGGTGGCGGCGGTAACGACACCTTCGTGTTCGCGGCTGGATTCGGCCTCGACGTGATCGGGGACTTCGACGCCAACCCGGCTGGCGGACAAGATCTGCTCAATGTCGTTTCGTTCGGGCTGACGGCTGCCGATTTCAACGCAGGGGGGAGGGTGGTCATCACCGACCTCGGCGCTGATACGTTGGTCACTATCGACGGTATCAACAGCATTACCCTGCTTAACGTCAGCGGCACCGCGCCGGCTGTCGTTACGGTCGCCGACTTCGTTCTCGCGTAGGCGGCTGCGTCAAACCGCTGCTGCGGCCCCGAGCTTGCTTGGGGCCGTCGCGCGGACTCTAAACGGATCAGACCCCTTGAGATGTGAGGCGGTCATTGATCCGACAACAACGGCCCACCCCTTCATCTAAGAGCGCATTTGAACCTACCTGAAAGGGGTCATTGCCAATGGATAACAACGAATCGCCCGCAGATGTGAACGTCGGAAGACGCGATCTGCTCAAGATGACTGCTGCGACCGCGGCTACTGCGGCGGCCGCCACCGTCATCACGACGAAGAAGAGTCAGGCACAGCCGGTGCCGATCATTCTGGTAGCGCCCAGTCCGTACCTGGAGCCGTGGGTGGATCCGCTTCCGATCATGCCGGTCAAGGCAGCGGTGAGTGCCCTGTCTCCCGTTCCGACCAAAACCGCGCAGACCACTGGGACCGGCGCGAACAAGGAAGTAGGGCGGGATCCCCATCAGGCCTGGGGCTATACGCCAAAGAAATTTTATGAGGTGACCGTCAAAGAAGGCAAGCACAAGTTTCATCGGGATCTACCCTGGGAAACGATTTGGGGCTATGACGGTAGATTTCCCGGGCCGACATTCAAGGCCAAATATGGCGAACCCATCCTGGCCCGCTTTCGCAACAAACTGCCAAGCAACTCCGTCGGGCCTGGCTCCCCGGAAATATCGGTGCACCTGCATAACCTGCACACGCCCTCGGAGAGCGACGGCTATCCGTTGGACTATTTCAGCGCCACGCAGGCGGGACCAGGCCTGACTCCCGGGGCCTTCAAGGACCACCACTATCCAATGGTCTGCGCCGGGATCGACACTTATGGCGGCTATGGTGACCCGCGCGAAGCCCTCGGCACTATGTGGTACCACGACCACCGCGTGGATTTCACGGCGCCGAATGTCTATCGAGGGCTGTGTGGATTCTTTCTGGCTTACGACGCCATCGACTCGGGTAATGAGACGCACGCGTCACCGGCGCTCGGGCTCCCAAGCGGGGCATACGATGTGCCGCTGGTGTTGAACAACGTGCATTTCGATGCGACGAGCGGACGCCTGGTCTTTGACCAGTTCAACAACGACGGATTCATCGGCGACAAGACCGCCGTCAATGGCAAGGTCCAGCCGTTTTTGAATGTCGCGGGACGCAAGTATCGATTCCGGTTCTTGAATGGCAGCACCGCGCGTTTCTACGATCTGCAATTGTTTTCCTCGATGGGATTCAACCAGGGGTTCACCTATATCGCCAACGACGGCAATCTGCTGCCCTATCCGCTGCGGAACCGAACGAGCGTCCGGATCGCTCCGGCGGAGCGCGGGGAAATCGTCATCGATTTCTCCGCCTACCCGGAGGGCACCGAATTGTTCCTGACCAACCGGATGTTGCACGAAGACGGCAGGGGTCCGACGGAGGGCAAGTTCGTGTCGCCCGCGACGGAGATCCTGAAATTCATCGTCGGTCCTCAAAGAAACGACCCCAGCCGGGTGCCGGACGTGTTGCGTGAGCTGCCGGCTCTACCGTCGCTGGTCGGACTGCCAACTCGGACCTTCACCTTCAATCGCAGCGGCGGAATGTGGACCATCAATGAACGCCTGTTCGACAACACGTCGCGCGCATCGCCCGCGAAGGGCGCCACCGAGATCTGGGTGCTCCGCAATGAAAACGACGGTTGGCAGCATCCCGTACACATCCATTTCGAGGAAGGACGGATCCTCTCGCGGAAGAGTCTCGAAACGGGCAGAACCGTGCAACCACCGGCGCACGAGCGCGGGCGCAAGGATGTCTACAACGTGGGGGAGCTCGAAGAGGTGCGAGTGTTGATGCGCTTCCGGGATTTCACCGGCAAGTACGTCATGCATTGCCACAACCTCACCCATGAAGACCACGGGATGATGATGCGGTTCGACATCGTCTGAATCCATAGCCAACCGAGCTCGAGGGAATGAACATGACGACACGAAGAAATCTGTTGGCACACCTGGGCGCCACCGCGGTGGGCGCGTTCGGCGTCTCCGCCTGGGCGGCCACGCCACGACAGCAAGAAAACACGCCGTCGGGCGGGGCGCGCGCACGCAACTTCCCCAACGCCACCTTACTCACCCACGAGGGTAAGGAAGTGCGGTTCTACGACGATCTGATCCGCGGCAAGACTGTCGTGATCAACATGATGTACGCGCAGTGCTCCGATCGTTGTCCGCCGATGACGCAGAACCTGCGCCTCGTGCAGGACATGCTGGGTGATCGTGTGGGGCGCGACATTCACATGTACTCGATGACCCTACTCCCCGAACAGGACCGTCCTCAGGACCTCAAGGATTACGCCAGGCTGCATGGCGTCAAACCGGGGTGGACGTTCCTGACGGGGAAACCGGACGACATCGAGCGCATTCGTAAGCGCCTTGGGTTCTACGAACGCGATGCGAAGCTGGACACCGATATCACGCGGCACACCGGAATGATTCGTATCGGCAACGACTCGCTGGATCGCTGGTGCACCGGCGCTGCGCT
>JANMUI010000041.1:0-2419 GCA_031391405.1 Betaproteobacteria bacterium
GACGCCGAATACCGTGCGCGCACCAAAGGCTCGGCCAAGCTGTACGCCGAAGCCTGCAAAGTGATACCGGCGGGACTTACCCATGATTCGCGTAGCACGCTGCCCTATCCGATCTACGCCTCACGCGGCGCCGGCCCCCGCAAATGGGATGTCGATGGCAACGAGTACGTCGATTACTTTGGGGGCCACGGCGCGCTGATTCTCGGACATGGGCATCCCGCCGTGATCGAAGCGCTGCAAAAGCAGGTCGCGCTCGGCACGCACTGGGGCTCGTCACATGAGATGGAAGTGCGATGGGCGGAGCTGGTCACCCGCTTGATCCCATCGGCCGAGCGCGTTCGGTTCACCGGTTCCGGTACCGAAGCCTCGCACCTCGTATTGCGACTGGCGCGTGCCTTCACCGGCAAGCCCAAGATCCTGCGCTTCGTTGGCCATTTCCATGGCTGGCATGATCAGGTCGCACAAGCGGCGATGTCGCATTTCGACGGCGGCATTCCGGCGGGCATCCCGGCGTCGGTGATCGAGCAATCGATCGTGCTGCCCGCAGAAGACATTCCCGGCGTCGTCGCAACGCTCAATGACAGGGACGACATCGCCGCGGTGATCTTGGAGCCATCAGGGGGATCATGGGGACAGGTTCCGCTGCCCAAGGGCCTGATGCAAGCGCTGCGCGACGTCACGAAGAAGCGCGGCGTCATTTTGATTTTCGATGAAGTGATCACCGGCTTTCGCTGGTCGCCCGGTGGTGCACAAGCGCGTTTCGGCATCACGCCGGATATGACCCTGCTCGCAAAGATTGTCGCGGGCGGCCTGCCGGGCGGTGCGGTGGTGGGTCGCGCGGACATCATGGATCAGCTCGATCCGGTAGCGGCGAAAGCAGCGGGACGGGAGAAAATCGGCCATCAGGGCACCTTCAATTCCAACCCCCTTTGCGCGGCCGCCGCGGTCGCCACGCTCCGTCTGGTCGAGACCACCGATGTGTGCGCACGCGCCGAAGCAACGGCCGGACAGATTCGCGACGGCATGCGCAAGGTCGTCATCGAAGAAGGCGTGCCCTGGGGCGTGTACGGCGATGCATCGGTGTTCGTGGTGTTTCCCAATCCGCAGGGCCTGCCGATCGATCCGGCCACATTCGATCCGCACACGCTTGGCTTCAAGGGCATCAAGGGCGCGCGCGATGTGAATCTCATCAACAAGCTGCGGCTTGCAATGCTGGCCAACGGCGTGGACATCATGGGCGGTCCGGGCGGACTCGTATCGGCGACGCATGGTCCGCGCGAAGTTGCGCAGACACTCGATGCGTTTCGTACTTCGGTGCGCTGGTTGAAATCCGAAGGTGCGATCAAGAACTCACGCGATTAGAACCAATCAGCAAAAGAGTTAAGAGGCATCACTATGAAACGCAGCACCGATCGCATGATTACCACGCACGTTGGCAGTCTCGTTCGACCCGATGATCTCGTAGGCATGGTGCAGGCCCGCGTGAATGGCGAGCCCCATGATGCCGCTGCGCTTACCGCCCGCATCAAGGAAGCGGTATCGGCGGTTGTGAAGCGGCAGGCCGATGTCGGCCTCGATGTGATCAACGACGGCGAATTCGGCAAGCCGAGCTTCCTGCACTACATCAACGAGCGGCTGGGTGGCTTCGCACCCGGCAAGGCACGGCCGCCCGGCAATCCGTTCGCCGGATCACGCGAGTTCCAATCGTTTCCGGAGTTTTATCAGAAGACGGCAGAATCGGGCCCCGGCCCCTACAGTCGCGCACAACATCTCGAATGCGTTGGGCCGATCACCTACAAGGGACAACAACAACTCGAGAACGACATCGACACGTTCAAGGCTGCGATGAGCGGCCTCAAGGTGTTCGAAGGATTCATGCCGGCGATCGCGCCATCGAATGTCGAGGCCTGGCAGACCAACAAGTATTACAAGACCGCCGAGGAATATCTGTATGGAATTGCCGAGGCGATGCGGGTCGAGTATCAGGCGATCGTCGACGCCGGCCTGATCCTGCAGATCGACGATCCGCGCCTTGTCACGCATCTCAATCGCCAGCCGTCGATGAGCATCGATGATGTGCGCAAGTGGGCGCAAATTCGCGTCGAGGCGCTCAACCATGCGCTGCGCGACATCCCGCGCGACAAGATCCGCTTCCACACCTGCTACGGCATCAACATGGGGCCGCGCATCCACGACATGGAGCTGAAGGACATCGTAGACATCATGCTTGGCATTCGGGCGGGCGCGTATTCATTCGAGGCGGCCAATCCGCGCCATGAACACGAGTGGAGCGTCTGGAAGACGGTCAAACTGCCCGAAGGCACGATCCTGATGCCTGGTGTCATCACGCAATCGAGCATGCTGGTCGAGCATCCGGATCTGGTGGCCGAGCGCATCGTGCGCTTTGCAAGCGTGGTCG
>JANMUI010000064.1:0-5218 GCA_031391405.1 Betaproteobacteria bacterium
GTCGGTGCAGTTAGACCGTTCGACTCGGCCCACGTCGCATAGAGCTGGCCGTTGAATGCCCCCAGCCGCGGAGGCTGCGACGAATCAGTGATTGCCGGATCCCCCGCCGTCAGCAGTGGGTTCTGGTTGATGCCAATTGCAGCGTTGCCGTCCACGAATGTCCAACCCGGCGCTGCGTCATTTCCGTTGTACACCCTCACGCGAATCTGCCTCACTTGGGGCGTGGCCCGGTATTCGCCCCAGATCAGGTAGAGCTTGTTCCCCACCGCTGCGAGCGATGCGTCACCGGCCGCGAGGAGGCGATCCTTGTTGAGACCGGGAATACCGCCACCGTCGACGGATCTCCATGCCGAAGCCGGAGGAATTGCTGGCTGAGATGCCGGGTCGTACACCTTTGCGCGAATCTGGTGGACCGGTTCTGTGACATTCGGGTCCCCTGGATTTGGCCCCGGAAATGTCACCGTTTGCTCACCCGCCTCATCCCACGTTACATACAACTTGCCGTTGAGTTCGGTCGCCTGCGGGTAGAACGCATCGCCGGGCGCGATGTGATTGATGCCATTCACCGCATCATTGCCGTCGACGAATGCCCATATCGGTGTGGTGCCGTCCCCATCGTAGCGACGGACACGAACATGGTTGACGAAGAGGTCGACCAGCCGCGGCGGGATTGCTAGCGGATCTGCCGCGAGGAGGAGTTTGCTCTCCGTCCAGAGCGCGTAAAGCTTGCCGGCAACAACAACGAGTTGCGGCACACTCGCGGTACGCAGCGCATTCCTGTTGAGTCCGACGGTTGCTGAGAGGCTATCGACGAAATTCCAAGCGGGAGAAGCATCGTCGCCATTGTATGCGGCAACGCGAATTTGATAGGCCGCGGCTCCATTGAACTCGGCCCATGCTGCAAATAACCGTCCATTGTGGACTGCTAAAGCCGGATTGGCGCCTACCTGCCCAGGCGTCCGGTTGATTCCGAAGACAGCATCATTCGCGTCGACGAATCGCCAATCCGGCGCCACATCGGTTCCGGCCATCACCGCAACTCGGATCTGCCCGCTGCCTCCCTCAGCCCACGCGGCATACAGCTTGGAATTCAAGCTCACGATGCGTGGCGTCACGCCAGTAAGCGTTTTGGTTCTATTGATACCGGTCCCCGCGTTGCCGTCGACGAACGGCCATGCGCCAATCTGTTTCGCTGCAAACGACCACGATGTCGGGACCAACGCATTGCCCGCAACATCGGTGATGCCAGAGGCGAGTTGGACCGTGTGAGTGATGCCACACGCGAGCGGACTCGTCGGGGCAAACGTCGCGGTGAGTCGATTGACGCCTTGGGTAACGGCGCCCGGCACCGTAACGCCGGTCGCACTCACGCGCATGCTGGTCGTATTGGGGCCGTTGACCGCTTCGCTGAAATTCACGACAACAGTGCTGTTGCCCGATACGCCAGTCGCGTTGCTACCGGGCGTTGCACTGAGAACGGTCGGCGGCGTCGAGTCGACATTTCCTGCCGGTGGTGCTTGCGGTGCTGGCGCCGGCGCACTGTCTCCGCCCCCGCCCCCACCTCCGCAGCCGGTCAATGTGATCATGAATACAACTGTTGCTGCCACTATCGGTGCAATTACCGAACCGCGCATAGCGCCCCCTACTCCGTTGACTTCGTTTTTCGCGTGCCGGCAATTCGCAATCACGTGCTGGCCGGCAAACCCCGGTGAGATGCGCGCACGTCCCAGACGCGAGCGATCACTTAGGTTCGAGGATAAGGGGTCGAATCTTTCAGACGGCTCGACGCTCGTGAATTCAGTCACGCCGACTAGCAACGCAGTGTGACGGCGAAGTAAATTCGCTCGGCATGTCCCGCGCCACGCTGCGAATAGGCGCCACCAATCGTTACTGCAGCGATTGACTGGCCGACGAATCGATCTCAATCGTCATCGTCACCGACTTCGACGGTGTCGGGGTGCCGATCTGTATCAGCACCGATGGCCGCGGCATCATGATCGGGGATCGCGAAGAGACCAACGCGATCGTGAACGGGAAACTCGGCAGTAGCCGCAGCCGGTTGCCCGTAACACCGCACCGCGGATCCCTCCGCGGTGCATGAGCCGATTCATGCGCGAGCGTGAATCGGCTACTCAGTCGCCCGAAACCCGATCGCCTTCACCACCGCGCCCCACTTCGCCTGTTCGGAGGTGAGGTACGCGCTGTACTCCTCCGGTGTCGACGGTATTGCGACGGCACTCACCTTGGCGTATTGCTCAACGATATCCGGTGATCGTAGTGCAGTCGTCGCCGCCTCATGGATGCGTTTCAACACCGCAGCCGGCGTCGCCGACGGCGCAACGAGTCCATACCAGTTGTCGGAGTTGACCTTCGGGTACTTTGCTTCAACGGTGCTCGGAACATCAGGCAACGACGATGCGCGCTGGCCGCTTGCCGTCACGATCGCGCGGAGCTTGCCCGAGCGGATATGCTGGAGCACGACCGGCACATCCAGAATAGCCATCTGCACTTGACCACCCAACAGGTCCGTCACGGCGGGCGCCGCGCCCTTGTACGGCACATGCACCATCTCGACCTTCGCTTCAACCTTGAGGAGCTCGACCGCGAGATGCGTAATGCTGCCCGATCCGGCGGAAGCGAAGTTGATCTTGTTCGGATTAGCCTTTGCGTAGGCGATGAGCTCATCGAGGTTTTTCGCCGGCACGCTCGGATGCACGATCAGAACCTCGGGCACGCGCACGACCGTGGTGATGAGCGCGAGATCCTTGCGCGGATCGAACGGCATCTTGTCCATTGAGTACGGCGCGATCGACACGACCGATGCGCTGTTGAGCGCCAAGGTGTAGCCATCCGGTGCGGCTTTCGCCGCCGCGTCGACGCCGATGAGCCCGCCGGCCCCCGCACGGTTCTCGATCACCACCGGTTGCCCGAGACTCGCACTCATGCCCTGGGCCAGCGCACGACCAAACAAGTCCGCCGGCCCGCCCGCCGGGAACGGCACGATGAGCCGTAGCGCCTTCGATGGATAGGCTTGCGCGAATGCGATACCCGGCGCGACTGCGATGACAAGAACAAGGAAAATGCGCGCTAGGCGATGCATGAGGCGTTCCTTCGGCGAACGAGCGAGGGCGAAGTTGAGTTCGCCACGATTGTGACCGAATCCGGGAACTTGCGCGGGGCGGCGCAAGTTCCTTAACGCTCTGCGAGCGAGGCAAACTGGTGTACGGGTCTAATGGGAGCGGTGATCGACGCAAACAAAGTGATCGATGATCCGCCACCGCATCAATGATCTTTCAGCCCCGTCAGGAATCCGTGCGCGTCAGCGCGCGGATTCCTACTTCTTGCCCTTCACATGGCCTTCCAGCTCGGCGAATGTCGGACGCTCGGTCGAGTAGAGCACCTTGCGGCCGAACTCGACGGCGATCTGCGGCGCGTAGCCCTGCAAGCTGGAGAGCAGTGTGGTCTTGATGCAGTGCAGTTCCTTGGTGGCGTCGTCGAGTTTTTGCTCGAGCAGGCCACCGAGCGGCTCGACCACTCCATACGCCAACAATATGCCGAGAAACGTACCGACCAGTGCCGAGCCGATCATGCCGCCCAATATGGCCGGCGGCTGTCCGACCGAACCCATCGTGTTCACCACGCCGAGCACCGCTGCGACAATCCCGAACGCCGGCAGCGCGCCTGCCAATCGAGCAATCGCAGCGACCGGCTGGTAGCCTTCATGGTGGTGGGTGTCGATCTCCTGGTCCATCAACGATTCAATCTCATGGGGATTCAAGTTGCCCGACACCATCAGCCGCAGATAATCGGTCATGAATTCCACGGTGTGATGATCGCTCGCGATGGTCGGGAATTTCTGGAAGATGGGTGACGTGCCCGGTGTTTCGATGTCCGACTCGATCGACATCAGACCTTCCTTGCGCACCTTCTGGAGGATGTCGTAGAGGAGCGCCATGAGCTGCATGTAGCGCGCTTTGGTGTGCTTTGAACTTTTCAGCAGCGTGGGCAGCGCAGCCAGAGTCGCCTTGAGGACCTTCGGCTGATTGTTGACCACGAACGCGCCGATCGATCCGCCGCCGATGGCCATCATCTCCGTCGGCATCGCAGCGATGATCACGTTGATGTTGCCGCCATGAATGATGTAGGCGCCGAAGATGCACCCCATTGCAAGGGCGTAGCCAATTATCACGAACATCTGGAGGGCTCTTAGTGGGATTACGCTCAAATTCATTATCGGCATGCGGGCATTCGAGCTGAATCTTTGTCCATGCGGTGTTCGCCTCACGCGGGTGCCGGAGTCGCCAAATTAGGCACGGAATCGCGGTTCACTCGGGGCACTCCACCAAGGCGCTGATGGAAACGGTTTCCGGCACCGTCCGGTATATCGGCAATGGGATGCGCGATCGGTGAACGCCTCTGCCCGCAGCGCAAATTTCCAGACCTGCTATGGTCTCGCATCAGACATCGAGTGAAGGCGATCGACCATGCCCACCCCCGTCTACCGAAATTTCTCGCAAGCCGAGCTCGACGCGCGCTACGACAATCGCGCGGCCGTCCCGCATCACCCGGCGATTCAAGCGGAACGCACCGAGCGTAGTGTGGCCCTCTATGCGCGGGCGCGATGCGACCGGGACCTCCAGTACGGCAGCGGTGCCAGGCAACGTCTCGACTTTTTCCATTGCGGAAAACCCAAGCGCCCTACGCTTGCATACATCCACGGCGGCTACTGGCAGTGGAACGACAAAGAGCCGAGCGCATTTATCGCCGAAGGCCTGCTGGCGCGCGACGTGAATGTGGCGCTGATCGAATACACGCTCGCGCCCGCTGCCACGATGGATGCCATCGTCGGGGAGATCCAATCCTGTACCCGCTGGTTGCTGGAGCGTTTGACGACGCAGTTCGGCGCCTCAGAGAAATTGATCGTGTCAGGGCATTCGGCCGGTGGGCATCTCACTGCGATCGCGCTCGAGGTTCCAGGCGTGCATGCCGGGATTGCCATCAGCGGATTATTCGATCTCGAGCCGATTCGATTGAGCTATCTCAACGCAGCGATCCACCTGACACCTGAAGAAGCGCGACGCAACTCACCGGTGCATCGCAGCCCGGGCGCGGCACCCTGCGTCGTCGCGGTAGGTGGGGCCGAGTTGTCCGAGCTGGTGCGCCAGTCAAGCGAGTACGCCGCGTTCCTGCGTGGTAATCAGCGTGATGTACGCGAGCT
>JANMUI010000071.1:0-18020 GCA_031391405.1 Betaproteobacteria bacterium
AGTCCAGCCTCTCATTGCGTCGATGCCGAGCGCGCAATCCTCTGCGGTGCGCGCCATCGGACCCTGCACACTGCCGAAATCCCACGGCTGCTTCACATCATCGGGGGGCAGCAGACCTGCTGATGGACGAATGCCAACCACACCGCAGAATGCGCCGGGCATTCGCAAGCTTCCGCCGAAGTCGGTGCCCTGCGCGAGCGCAATCATTTCACATGCAAGGGCACAGGCGCCGCCACCCGTGGAACCCGCCGCCGATCGCGTGAGATCCCAAGGATTGCGCGTTGCACCGAACACATCATTCACCGTATTCCCGCCACAAGCGAATTCCGGCGTGTTCGTCTTACCAATCACGATCGCACCGGCGCGCTTGAGTCGCACGACGATTTCATTGTCCGCCGCCGGTATGTGATCAGCGAAAAGCGGTGATCCGTACGTCGTGCGCACGCCCGCGGTAGCCGTGACGTCCTTGATGCCGACCGGCACACCATGCAATGGACCGAGCGCGTTTCCTTGAATGATCGCCTTCTCGGCCGACCTCGCATCCCGTAGCGCCTGATCAGCGGTGACCGTGCAGATCGCGTTGACAGCGGGATTGAGACGTCCAATCGTGTCGAGATGCGCGCGCACGACGTCGACGGGGCTCAGTTCCTTGTTGCGGATCCGTACCGACAACTCGGTTGCGGAGAGGGAAGTAAGCGTTGAAATCATGGTTAAGCCTCGTAGGTCCATATCGCCGCTTCCTGCGAACGATCGCGCATCATATCCTCCGCGCTCTCCACGACAATGATGGTCGGTGCGCTGGTATTCGGGGCACGGAAACAGCGCGCAATCGTTCCTCGGAAATCGCCAGCGCGTGCGTGCAATCGAGCGGGGCGACGCGACGTTGGAGAGGTTTTTCAACAATCGAATCGGCGACAAACGCTGATAAACCTTTATGAACCGGTTTCCATCTACACCAACCGGCAAACGGATCTAGATACGAATGGCACTTACTTGAGCGAATTAGGGGATTTACCGTTCGCCCTGAGCCTGTCGAAGGGTGAATGCCGGAGCGTCCTTGAGTGGACGATCGTCCGCCTTCGACAAGCCTGCGTTACCCTTCGACAGGCTCAGGGCGAACGGAGGCTTGAGCAGCGCACGCTAAGTAAGTGCCATTCGATCTAGATACCAGTAACGAGAATTGGAAACCTTTATCATGGTGGCCATCTTTGGTTAGGCCGCGCCAATGCCGGTGACTGCGACGCCGATCTTCTTCGAATCACCCGCTCAGTTCCGCACCTGGCTCAAGAAACACTCGGCCAACGAAGCAGATTTGATCGTCGGGTTCCACAAGCGTGGGACGGACCGCCCGAGCATGACGTGGCAAGAGTCCGTCGACGAAGCTCTGCGTTATGGCTGGATCGACGGCGTACGCGCTCGGGTAGACGAGTACTCGTACAAGATCCGCTTCACGCCTCGCACGTCGACCTCGACGTGGAGTGCGATCAACATCGAGCGAGTGCGGGTCCTTCGGACAGAAGGGCGGATGACCGAAGCGGGCCTCAACGCATTCGCCCTTCGGAAAGAAACGAAGTCGCGTACATATGCGCACGAACAGGCCGAAACCGCTGCACTCGCACCAAAGGAGCTGGCGCTGTTCCGCAAGAGCAAGGCAGCTTGGAAGTTCTTCGAAGCGCAACCACCTGGCTACCGGCACCTGTCCATCTGGTGCATCGTCAGTGCCAAGCGAGCCGAAACAAGGATGAATCGCCTTGCAAAGCTCATCGACGCTTCTCAAAATGGCCTGCGTCTGTGAGAGCGCGCCTTAACCCTTACATCGGGCAGACCTCCACCGGCAAGGCCCGCGACCCGCTGCAGGTCTACGCTCCGTCTCAAGAAGTAAAGGGGTCAGCGTGAATTATTTTAAGAGAGAAAGCCTAAACGGGATAAAGCAACAAATGACCCCTTTGAATTACGTACCCCGCCAAGCCCGCCGCGGATGCCATCGGATCGGCATGCTCGGCGCCGCAAAAACGCCATAGCGCCAGCACACTCGCCGGCAAGTCCAACCCGTCGTTCGAGCTTCAACCCGCGCGGGGGAGACCGCAGTATGCTTGCGTCGCCTCCGCGCGAGGTCGGCGCTCACCTAAGCAATCGGCTTCATCTGCCAGTTCGCTGGCACTCCAGCAGCCATAGCATAGCCATCTTTTTGTATGTACACTAGGCGGTGTGCGCATCTCGTACGATCCAGCGAAGAACAGACAAAACATCCGCAACCGCGGTCTCTCGTTCGAATCTGCCGCTGAATTCGACTTCGAGGGCGCGCTATACGCCGTGGACGAACGGCACGACTATGGCGAAACACGCTATATCGCTATAGGTATGCTCGGCGTTCGTCTGCACGTGCTTTGTTTCGCTGAGACTGCAGAAGGTATTCGTGTCATCAGTTTCCGGAAGGCCAACGCGCGCGAGGTGAAACGCTATGCCAAAGCTCAAGCCACTGAGTGACGCCAAGGGTGAAGTAAGGGAGATCACGGCGAAGGACCTGAAGGGGTTCCGTTCAGCGCGGCAGGCCCTGCCAGGCTCGCTTCGGCGCAAAGTAGGCGTGCGCGGAGCGCAGAAATCTCCGACGAAGGAACGCATTACTATTCGGTTATCGCAAGAGGTAGTTCAGAGTTTCCGGGCCACAGGAGAGGGCTGGCAGACACGCGTGGACGCTGCGCTGCAGGATTGGTTAAGAAAGCACAAGTCGGCGGCTTGAACTCACAACGATTGAGAACATGAGGCCGAACCAGCCGTTGAACCAGCAGTTCATTGTCGAGAACAAGCCCGGCGCGGGCGGCACTATGGGCTTCGAGGGGGGTTAGATCGCTCGCCGACAGCTACACGCTTACATTGGCTTCCAGCTGCTACACGATAAACCCAAGCATCTACAAACTCCGATTCGATCCGGTCGCGGATATCAGACCGATCATTCAGATCTCGCAGGGACCTTTGCTCGTGGCCGTAAATCCGTCGCTGCCAGTGAAGAACATCGAAGGGCTCGTCGCGCTGGCGACGGCGAAGCCGGGGTCCCCGGCTACGAGGTTGTCTTGTGGCATGGGTTGATCGGTCCAAAGGGACTCCCGCGCCCCATTGTCGACCGACTCAATAGTGAAGTGACAAAGACGTTGAAGCAAACCGAGACGGCAGAGAAGCTTCAGAGTGATGGAGTCTCCCCAGCCGGTGGCACGCCCGAGCAGTTCTTGGCAACGATCAAGAAAGAAATCGATGCTTGGCGGAAAGTCGTGAACGACGCCGGTGCGAAGGTGGAATGATCGTGACTAATGTGTCAAGAGAGAAACTGACGCCGAACGATCACATCCAGCGGACCCCCGGGAGCGCGCTTCGCTTGCTTGCGGTGCCCTTCGCCGCTAACGCTCCGTCGATTGCCGCTGATGTGGAGCGCATGGCAACAGCAAAATGAGCCACCAAGATCAGCGCCCTCCGCTTGGCGTGGCACACGTCGTTCTGGAAACAGACCGCATGAAGGAATCTGCGCACTTCATGCGGACAATCGGCATGCGCCCGATATTTCAAGGTCCGGAGGTCTCTGTTTTCGAACTGCGCGGCGGGACGCATCTGATCCTGATGTTGAAAAGCAACATCGCGGCGGGTAATGCTTCGTTCGACCTCATGGTCGACGACCTGCATGGAACGCATCAGCGATTTACGTCTCTGGGGCTTTCCCCATCACCGATCGAACGCCGGCCAGCTATCGATCATGAGGTATTTACTGTCCGCGAGCCGGCCGGACAAATCATCACATTTTTCTCAAGCCACGTCTCCGGCAAGCCGGTATGAGTAGCCGCTTGGTGCCCAACCCGATCCTCAAGCCGAGCGGCCGGAGCCGTGCTTTACCGCGAGCGCTATCCGGCGCATCGAGGCATCGTTGAAGAAATACTACGCCGCCCGCGCACGTGAGTACGAGCGCATCTTTGCCAAGCCGGAAAGGCAGTCTGACCTCAGGCAACTCGAGATCTTGTTGCCGAAAATGTTCGCCGGCTGTCGATTGCTCGATGTCGCATGCGGCACTGCATACTGGGCGACCTTTCTCGTTCACGAGACGAAAAGCATCGTGGGAATCGATGCGAATGCGGAAACGCTCGAGGTTGCTGCCGAGAAACCTTGGCCACCCGGATGCATTGAATTTCGCGTGGCAGATGCCTACGATTTGCCGGAAGACCTCGGCACCTTCGACGCGGCGTTCGCCGGCTTCTGGTGGTCGCACATTCCTATCCGCGATCGCGCACGGTTTCTACGCTCCCTTGATCTGCGCTTAGCCACGGGCGCCAAGGTAGTGTTCCTCGACAACCTGTATGTCGAGGGCAACAGCACACCGATCGACCACCGCGATGCCGACGGAAACACCTATCAACGTCGCCGACTGGATGACGGTTCAGTTCATCTGGTCGTCAAGAATTTCCCTCCCGAGGCCGAGCTTCGGGAGGACCTTGCTGATTTCGGAACCAACATGCAGTTCACTGCGTTCCAATACTACTGGCTGTTTTCCTATGAAAAGCGCCGTGTCGCATAGCAAGACGTTTGGTGCCGTCCATCGCACGAAATTTTCGTCGGTTTGCCTCCTATCGCGGGTGGAGCATCGCCCCTCGGCAAATGATAGGGTGTGCTCAGCGATAGCGCTACACTTGGCTTCAAAGGGACGAGCGAGCGCGTATGACATCAACGAATATGAAACCAGCACCACCATCTAATTTGGGATCGACCGCCAAGTCTTCGTACGACGCACTTTCTGCGGCAAGAGCGCTGATTCCCAGCGTCCTCGCAGCGCGGGACGAGTGCGAACGGCTGCGCCACGTCCCGCCTTTGTTGGCGGAAGCTCTCGCGAAGGCGGGTCTGCTGCAGATGATGCTTCCGCGAAGCATGGGCGGGAAGGAGGTCGCCCCGCTCGACGCGTTCGATGCGATCGAAGAAATCTCGAAGGCCGATGGGTCAATCGGATGGTGCACCATGATCGCGAGCGTGCTCACGGCCTTTACCGGCTGGCTGCCGTCCGAAGTAGGCAGAGCGATGAGTGGCGCGCCCACCGACTTGCGCCTCGGCGGATCGATTCGACCGCAAGGCCGGGCACGTCGGGTCGATGGCGGCTATCGCGTCGATGGCCAATGGGATTTCGCAAGCGGTATTCATCATGCCCGTTGGGTGGTGTGCCCGTGCGTAGTGACCGATGGCGAAAATCCGATCCTCACAACCTCGGGCGCGCCCAAGACCCGCATCATGTGGTTGCCGTCGGAGAGCATCACGATCATCGACACATGGAACGTCGTCGGATTGCGCGGTACGGGCAGCCACGATTTCGCGGTGAGCGATGTGTTCGTTCCGGAGACGCACACCTCCTCGTTGGCGGATTCTCCGCAGCAGGCTGGCCCGCTTTACATCCCGCGCCTATTCCTCACTTGGGTATGGACGGCGACCGTCGCCAACGCGCTGGGGATTGCGCGTGGCGCCATGAACGCATTCATTGAGATGGCGTCGACGAAGGCATCGACGTCGTCGCCTACGCTGCTTCGTGACCGGCCGCTCGTGCAGGCGCGTGCGGCCGAGGCGGAAGCAATTCTCGGCGCAGCGCGGGTCTATGTACGCGATACCGTCGGCGAGGTATGGATGCGCGTCACGTCGGGCAACCAGGACCTTGATGCCGCGATCACGCAGGCGCGCCTGGCGATCACGCACGGCATGCACGAAGCCGCGCGCTCCGTCGATCTTGTCTTTCATGCCGCGGGCACCAACGCCGTCTACACGAAGAACCCGCTCGAGCGCTACTTCCGCGATATCCACGTCACCTTGCAACACGGCGCCGCGCTACCGGTTCATATGGAGGCCGCAGGGAAATCGCTACTGGGTTTGCGGCCAAGCGATCCGGGTTGGTAAGGCGGCATCGCCTCGAGGGCAGCCATCGCGTAGGTGAAACGCGACCGCCGTCGATCTCATGGAGCTCGGGCGAGCCCGCCCGCGAGGGTTAATCCGCCCGAATATTCGCGTCCGCGATCACGCGTTTCCAGCGCTCGAAATCGCTCTTCACCATTTCGGTCAGCCGCTCCGGTTTGCCGCCCGCCGGGATCAAGCCTTGCTTCGCAAACGCGTCCTTGACGTCAGGCAAATCGAGCATCGCATTGATGCCGGTGTTGATCTTATGCACGACTTCCTGCGGTGTCGCGCCCGGCGCGAAGAGCGCGAACCACACGTGCGACTGCACGTCGGGGTAGCCGGCCTCCCGCATCGTCGGCGCATTCGGGAATATCGTGTTGCGCTCATCGCCAAATACCGCGAGCACTCGTGCTTTTCCGGCGCTCACGATCGGCGCTGCCGTATGCACCGGAAAAATCATTGTATTGACGTATCCGCCGGCCAGATCGCGCGTCGCGGTGGCGCTGTCCTTATACGGAATATGCGTGATGTTCACGCCGGCCACGAGCTTGAACAATTCCATCGTGAGATGCTGGGGCGTGCCGTTTCCGGACGACGCATAGTTGAGATCGCCCGGCTTGGCCTTCGCCAACTCGACCAGTTCCTTCAGCGTTTGCGCGGGCGTATTCGCGCTGACCGCAAAACCAAGCGTGCCGAGCGCGACCAACGCGACCGGCGCGAAGGTCTTGAGAGGATCGTAGCGTGCCGATTTGTTGAGGGCGGCATTCAATGTGAAGGTGGTGGCATGCATCATCAACGTGTAGCCGTCGCTCGGTGATTTCGCGACGTGGTCGGCGCCGATATTGCCGCTCGCGCCGGGCTTGTTGTCGACGATGAACGAATTGCCCCAACGCTTGCCAAGCTTTTGACCGGTGAGCCGCGCGAGGATGTCGGGTCCGGTACCGAGCGAAAACGGCACGACGATGGTGACGAGGCGACCTGGCGTCGGAAAGGCTTGGCACCATACCGGCGCGGTCGCAAGCAGCGCTGCCGCAGACCCGATCAGTAACGCGCATCGCAACATCACGGGCGGATCAGATTGAAACATGGGCCGTTCCCGCCTCGGCTGTGAGCCGTGCTTCGCCTGCGGCATCTTCGAGATGCTTGTGGGCGGAAACAAGCGACGCCGACCGAACCCGATGCGTGGCGGGATCGAGGCCGGGCAACTCGCTCGACTGCGGCAGCGACGGTGCGCTTGGCAATAACCGGCGACGCGCCCGCACGATTGCGATATCCGTCGATGCAAGGTACTCGAGCGAGCGATCGGTGATCGGTCCCATGCTTTCCTGAATGGAAGCATCTTGCATGGAGATGCCTTTCACGCCGCTATAGTAACGGCCGCTCTTCTGGCCGGCACGGTCCATCAGATAGTCGTTGTCTTTGTTCGCCGCCGGACGATACGTGCCGGGAATGAGGTCCGCGTAAATGCTTTGCCCGCTGCGAATCGCTTCCCACTCGATCTCACTTAGCGGCCGGGTCGGATGGTGCGACATGCTCCAGGTCCAGCAGTTCTCATCATCGATCGGGATCCATGCATGACCATGGAGCGCGTGATCGCCGTAGGGCGGAATCATGGTGTACCAGGGGATGATCCATTGCGTCATGCGCCAGTAGTACTGGCCGGCTTCCGCGTTGCGCCGTGCGCCGATGAGAAGGCCGCCTGGCGAATCCACGACCTCGAATTGCGGTCGCGTATCCTTTTGATAGCCAGATCCTTTCGTGCCTTTATGCAGCACATCGGTGTGCATCTCGCCCGAATGCAGGACTGACACGTGGCTGGAATCGATACCGCCTTCCATCGCCTGCATGAAGTTGCATTCCTGCAGACGCTTCGACACGAAACGCTGCGATTCGGGCACCAGAGTCCATTCGAATTCCGGGAACGTCGGGCGAAGTGCCGGTGGACCCATGTACGTCCAGACCGCGCCGCCCTTCTCCACGCACGGGTAGGCCTTCACTTTCACGTCCTTGCAGAACGTGCTGCCGGGGGGTTCGGATGGAATGTCGATGCATTGACCGGCTATGTCGTACTTCCAGCCGTGATAAGCGCAGCGTAACCCGCTCGCTTCGTTGCGCCCGAACCAGAGCGATGCGCGGCGATGCCGGCAGAATTCGTCGAGCAGACCGACGCGACCTTGCGTGTCGCGAAACGCGATCAGCCGCTCGGAGAGGAGTTGCACGCGCACGGGCGCGCAGTCGGGTTCAGGTAACTCCTCGGACAAAAAAGCGGGAATCCAATAGCGGCGGAACAGGTCGCCCATCGCCGTGCCGACCGCTGTACGGGTGAGCAACTGGTCTTGTTCGGGTGTGAGCATGGGGTGCCTCAGCAAACGGTCGCGCGGCGAGTGAGCGGCGCATTCGATCATCAATGATAGTCGTCTTCCCGTTGGTGGCGGAGAGCGAGCACGGTGACCGTTTGTGCATCGTCGATCTCGAACAACGCGACGTATCCAGATCCACCAAACGGGATCACGATCTCACGCAGAAGTGCGTTGTCGGGCGTGGCCTTCCGGTAGCTGAATGGTGAGAGTTGTAGCGCTCGCAATCCGTTCTTGATTGCCTCCAGCGCGCGGTCCGCAGCAAGCCAACTGCCGTCGTCTCGCTCAACGGTGAATTCATAGAGCCTGAGAAGATCGTCTTCCGCCTCCCTGGTGAAGCGTACGCGATACGTCACGCCGGCGCTTTTTTCTTTGCGCGGGCGAGTAGATTCTCGAGACGGCCAATCACCGCGTCAGCGGGAACGTAGACACCTGACTTGCGGGCCTTATCACGCGACAACAGCCCGCGCGCAACAAATTCGCTCTGAGCGCGTCGCCGCTCAATATTTGCCCGAATGGATTGTTCGACGAAGGCCGATAAGCTCTCGCCTTCCAACAAAACTTCTTCGGCGGCTTGTCTGAGGCCAGAGTCGACCCGGAGAGAGGGAAACGTGGCGGATTTCATCGCTGACCTTGTGCGTTGCAATTGCGATGCAGTATGACGAACCGGGCGCCGGAAAGCAAGGTCAGGCTGTTCGCAAGGCCTCGAAGCGCTCGCCGCCGTGGCGCTGACGCGATCGGGTAGCACTACTTCACATCCACCCCCGATGTCTTCGCGAGCTCGCTGATCTGTTTGGTCTGCGCCCGTCTGAATACGTCAAGCTCCTCGCGCGTACTGCCTACAATATCGATACCGAGGCTCTTCAACTGTTCGCCGAACTCGGGCTCCTTGACGAGCTTGACCAATTCCGCGCTGACCTTCGACAGAATCGCGGGCGGCGTCCCGGTGGGCGCCACGATGCTGTACCAGCCGAACATCTCATAGCCCGGAACCACCTCTGAAATCGCGGGCACGCTTGGCAGTAGCGCTGCCCGATTGCGACTCGTCACGCCAAGCGCTCGCACTCGTCCTGCTTGAATCATCGGTTGCACGGCAGTCACCACCGCGTAGGTCAACTCGACTTCCTTCGCGATCGTGTCGGTGATGGCTTGTGGAACACCTTTGTAGGGGACGTGCAGCATGTCCGTGCCGGTAAGGGTTGTAAGCATGACGCCGCATAGGTGCTCCGAAGACCCGGAACCAGCCGAGCCATAGCGAAGTCCGCCAGGCGTTTTTTTCGCGAGGGCAACGAGCTCGGCGAGTGTCTGCGCCGGCACTTGCGGGTTCACCACCAGTACGAACGGCACGGTGCCGATCAGCCCGATCGAGGCGAAGTCCTTCTCGAGACTGAACTTCACGTTTGGAAAGACCGAGGTCGCAACCAGCAATTGCGATGTCAACATCATCCATGTGTAGCCATCGGCTGGTGCGCGAAGCACGAACTCCGCGCTGATGATGCCCGCAGCACCCGGCCGCGAATCGACGATGACGCGCTGGCCCCAGGACTTGAACAGGCGCTCGGCGAGGACGCGTGAAATAAGATCGGGGCCCGAGCCCGCCGCGCTGCCGATCACGAGGCGAATCGGCTTGTCGGGAAAGGTCGCCTCTGCCGCGAACGAGGGCGACATCGCCGATAGCGCAATGGCGATCACTGCTCCGAATACTCTCAACATATGCATTCCCTTTCCTGATTATCAATATTCCTCAGCAAGCGTGACAAGCGTAGGGCGGAAAAGCCTGTCCTGAGCTAGTCGAAGGGCGCAGCGCATTCCGCCGCACCGATGCCTAGTGAATTCGACGCGCTTCGGATTAGGTCGGCCTTGATACGGCGGAATGCGCTCTGCTTGTCCGCCCTACGCTTTGACATCGTCCAGCACTCGCCTGATCGCCCGCACGATGCCGACATAGCCGGTGCACCGGCACAGATTCCCCGACAGTTCTTCTCGCACGCGCGCGTCATCCGCATCGGGCAGGCGCAGCACGATATCGCGCGCTGTAATCAGCATGCCCGGGGTGCAGTAGCCGCATTGCAGTGCGTGCTCCGCGGAAAACGCCTCGCGAAGCGCGTTCATCGTCGCGTCCTGCTCGAAGCCTTCGATCGTTCGCACCGTTGCACCATCGCATGCGACCGTATAGACAATGCACGAGCGCGCCGGACCGCCGTCCAATTCGATCGTGCAGGCACCGCAGACGCCATGCTCGCAACCGATGTTGGTGCCGGTGAGGTGCAGGTGCTCGCGCAGAAAATCGGCAAGATTGGTGCGAGGCTCGACGCTTGCCGAGGCGCGCTTGCCGTTGACGGTGATCGAAATCGATTTCATGACGAGATCTGCATCGCAGCGCGTTTCAGCGCGACAAGATGGACTTGATATTCATAGCTGCCCGCAACGAAGCCCGCATCAGCGACCGCACGCGCCGCCTTGGCCTGGTCGAACGAGCCAATGAATGATCTTGCATCGGCGATCGGAAAGGGTGCGGCGGATGTTGCGCCGACGACCCCACGCGAAAGGCCACGCGCCTCGTCGACGACGAACGCCCCGATCGCTTCGGCGAACTCTCCTTGCTTGCGGTTGAACTTGTAATAGCTCCAACGCGCCTTGGCCGATAACTTCGGCACGCGGATTGCAGTCACGATCTCATCGGCCTCGAGCACGGTCGATAACGGTCCGCTCACCAGCGCGCTCGCGCGTATTGTTCGCATGCCATTCACGCCGCGAACCTGGATTTCGCCATCGAGCAGCACCATCACATTGAGCCAGTCGGCGGCGGGATCGGCATGTGCGAGGCTCCCGCCGATCGTGCCGCGATTGCGCACCGCGCGATACGCGATCCCACGCGCGACCTTGCGAAGCAATCCGTTCGTGGCGTCCGGTACCCGACCATCTTCAATCGCCGCATGGGTGGTCGTGGCGCCATACGTGACGGTATCGCGCTCATCCGTGGTAATGGTCAGTTCGGCAAGTCCGCGCACATCGACCAGCAGCGCAGGCTGTGCCAGACGCAGATTCAGGATCGGTCCAAGTGATTGTCCGCCCGCGATGATCTTGGCCTCGCCCTTGGCGGCCACGAGCAGCTTCACCGCTTGATCGAGATCGAGCGGCTTCTCGTAGTCGAACTTGGCGGGCTTCATGCGAGGTGCGGCGCTTTAGCGTTTCACTATGTTGACGTCGGTCGTGCGGCCGGCGCGCGCCGCCCAATACTCCCAGGCACGATGCAATCCGCGTGGCATCATCATCGTATCGATCAGCTTCGCCGCTTCGCCGTCCGAGAGATACTTGATGGGTCGTCCCGAGGCCATCGTGAGGACGCTCGCCTCCAGTTGCATCCGCGCATTCAGCATCAACGCAATCGAGGCGATCACGGTCAACTTCAGGTCCTTGGTCGCGCCAAGGATGCGGTTGGCGGTGACGAGATCGCGAACGGCGGCTTGCAAGGCGGGCGATGACATGGCGGCGGGTCTCCCGGTGAGAGGTGTGCTAATTGAGAGCCTCGGGGTTCAGGCAATTCCGCGGCTTCGCTCCGCGCATGATGAAATCGGCGAGCGCATTGACGGCGAGCAATCCCATTTCCACGCGCGTCTCTAATGCGGCGCTGCCGATGTGCGGCAGCAGCGTGGTATTCGGCAGGGACTTGAATCGGGCATCAATGTGCGGCTCACGAGCATAAACGTCCAGGCCTGCGGCGCCGATGTTGCCGGTGCTGATCGCATCGATCAGTGCGTCTTCATCCACCAGGTCGCCGCGCGCGATATTGGTGAAGATCGCCCCGCGGGGCAGGAGCCCAATCCGCGCGCCGTTCACCGATTTGCGCGTTGCCACCGTGGAAGGTGCGGCGACGCAAAAAACATCGCTCACGCACATGAGTTCGTCGAGTGATGGGTGGTAGGACGCACCCTGTTCGCGATCGGCAGGAAGCCGTGTGCGGTTGTGGTAGTGAATCGCAAGATCGAAACCGCGCGCACGTTTTGCAATGGCCTGCCCGATGCGGCCCATGCCGTAGATGCCTAAGCGGCGCCCACCGAGCTGACGGCCAAGAAACGCCGTTGGCGACCAGGGTCCCCACGCGCCGTTGCGCAAGATCGACTCGGCACGAGTCGTATCGCGCGCCGCTGCAATGATGAGCATCATTGCAATCTCGGCGACCGCATCGCTCAGCACGTCTGGGGTGAAGAACACCGGCAAACGCAGTCGCGTGGCGGCCGGAAGATCGATGTGGTCGTAGCCGACCGAGTATGTGGCAAGCGCCTTCACATGGGTGCGAAGCCGCGTAAGCCGTTCCGCGTCCATGCGGTCGTTGGCCATCAGCACGATCGCGTCCATGCCCTCAGACCAGGTGTCGAACGCATCGCCGATCGGCCGGTCTTCGGTCCATAGCGTGAGGTTGAAGTTCGCGGCCGCGCGCTCGTGCACCGCATCCGGAAGGCGACGCGTAATCAGAAGGCGCGGCTTTGACGGGAGACTCATGATCGCTGGAAGGCGCGTATCAACGTGATTGGTGAGCTTTCGATAGTGCCGCCAACAACCGGCGTGGCGTGATCGGACTTTCGAGCATTTCAACACCAAGCGGGGCCAGCGCATCGTTCACCGCGTTGGCAATTGCGGCAGGCGGGGCGATCGCGCCGCCCTCACCGATGCCTTTTTGCCCGAAGAAGGTGAGCGGGGAGGGCGTCTCCATATGCAGCACGCGCACGGCGGGTACCTCGGTTGCGCCGGGTAGCATGTAATCGGCAAGCGTCGAAGCAAGCGGCTGACCGTCCATATCGAAAGGCATCTCTTCATAGAGTGCGGTGCCGATGCCCTGTGCCGTGCCGCCGAAGATCTGTCCGTCGACGACCATCGGGTTGATCAAGGTTCCGCCGTCTTCGACGATCACATATTCGAGAATCTCCACCGCGCCAAGCTCGGGATCGACTGCAACGACCACCGCATGACACGCGTAGCTGAATGTGCCGGTGTCCTGCAACGGCTTATAACCAAGCGTCGCTTCGAGCCCGCCGGTGTCGACATCGGGCGGCAGCAGTTGCGGCTGGCGATACCAGACATGGGCAACCTGCGCGAGCGTCATCTTCTTGTCGGTGCCGGCAACGCGCACTTCACCATTGGCCAGCACGAGATCGGTCGCCGCAACCTCCATCAGCTTCGCGGCGATATTGCGAACACGCTTTTCAATCTCTTTGCAGGTGACACCGACCGCGCCGCCTGACATCACCATGCAGCGCGATCCCCAGGTACCGGTCGAGTACGGTGTGATCGCGGTATCGCCGTGAATGATCCTCACGTTCTCAGGGTCGATGCCGAGAATCGAATTCGCGACTTGCGCAAGCGTGGTCTCGAGCCCCTGCCCGTGGGAATGCGCGCCTATTCGCACCTCAAGCACGCCATCGGGCGACAAGCGTGCATTGCACTGCTCATGCCCCGGCACCATCGGGATGCCCCAGCCGTAGTAGACCGATGTCCCGTGCGCGGCCTGTTCGCAGTAGACGGAAAATCCGACGCCGATCCTGCGACCGTACGGCTCGCCATTCTTCTGGCGCTGGCGCCACGCCGGAAGATCGATCGCGTTGACCGCGCGTCGCACCGCTTCCGGATAGTCACCGCTGTCGAAATATTTCTTGGTGATGTTCCAGAACGGCATCTTCTCCGGTGGCACGAGGTTCGTGAGCCGCACCTCATAGGGCTCGCGCTTGGCCGCACGGGCGACCGCATCGATCACCAACTCGATCGCAAAGCACACGCCGGTACGCGCAACGCCGCGGTACGGAAGGATCGGCGGCTTGTTGGTGCAGGCCGACCAGGTGTGACAGCGAAACTTCTCCATCACATAGGGGCCAGGGAGAATCGAGCCGACCTGCGCCGCTTCAAGGCATGCGGAGAATGGATAGAGCGAGTACGCGCCTGAATCGACGGTCGCGTCGCAGTCGACCGCGAGCAGCCGGCCGTTCGCATCCGCGTAGGCGGTGATGTCGTAGTCGTGCTCACGACAATTCGCGCCGGCCGAGAGCTGTTCGTAGCGATCCTCGATCCAGCGCACCGGCTGCCGCAATCGCATCGCGAGCCACGCGAGACACACCTCTTCGGCGAGCAACAGCGCCTTGTAGCCGAAGCCGCCGCCGACATCGGGCGAGATCACGCGAATCCGGCCCTGGTCGATGCCCAAGCACTCCGACAGCCCGGCGCGATTGATATGCGGCATTTGCGCCGCGCTATACATCAGTAGCTGATCGAGCCTGCGATCGTAGGTCGCGACCACGCCGCGCCCCTCGATCGGCGCCATGCATTGGCGCGCGGTCCGAATATGCCGTCGCACCTTGATCGCGGCGTTCGCTTTGATATCGGTGAGATCTGCCTCGGTCTTCGTTGCGAGGAACACGTTGTCCGACCAATGCTCGTGAACTCGCGGCCCATCCGTGTCGCGCGCTCTAAGCATGTCGGTGACAGCCGGCAACGCATCGATTTCGACCGTGACCAGCGCGGCAATGTCTTCGGCTTCTGCGCGAGTAGGTGCCACGCACATCGCGAGCATCTCGCCGACGAATCGAACCTTGTCTTTCGCGAGTACCGGCTGGCTCGATGCCTTGAAGCCGGGCAGGCTTGAATTCGCGACGATCGGTTTGACATCAACCAGATCGTCGATCGTGAACACCGCGTCCTCGAAACCAACCGGTTTCGTGATCGATTGGATGCGGCCATGCGCGACCGACGATCGCACGAACGCGACATTCTGCATCCCGACCATCGCGATGTTGGGGACGAATTCGCCCTGCCCATGCAGAAAGCGCGCGTCTTCCTTGCGGCGCAGACGCGCGCCGATCCCCTTGTTGCCGGTGCTATTCACGAATCAGGAATATACGCGGTCATCCGCGGATATTCCTTGCGGCAGGATTGGCGCATCCGCATTGACTTGCTTGCCTGCACGCAGACAGAAAGCGGGTCTCAGCATCCGCTCGGTCGTGACGCGAGTATTCTCATTGTCCTGCAAGGTCCAGCGGCCGCGTTCATCCGACAACACCGATACGTCGGCGACCACACCGGCTTTCAAGGTGCCGATCTCGCCTTCCATGCGCACCATCTTCGCGGCGTTGGTTGTTACCATCGGCACGATTTTCTCGAGCGGAATGCCAAGCGCCAAGAGCCCCGTCATTGCCTGCACCAGGCTGAATTGCGCGTTGCCGGCGAACATATGCATTTCGTCATCAGGATGCGAATCGGGCGTTCCGCGCGGCTTTGGAACATGCGTGTTGTAACCATGCATGTCCGCACCGAGCGTATCGGGAAGGATGCCGGCGTCGAGCACATTACGCGCAACGCGATAGCTGAAGTGCGACCCGTACCCGACATCGATCTTCGCGCCACGCGCAATCGCTTCCTTGATCAACGGATGCATCGTCCCATCGACATTCACGAATCCACCCGGGTGCCGGCTGAACGGATGCGATAGCACGTCACCCGGTTTCAGCAGATCAAGACATTCGGTGAAGATGCGGTTCGGATCGAACGACTTGCCTTCGATGGGCGGCCAGAGCTGCCCGAAGTGGATGTAGACGGGCAGCGCGGTCTGGCGACCGATTTCGGCGGCGAGCTTCATCACCTCCATCCCCCAGCGCGAGAAGCCGCCGATCTCCGCATGGGCCTTGATGCCGCGCACGAGATCGGCATTCTCTTTCGCGGCGCGCACGGTCGCATCGACGTCGAGACATTCGGGCCGATAGAGCTCGGGGTAGTAGTGACCTTCCAGGCCGCCGACGATGTACGCGGAAAGAAACGCGAGCACGCGCGATTGCGCCGGCTCAACGACATGATGACGGAATGCAGGCATGGTGATGCAACTCGGGCCGCCCTGGTCGATGAGGGTCGTGACGCCGGAATGCACCCCGCACATGTCGGCGTTCAATCCGAAGCGGCCGGTCACATATTGGAAGACGTGGGCATGCGTGTCGATGAGCCCAGGCAACACGACCTTGCCGCGGCAGTCGATCGTTTCGCGGGCGGCGCCGGACAGTACGTTTTCGGCGACATTTGCAATGCGGCCGCCGTTGATCGCGACATCGCGCACGCCGTCGATTCCTGAAGCCGGATCGATGACCCGGCCACCTTTCAATACGACATCAAAGAGCTCACTCATGGTGTTTCCTCGAACGGGGCCCAGGATGTGGGAGCGTAGCGCAACTTTGAGGATCGGTGCGGCGATTCCCATCCGTTTCGGGCGACGGGAATCCGCGGTCTGAGCGGTACACTTGCGCCAGTCGCGATCCGAAGCACGCGAATCTTCCGAGGAGAGGCAGGATCATGGCATTCCTTCGCAACACTTGGTATGTGGCCGCCTGGAGCGCCGAAGTGGGCAGCCAGTGTCTCGCCCGCACGATTCTCGGCGAGCCGGTGGTGCTGTACCGCACATCGGCTGGACAACCCGTCGCGCTACTCGATCGGTGCCCCCATCGGTTATTGCCGCTTTCCAAAGGCACACTCCATAACGACACGATCGAATGCGGCTATCACGGCCTGACATTCGATAGCACCGGAAAGTGCATTCGCGCGCCGGGCCAGGATCGAATTCCTCCGGGGGCGTCTGTCCGCGCCTATCCGGCAGCCGAGCACATGGGCATGGTGTGGATATGGCCGGGCGACCCCGCGCTCGCGGATCGATCGATGCTCTTCGACAAGTTGCCGCAATGGGCGGCCGCGCGCGGGCCGCATCCAAAATGGGCGCTTCTCGAAGGGCCGCTCACCTATGTCAAGTCGAATTACCTGTTGCTGAGCGAAAACCTGGTCGACCCCGCGCACGTCGTCTATGTGCACAAGCGATCGCTCGGTAGCCCCGCGATGGCCGACATTCCGATCGAGGCAAGCCAGCAGGGCGACACGCTCCTCGTCACCCGTTGGACGCCCAATGCCCCGGCCTCGCCGATCCTCCAGCGCTATGGCAAGTGGCCAGGCAATGTCGATCGCTGGCAATACTATTGGATGTATCCGCCGCACATCGCGGTAGTCGACTTCGGTGCCGGGCCGCCATGCATGGATCGCGGTGAGGCCGGGCGCGATGCGGCCATACGGCTCTATTCGGCGCACTTCATGACGCCGGAAACGGAAACGACGACACACTATTTCTGGTTCGTGCTGCGCAATTTCGCGGTGGAAGATGCCGCCGTGTCGGCCGATCTCGCAGAACAGGTCACCATGACATTCATGGAAGACAAGGCCATTCTCGAAGCGATCCAAGCAGCGGAGGCTGAACCGTTCGTCACGTCGCGTGTGAAGCTGGCAGTCGACGCGGGCAGCGTGCGATTGCGTCGAACGGTGGATCGGATGATTGGTGATGAAGAAGCAGCGCGCGTCGCAGGGAGAGTTGGAACGGGCTTGGCGGCGGAATGAATGTCGAGGAGTTCCACAAAGTCATAGAGAGAATGCCGCACACAGCCGTTCCAAAGGCCTACCTTTGTGTATTGGACACTGAAAGTGCCAATCCAGTATCCCGCAAGCGGTCCTATCACCCTTCCGGTTGACGTAGCTGCACTGACCACGCGGTGCCGCGCGCGGTCACTGCGGCGGGCCATGCTGGGTCAGATGGAAGCATCCGGACAAACCAATCTTCTCCAAGTCGGCGCGAATCCATGGACCGAACGGTTGCTTCCCGTTGTTGTGCGTCCGTGAACGAAACCAGAAATTGATCAAGCGGAAATCCAAGGCCTACGCCTTGGCCCTTGAGCACGGCTTCTTTGG
>JANMUI010000091.1:0-10172 GCA_031391405.1 Betaproteobacteria bacterium
CGGCCACACGTGCTATTCGATAGATCCGCCTTGTTGTGGACAATGACACGCCGCAATCGCACCGGGAGCTTTTCCAGCGTCTCGCGGTCCGCGTCGATGACACCAACACGCGCATCGACAATCATCACGGCAATGTCTGCCTTCTCTATCTCAGCCCAGGTCCGCGCAATGCCAAGCGTCTCGACCACGTCAGTCGATTCGCGCAGGCCGGCGGTATCGATAAGATGAACCGGAACCCCGTCCAATGCGACAGTCTGGCGAATGGCGTCCCGTGTCGTCCCGGGAATCGGCGTCACGATCGCGACCTCCTCTCCGGCCAGGCGATTGACCAGACTCGATTTTCCGACGTTCGGCCGGCCAACCAGGACTACATGCATGCCGCTTCGCAACAGACTTCCCTGGCGCCCCATCGCAAGCGTTTCCTGAAGCGAAGCACGCAATGTCGCGAGCCGCTCCCGTGCATTGCTCCGATCGATCGGATCGATGTCCTCCTCTGGAAAATCGAGGGTCGCCTCCACGAGCATTCGCAATTCAACGAGTTGCGCAACCAGCGCCTCGATCCGTCGTGAAAACTCGCCCTGGAGCGATCGCATTGCCGAACGGGCAGCGCTCTCGGTCGACGCATCGATCAAGTCTGCAACCGCTTCGGCCTGCGCCAAGTCGAGTTTGTCGTTCAGGAACGCACGCCGGGTGAACTCCCCGGGTTCGGCCAGGCGGGCACCCAGCTCCAACGCGCGGGCAAGCAGCATTCGACTCACGACAATGCCGCCGTGCCCATGCAACTCGATGATGTCCTCACCGGTGTAGGAATGCGGCGCCGGAAAGTACAGCGCCAATCCGTCGTCGAGGACGACGCCATCGCGATCAAGGAATCGTGCCCGCATGGGGTTACGCGGAACGAAATCGCGTCCAATCAGTGACGATCCCCAATCGGCAAGATCGGGCCCCGAAACGCGAACGATACCGATGCCGCCTCGCCCAGGAGGCGTCGCGATGGCGCCGATGATGTCCGTCTTCGGCGCTCGCCGAGTGCCCACCTCAGGGACGCTCACACGCAGCAAGCCCGCTTAGCGCTTGGCCGGGGTCTGCGCTTTCTTCTCGGTGAACATGCGTGAGATCTGCCATTGCTGTCCGATCGACAGAACATTGTTGACGAACCAGTACAGAACGAGCCCGGCAGGGAACCAGAAGAACATGACGCCAAAGATGAAGGGCATCATCATCATCACCTTCGCCTGCACCGGATCCGGTGGCGCGGGGCTCATCTTGGTTTGAATTACCATCGAGATCAACATGAATACCGGCAGCACATACCAGGGATCTGGCGAAGAAAGATCTCGAATCCACCCCATGAATGGCGCCTGGCGCAATTCCACGCTTCCCAACAGCACCCAGTAAAGCGCAATGAACACCGGGATCTGAACGACGATAGGCAGGCAACCACCCAACGGATTGATCTTCTCCTGCTTGTACATTTCCATCATGGCCTGATTGAGCTTGGCCCGATCGTCGCCATACTGCTCGCGCAGCTTCGTCAACCGCGGCGTGACGAGCTTCATCTTCGCCATCGACCGGTAGCTCGCTGCCGACAGCGGAAAGAACACCAACTTGACGAGAATGGTGAGAAGGACGATCGCCCAGCCCCAATTGCCGGTACCTGGGAACCGGAATCCGAGAGCATCCGTGCCGTCATGGAATACCCGAAGCAGCCAAAACAGCGGAGCGGCGAATACCGTGAGCCAACCGTAGTCGACGACCAGATCGAGCCCAGGCGCCAACGCGCTTAGTTTGTCCTGCTCCTGCGGCCCCACGTAGAGCTGCATCGCGGCACTCGCTCGGCCGCCCGGTTCGATCGATCCCACGTCGAGAATCATCCCCGCGCGATAGTAGTCGTCGACCTTTCCTACATAGAACTCGCGCTTGACCGTTCCCGGCGGAACCAAGGAAGAAACGAAGTAATGTTGGACCATCGCAACCCAGCCCTCGGTCCAGAGGCCCGCGGGAACATCCGGCTTGTTCTTGTCGACGTCACTCCACGATATCTTTTGATATTTCGTTTTATCGGTATAGATCGCAGGGCCGGTGAAGGTCATCACCATCGCCTGATCTTCGGCGGGCGCCTTGGAATCGCGCGTCAGGTGAAAGTAGGCTTTCGTCGCGATTGGCGATGTCGTCGCGTTCAGCGCTACATGGACAATTTCGATGATGTAGTTGTCCCGATGGAACACCAGCGTCTTGGTGGCGCCCGCGCCTTCAGGCGTCGTTGCCTGAAGGCGAACCTCGACTTTCGATTGCCCCGCTGCCAGACGGTACTCTTCGTGATCCGCGGTATAGAGAGTCTTATGATTGGGCAATTGCGAGGCGGTGAAACCACTCTGTGCCGTATACCGATGTTCCGGCGCCATGAGGACCAGATTCTTTGAGACGTCGTTCGCTTCCTTGTGCTTCAAGAGCTCGAGCCGAACGATGTCGCCCCCCAGCGGGTCGATCTCGACCGCGACTAGGTCGGTGACGACTTTGATGCGGGACCGCGAACGCGGATTCGATTCCGTCGCGCCCGGCACGCCCGAATCCGCGCGCGCAGGCGCCGCGACCGATCCCGTTCCGGGAACCGACGTCGGACTTCCCGCAGCCGGGCTCGGCACGCCTTCCGGTACCGACGGCGCCGGTACCACACCCTCGGTTGGCGCCTGCTGCTTCGAGGCGGTGGGCAAGGGGCCGCGTTGCTCCTTCTGCCAAGCCTCCCAGAGCATCAGGATCGAGAATGAGAAAACAACCAACAAGATCAGACGTTGCGTGTCCATGTGCAGTATCGGTGCGGCTGTGGTGTGCCTATCGAACTCAACCGGAACGTGGGGAATCCGCGGGCCGGTCAACCACCAGATTTGTTTTTCGGTTCGGGAACCGGATCGAATCCTCCGGGATGCCAGGGATGGCATCTGAGAAGCCGCCGGCCCGTCAGTGACAAACCCTCGAATACCCCGTGGGATTCAATGGCCTCGATCGCGTAATGCGAACATGTGGGAAAGAACCTGCAATGCATTCCCAGCATCGGACTCACTCCCCACTGATAGGCCCGAATCGCCGAGGTACAAATAATCTTCAAGGTGCGCGCCGAAATAACCGGATCAAATCGTCAACGTAGGGCTGCTCGGACGAATAGCCGCCCGAAAGACGTACCACGCAGTCCACGCCGCGCCACCGCTCCTGCTCTTTTCGAAACGACTCGCGAATCAAACGGCGAACGCGTGAGCGATCCACCGCACGCAGCGCGTTGCGCTTCGATACGATCAATGCTATTCGAGCCATTGGCACGCCACTGACCCGAAAGTACAACCTGAAATATTCGCCACGCCGGGTCTTGCCCTTGCTCAGCGCGAGCTGGACCGCATCCGCTTGAAGCCGTTGCCCCCGGCGCAGCCGCTCGCGGGGTTTCAGACTGCCAGACGTGCCCGGCCCTTGGCGCGACGCGCACGAATGACCGCCCGCCCCCCACGAGACCGCATACGAACGAGGAATCCATGGGTGCGCTTGCGGCGGACCACCGAAGGTTGATATGTGCGCTTCATTTGAAAGTGATCGCCAAAATAGGAAAACCGCAAATTAGACAGCCTTCCATTGGCACCTGTCAATGATTGGGCTGTTTCCTGTGGATAAGTCCGATCAATCGGCGTAAGATACGAGGCTGAAATTTGCTGTTGATTCGGGCCTCAAAAACCAGAACCGGATCGCAGAAAAGAGGGCGTTGCTGCTCGACCGGGGACACGCCCGTTGACGGAGAATACGAGGGGAAGCATCCTTCGATTCGAGTCCGGTTCAGTGAGCTGAATGAGACCCGTCTCCCTTCTACTCGATCGCAGTGCGCACCCCACGGCAATCGCCCTACTTACCCCTCGGCGTGAATACGGACTGACCATGAGCACGGTCTGGGAAGCCTGCATTTCGAGGCTCGAACAAGAAATTTCCAAACAGCAATTCACCACTTGGATTCAGCCGCTTCGCGCTCTGGTTCCCGGTCCCGGTGAATTACGTGTTCTCGCCCCGAATCGGTTCGTCATGCAATGGGTTCGCGATCGCTACTTCAGCCGCATCCAGGCGCTCGCAAACGAAGTGTCGGGTGCGAGTATCCAGGTCAGCATGAGCCTTGAGGCACTCAACGAGCAGAAAGCGACGCCGCAAGTCATCGAGGCGCCTTCCCCATTGGCAAACGGCGAGCCGCCCCCTCGACTCACCGTCCCGCTCGAGCGCCGCGCCACGCCGGTCGCGCTCGCGGAACGATCAAATCTTATTCCGAGCTTCACCCTCGAGAGTTTCGTCGCCGGCAAGGCAAACCAGCTCGCGCGGGCTGCGGCGATGCAAGTTGCCGAACACCCCGGTGCTTCCTACAACCCGCTCTTCGTCTACGGTGGCGTTGGACTTGGCAAGACGCACTTGATCCAGGCCGTTGGCAATTTCGTACAGGCGCAGGAACGTACCGCCCGCGTCCGGTACCTACACGCTACCCAGTATGTCTCCGATGTGGTCCGCGCCTATCAGCAGAAATCTTTCGATGAATTCAAACGCGACTACCACTCGCTTGATGTCCTGTTGATCGACGACATCCAGTTCTTTACCGGCAAAGACCGCACGCAGGAAGAATTTTTCTACGCGTTCAATGCGCTCATCGAATCACACAAGCAAGTCATCATCACATCCGACACCTATCCGAAAGAAATCGTCGGACTCGACGAGCGGCTCAAGTCGCGCTTCATCTGGGGTCTTACCGTCGCGATCGAGCCGCCTGAGCAGGAGATGCGCGTCGCCATCATCCTCAAGAAGGCGGAAGCACTCGGAACCGCGGTGCCCGAAGAAGTCGCCTTCTACATCGCCAAGCATCTTCGCTCGAACGTGCGCGAGCTCGAAGGGGCACTCAACAGTGTGCTCGCATTCGCGAACTTCTCAGCCCGAGAAATAAACCTCGACCTCGCCAAAGAAGCGCTACGCAACGTCATCTCCGTCTACAACCGTCAGGTCTCGATCGAGAACATTCAAAAAACCGTCGCGGACTTCTACAAGATTAAGGTATCCGATATGCACTCGAAGAAACGCTCTCGGAATGTCGCGCGACCACGCCAGGTAGCGATGGCGCTGGCCAAGGAGCTTACGCAACTGAGCCTTCCCGATATCGGCGATGGGTTTGGAAACCGCGACCATACGACCGTGCTCCACGCGTGCAGAACAATCGCCTCGCTGCGCGAAAAGGATCCATCCCTTAACCGCGATTACCACGTGCTGGAACAGGTATTGAAAGGTTAGAGCACCCCAAATGACCGTTCGTCGCTAATCCTGAACAACCTGGGGATGGATTGTGGATCAATTGCAGATATCGCCGTTTCGAAAAAGTTGTTCATGTTTCATGCAGCACTTCCCCACAGGAACTGGACACGGTTGCGCGCTCTTCAACTCCTTCACTGCATACGGTTATCTGCACTTATCCACTGAAAGTCCGAGGAGTAAACAGCAGTTATTCTTAGGAGAATTTAGGCAATGACCTTAGTAAAAGCATCGCGTGAATCTCTGCTGAAACCGCTCCAGTCGGTAGCGGGCATCATCGAGCGGCGGCAGACGTTACCGATTCTTTCGAACGTCCTGCTCGTTCGACGCGCGAACACGCTCCAATTCGTTGCCTCCGATATCGAAATTGAAATCAGTGCTTCGATCCCCGTGGAAGAGGGCGAAGAGCGCTCGGTGACCGTCGGCGCCCGCAAGATCCTGGATATCCTGAGGGCCTTGCCGGAAGGCGCGGAAGTCAGCGCCGTCCTCCAGGACAAGCGCATGCAGGTTCGCAGCGCAAAGAGTCGTTTCAGTCTGCAGACACTTGCTGCCGAGGACTTTCCTCGAATGGCGCCGCCTGAAGGTGACGCGGTGAGCTTCAGCTTGGCGCAAGGCGTCCTCAAGCGACTCTTTGCCCTCGTCCAATACGCGATGGCTCAGCAAGATATCCGCTATTACTTGAACGGCCTGTTGATGGTCGTCGAGGGCGGTGAGCTGCGGGTCGTCGCAACCGACGGTCACCGCTTGGCATTCGCCACGAAACAAGTCGCGCCGGAAGAGCTCGGCCGTCAGGAGGTGATTCTGCCGCGCAAGACCGTTCTCGAGCTGACGCGCCTACTCGCCGAAGGTGATGAACAAATCGAGATTCAACTCTCATCGAATCAGGCGCGGTTCGTGTTCGGTGATACGGTTGTCGTGTCGAAATTGATCGACGGAAAATTTCCAGATTACAACCGCGTTATCCCAAAGCAGCAGAACCGCCTCATTACGGTCAAGAGAGAGCAGATTCAACACGCTCTGCAACGCGCGGCGATTCTCACGAACGACAAGTTCCGCGGCGTTCGCTGGATCCTCTCCGAGAACAGTCTGCGGGTCAGCTGCAGCAACACCGAGCAGGAAGAGGCACAGGAAGAGCTCGATATCGAGTACTCCGGCGAAGCGCTCGACGTTGGATTCAATGTGAGCTACCTGCTCGATGTCTTGAATCATCTCACCGTCGACGAAGTGCAATGGGCGCTGGGCGATGCTAATTCGAGCGCCTTGCTGACCATTCCAGGACAGGACGACTTCAAATACGTCGTCATGCCGATGCGAATCTAGATCCCGATACGGGTCGATGTCAGAGGTTTCAAAGTATGTCAGTTGAGCAAGAAGGATCACCGCCTCCCGAGAAGTCTAATCATTTCGGCAACGGTCTTATCCCGACCGGAGCAGTTGGCGGATCCGATAGCGGTTCGAACGGACGTCACGAAGAGTCAGGCGCAAACGGCTATGGCGCCGATAGCATCAAGATGCTCAAGGGTCTCGATGCCGTACGCAAGCGCCCCGGTATGTATATCGGCGATACGTCGGACGGTACCGGATTGCATCACATGGTATTCGAGGTCGTCGATAACGCGGTCGACGAGGCATTAGCGGGCCATTGCGACGAAGTCGTCGTAACCATCCACACCGATAATTCGATCAGTGTTACCGACAACGGCCGTGGCATCCCAACCGGGGTTCACGCCGATGACGAGTTCAACCGGTCCGCCGCCGAGATCGTTATGACGGAGCTGCACGCCGGCGGGAAGTTCGACAACAACTCCTACAAGATTTCGGGCGGCCTGCATGGCGTGGGCGTGTCGGTGGTCAACGCGCTGTCCGAATGGTTGCGCCTGAACGTCCGCCGCGACGGCGAGCATCACTTCATGGAGTTCAGGCGTGGTGAGCGGATCGAGCCTCTCAGGATCGTGGGGACGACCGAACGGCGCGGAACAGAAGTGCACTTTCTGGCGAGCGCGGCGATCTTCGGCAATGTCGAATTCCACTTTGATATCTTGGCGCGCCGTCTTCGTGAGCTCTCGTTTCTGAACAATGGCGTGAGTATCACGCTGGTCGATCAGCGCACTGCCAAGGAAGAGAACTTCTCATTCGTGGGAGGGGTGAAGGGCTTTGTCGATTTCATCAACCGCGCGAAGACCGTTCTTCACCCGACTATCTTTCATGCGGTTGGTCACAAGGAAGGCATTCAGGTCGAAGTCGCAATGCAGTGGAACGACTCGTATCAGGAATCGGTCCAGTGCTTCACGAACAATATCCCGCAGCGCGATGGTGGAACCCATCTCACCGGCCTTCGCGCGGCGATGACGCGAACCCTCAACCAGTACATCGATCAGCATGAAATCGCCAAGAAGGCGAAAGTCGAAACTACCGGGGATGACATGCGCGAAGGATTGACGTGTGTGTTGTCGATCAAGGTACCGGAGCCGAAATTCTCGTCGCAAACGAAAGACAAGCTTGTTTCATCGGAAGTCCGGCCGGTGGTCGAGGAAGTCGTCGCCGAGAAGCTCATGGAATTTCTCCTCGAGAAACCAAACGATGCGCGGGTGATCACGACAAAAATCATCGATGCCGCGCGGGCCCGCGAGGCCGCCCGAAAAGCGCGCGACCTCACACGGCGAAAAGGCGTCCTGGATTCGTTCGGACTGTCCGCAAAGCTCGCCGACTGCCAGGAGAAGGACCCTTCGCGATCGGAGCTCTACCTGGTCGAGGGCGACTCGGCCGGGGGATCCGCCAAGCAAGGGCGGGACCGGAAATTTCAGGCGATCCTTCCGCTCAAGGGGAAGATCCTTAACGTCGAGCGCGCGCGGTTCGACAAGCTCATATCCTCTCAGGAAATCGTGACCCTGATACAGACACTCGGGACAGGGATCACCAAGGAAGAGTATTCGCTCGACAAATTGCGATACCACCGCATCATCATCATGACCGATGCTGACGTCGACGGCGCTCACATCCGCACGCTGCTACTGACGTTCTTTTACCGACAAATGCCCGATCTCGTCGAACGCGGCCATATCTACATCGCGCAACCACCGCTCTACAAGATAAAGCTCGGCAAGGAAGAGCGCTATCTGAAGGACGATCACGAACGCGACCAGTTCATCCTCGGACAAGCGCTTGTTGGCGCGACGCTTGTGCCGCGTGAAGGCGCAAACGCGATCGAAGGCGACGCACTGATCCTGCTGGCACAGTCGTATCTCCTCGCCGAGGCGGTGATCTCGCGACTCTCGAGAATCTACGATGTTGATGTCTTGCACGCGCTATTGAACGGAATCTCGATCGATCTGTCGACGGCGTCCAATGCCGAAGCCTCCGCCCTTCGGCTTTCAGCTGGTCTGCCTGCCGATGTTGCGCGCATCGCCGTTCGCTACGACGAGAAGCTCGAGCGTCATCAATTGATAATCGAGCGGATGCGACACGGCAATCGCCGGGTCACCATGATCGATGAGGACTTCTTGATTTCAGGCGACTGTGCGCAAATACAGGCGACCGCGAAACTGATCGAAGGTCTGATCGGGCCAGGCGCTAGCGTGAAGCGTGGCGATCACGAACATGTCGTCACTTCGTTCGCGCAGGGGATCAAATGGCTTCGCGCAGAGGTCGAGCGCCATGCAACGATCCAACGCTACAAGGGGCTGGGCGAAATGAACCCTTCGCAACTTTGGGAGACAACCATGGACCCCACGGTACGCCGATTGCTGAAAGTCCGGATCGAAGATGGCATCGCCGCCGACGAAATCTTCACCAAGCTCATGGGTGATGACGTCGAGCCGCGGCGGGAGTTCATTGAAAAGAACGCATTGGTGGCGCGACTCGACATCTGAGTCGTAACTTCTGAGGCGCAATCATTCTGTACTTGGGTCGTCGACCGGAAATGCTCGCCGATCAAGAATCAGCCCACGCGAGGCCGGTCAGTTCGTAGTCGTCTTCGCGCGCGCCGGGGCTTTCTTCTTTTTGGCGGCAATTTTCTTCACGACCGGTGCAACCACAGGTGCGGCAGCAGGCGCCACCGCGGCTTTCTTCCTTGGGCTTTTCTTTGCGGCTAGTTTGGTTGTCGCCTTTGTGGTTGTGGCCTTGGCCGCAACCTTCGCGGCTCCTGCCTTCGGTTCGCGCGGAGCGAATTCGAATCCCACCATGCCATCGGGCTTTACCACGAGGAACGCGGAGAACGGCCGTCCCTTGCGTGACGAAATGAAGCGCGGCAACAAGTCCGTGCGGCCGGTGGCGAGCAGTTTTCTCATCTGCTCGATTTCGATCGGACGCTGCAGAATGATTTTTCCACTTCGAAACTTGCAGGTGCGGGCGGCGCCGACTGCTTTCTCGCAGACATAGGACATCTCGTGGTCATAGACGCCTGCGCCACACTTGGGACACTTGCCCAAGACTTCCTTCCCCGAGAAATCGACGGGCGTGCCGCCGTTTTCAGCATCGCCATCGGACTGACCGAAATCGAGCTCGATCGTGTAGTCGTCCTTCATTTTCACTAGGGCCGAGAACGGCCGACCGAGGCGGCTCCGAAATCCTTGCAACGGCCCGATCTTGCGTGTGGTGATCAGTGCTTCGGCTTCGGCATTCTCGATGCGCCGGCTCGCGATAACTTTCCAAAACGAGAAGTCACACTTCGTGCATTGGAACTTGCGGTAGTTCTCGATCAGGGCGCCGCTGCATTTTGGGCAAGGCGTCGCGAGCGTTGCGATCGGTTCGTCGAGAAGCGTTCCACGTTTGATCCGGTCAACCAGATCGCGCGCCGTCTCTTCGATATGCTGCATGAACTCGGCGCGCGGCAAACGGCCTTGCTCCATCTGCTTGAGCTT
>JANMUI010000099.1:0-2788 GCA_031391405.1 Betaproteobacteria bacterium
GCGATGTGAATCGGCACCACCACGATATTGCAGCCCTTGGCCTGCAGGATCTGCGTGACATTGCCGGGTGATTTCACCTGAGCGATCGGATCACCAAGGACGGCGATGATGCGTGTTTCACCGTTCAGGATTGGGACGCTACTCATGGATTCCTTCCGGGCAACCGCCCTGCGTGCGATCCCATCGCAGAGATGCGGTGCGGGTGAATGATAATATCGACGATAGCATCCATCGGCGCAAGTCGAATACCGACATCATGGAGTTCTCGCTTTCCACCGAGCAGCGGCTTCTGATCGACACGGTTCGGCGTTTTATTCAGGAAGAGCTGCAGCCGATCGAGCAACAGGTCGAGGACTCGGGTGCGCTCGACCCGGCGCTCGCGCGCGCGATCCACGAGAAGGCAAGGGCCCTAGGCTTGTACGGAATGAACGTCCCGGAGCGCTTCGGTGGCGGCGGGCTCTCGGCGCTCGACACGATGCTGGTGGAAGAACAATTCGGCCATACCACCGACATCCTGATTCGACGTGCGTTCGGGAATCTCTATGAGGTGCTGTTCGAGTGCAAAGGTGCGCAGATCGAGCGATGGCTATTGCCTGCGGTGCGTGGCGAGCGCGTTTGCGCATTGGCATTCACCGAGCCGGGTGCCGGGTCGGATGCGGCGGGTATTGCCACGCGGGCAGTGAAGACGGCAAATGGTTGGCGGCTTTCGGGCAACAAGCATTTCATCAGCGACGGCGAATTTTCCGATTTCTTCGTCGTGTCCGCGGTCACCGATCCCGGCAGTCAACCCAAGGGCATTTCGCTATTCATGGTCGACAAGGGGCTGCCGGGGTTTCGGGTCGGTAAGAACCAGGCCATGATGGGCGTACGTGGAACCACGCATCTCGAGCTCTGGTTCGACGATGTCGCGCTTGACCACGATTGCCTGTTGGGTACGGAAGGCAAAGGCCTTCGGCTCGCATTGGAAGTTCTAGGCCGCGTTCGCCTCGCGCAAATAGGCGCGCGTGCGGTCGGCAAAGCCACGCATGTTCTGAAGCTGATGACCGATTACGCCGGCGCGCGCCAGCAATTTGGAAAACCGATCGGCGACTTCCAGATGATCCAGCAGATGCTGGCTGACAGCGTGATCGAGATCAATGCAGCGCGGTTGGCTGTTCTGCATGCCGCATGGATCATCGATCAGGGGCAGGACGCGCGTGACTGGATCTCGATGGTGAAGGTGCAAGCCGCCGAGATGCTGGGCCGGGTGACCGATCGCGCCGTGCAGATCCATGGGGGCATGGGTTTTTGCAAGGATCTGGCGATCGAGCGCTACTACCGCGATGCCCGCATCTTTCGGATCTTCGATGGCACTTCCGAGATCCACCGCTCGGTCATCGCGCGAAGTGTCTTGAAACGCGGCGACGTGCTGTTCGACGTCAATCGTTGAGCGCGGGATCCATGTTGCGATCCCGCTGATCGTGCGCTACGCAGCGCCAAAGCCGGGAATGTCGGGTGGCGGATAGTAGGCCTTGCCACCGAGCGCATCGACCCGCTCCCAGAATGCCGGGCTCACCGCATTGCCCACCTTTTCGAGATCCGCGGCCTGCCGCCAGAGGCTCCAGGAATTCGGATGCAACCGGCTTGCTTCCGCGAGATGACGATCGCTTTCTGCGGTTCGGCCTTTCTCGCGCAACCACACGCCCAGGCGGAAATGCGCGAGCGCGAGAACGATATCGGTCGTGATGCGGGGCTGCTTGCGCGCGACAGCCTTCGGATCGAGCGCATGCTTTCCGCTTCGCACCCAGTCGCGTACCGCGTCCAGATAAAACGCCCGAGCCTTCGCGCGGGCGGCAGAATCTTCCGGAGGAAGCACCTTCGTGATGCGGTCCATGTGACGGAAATGATCCGTCGATCCGGCTGTCTCGGCCGGACGCACGATTCTGCCGCGCTCATCGATCCACACCGCCTGGGGCACATTGACCATGCCATAGAGCGCCGACACACGATGTTCCGCGTCGATCAATGTCCAGTAGGTCGCGCCGGATTGCTCAATCCAAGAGCGCGCCTGCTCGGCGCCACGGCTTTCCTCGGCCACCGCCACTACCATGAAGCCGGCATTCTTGAGATCGTCGTACAAGGCCTGCCACACGGACAGATCGAGTCGACAGCCTCACCAACTCGCCCAAGTGGTGAGAAAAACCTTGCGCCCACGCAGATCCGACAACGTGTGCGGCTTGCCGGTCAGATCGGGCAGGGTGAAATCGGGCGCCATGGTGCCGGCGAGGGCGGTGTTTCGATCGTGGGCGCTCGCGCCGAGAACCCAGACCTCCTTCGCGTCATCGTGGACGATCGGTGCGCCCAGCCGCTGCCAGAACGCCGCGACATCGACCTTGCCGCCACGTACCGCGTTACCGGCCAACGGCACGCAACGCTCATCGCGACACATGCCCTCCGGTTTCAGGGTCCAACCCGTTGCGCGCTCAGCATCGGGTACATCGAGCCAAAGTCCATACGAAGCCTCGACTTCGATGGCACCGTCTTCAGTAAGTATTGTCGTCATGCATAGCACTCCAGGCTTGAACTGCTTGAACACCAGGCTCCTATTCTACGGGTCGCAATGGAATGGCGTAGCTTCTTACCGCAGCAACCGATCGGGCAGCACGCCGGCAAGCCACGGAACGACCGCATAATCGCAAGTGCGATGATGCGGAAAGCGAAATGCGGTATCGGTCTCGGTACGGCACAGATCGAGGAATCGTTGAAGCTGCTACAGCGCCCGAAGATGCCGGGGCGGTGTGGTGGGCAA
>JANMUI010000119.1:0-18666 GCA_031391405.1 Betaproteobacteria bacterium
CTGCCCAATTCAGCGTCCGCTCAATGAGCGCCTCGTCTAGCGGCTTGGCAATCGCCGAGGCGAGTGGCTCGCCGACAGCCCGCGCCAATGTGGCGTGACTGGCACCGAGCACCTCCTCGGGTGACCCGAACGCTTTGAGCAGCTTGCGGAGTGTTCGACCGCCCAGTCCGCGTACGCTGGTGAGCCGTAGCCACGCCGCGAGGTCGGTGCGGCTCATCGTTCGGGATTGGAGGTCGAATCGCGCTCCGTAATCAGGGCGCGCGCGCGACGTCGCCGGGCATAGCCGGTCGCTCAGCCTGGACGACGAGTCCATAAGAAACCCGCTCGAACGTCCGGAACACGAAGATCAACCCGTAACGCTCTTCCGGCAGCGAAATTCCAGGCTGACGGGGCTCTCCGAGGTAGTAATTTCCGATGCTGCGATCGTAGGTAATATCGGTCGATCGATGCAATGCCAGGATATGGCCCGGTTCAAGCCCGTCGTTCTTGCCTCGATTGACGCTCACGATCTGCAACGGACCGGCTTCGCGGCGGGTATCGTAATTGGCCACGTCGATTCGTTTTTCGCTCGAAGCACTATCGAGAACGGAAGAATCTCCGCGCCCACCATAAATGCTGATGATTCGCGCTTTGACATTGGGCCCGGCTGGGCGCGGCGCATAGTTGAGCGCCCGGCTGTGCTCTTCCAGGATGAGTCGATCACCCGGGGAGACTTCAATTGACGCTGATCGGATGCGGATCGTGCTTGGATCGCCTCGCTTCAGCACATGTGCGGCGCCCACGAACACCGCCTCAAACCCGAGCGTTTGCTTGGTCTCGGGGTCGATCATCGGGCGGCCGGTGCGGTAGATGTGCCAACCCGCTTCGTCCCCACGCGGCGGGAGTCCTTCAACGTAGGCTTTGCCGCCAGTGCCGAGGTTGTATCGACCCTCTTCGCTGGCGAAAATGCGCGGCGCACTCGCCAGCTGCCCAGCTTCGATGACCAATGGTCGCGATAGCCAAGGTTCAATGACATTCGCCGGAATACTGGCGACGGCCGCCATAGTTTGCACTTCGACCCGCACGCGGGGTGAGAGGACCGTCTCACCGCGGGTGTTGACCCGAAGAGGGACCGTACCCTCCGCCTGATCGCGCGTGGACAATTGTGCGCGGGCGCGATCAAGGGTAAGCGTTTGACCCGGCCGAAGCTCATGCGGATTGCGGACCTGTTGTTCGTTGAAGCGCCACAGCTCCGGCCACCGCCACGGCTCGTTCAGGTAACGGGATGCAATGCCCCAGAGCGTATCGCCATACTGCACGACGTATGATTCCGGCGCATCGGGCTTGAGCTCGGGCAACGCAGTCTGTTGGACCGGCGCCGATTGAGGCCACACGGGTACCGTCGCGAGAACCGCGAAAGCGGACGCAATCGCTATGCTAGACTTCTTCAACATGTTCATTTCGGCCACCGTCCCCCATTGTGTGGCGGTAAGGCCACTTGCGGATTCACGCGTCAAGGGTTGAGTTTAACAATCTTATGACGAGCGTCTCCCTTGGCTCAACATGATTCGTTAAATCATCGACGATCCATGGCAATCCGCCCAATCCTGCAATATCCCGACGCGCGCCTCTATCAGGTCGCGGAACCGGTCGCGAGCGTCGATACGGCGATTCGCGATCTGGCGCGCGATTTGGCCGAAACGATGTATGCCGCCCCCGGAATTGGATTGGCGGCCACCCAGATCGATGTTCATCGGCGTGTGCTCGTCATAGATAGCTCGGAAACCCGCGATCAGCTCGTGACCCTCATCAATCCTCGGATCGTTTCGAGTGAAGGCAGGCAAGAATGTGATGAGGGCTGTCTCTCCGTTCCAGGGATATACGAGCCCGTCGTGCGTGCGCGCAAAGTCACCGTTCGCGCGCTTGGCTTGGACGGATCGGAATTCGAATTGGCGGCCGACGGGCTGCTGGCTGTCTGCGTTCAACACGAAATGGATCATCTTGACGGTAAGGTGTTCGTCGACTACCTCTCCCGCCTCAAGAAATCGCGGATCCGCGCCAAGATGGTGAAACGACAGCGGGAGACCGCGTAGCCGCGGCCTGTCGGATGCGCGTGGTCTTCGCCGGCACGCCGACCTTCGCCGTATCTCCGTTGGAGGCGCTCGCGGCCGCGGGGCACGAAATTGTGTTAGTGCTTACGCGCCCTGATAAACCCGCCGGGCGGAACATGGCACTTGCCATGAGTCCGGTGAAAGTAGTCGCGACGCGCCTCGGGCGGGCTGTTTATCAGCCGCCCACGCTGCGGGATTCCGCTGTTCAAGAGCACTTGAAGGCGGCGGCTCCTGATGCAATCGTCGTGGTGGCTTATGGACTTATTTTGCCTCAGTCAGTCCTCGACATTCCTCGATTCGGTGCGATCAACATTCACGCCTCGCTACTGCCGCGGTGGCGTGGCGCCGCCCCGATTCACCGGGCGATTGCGGCCGGTGACGCGCAAACCGGCATTTCCATCATGCAAATGGATGCGGGCCTCGATACCGGGCCGCTGCTTGCTTCCCATGCCGTACCGATTGCGTCGGGCGAGACCACTGGGACGCTCCATGACAAGTTAAGTAGGCAGGGCGCTGACGCAATCGTCGAGGCGCTGGATGGCATTGCCAATCAGCGCCTGGTGCCGATTCCCCAGATCGCCGAAGGGATCACCTATGCGGCAAAGGTGAATAAGAGGGAAACTTGGCTTGATTGGTCTCGACCCGCCATAGAGCTTGAGCGGTGTATCCGGGCATTCAACCCCTCTCCGGGTGCCCAGGCGCGCTTCGCGGATGTCGAGCTCAAAGTATGGCAAGGTTCCGCGATGGAAAATGTCGTCGATCAACGCGCGTTGGCGGGGACGGTGCTGCGGATCGATCCAGCGGGACTGGGTGTGGCGTGTGGCGCCGGGTCGCTTCGATTGGAGGTAGTGCAGCGTGCAGGAGGAAGGCAAATGCCGGTAGCGGACCTCTTACGGGGCTTTGCGATCAAGCCCGGTGATCGATTCGCTGGCCCGCCCGGTCCAAGATAGGCACGAATCCATCTTGGTTCCACCGCTGCCGGTTTCGGCGAACCTCTGCGAGAGTTACGCGGGCGCAAGCAAGATAGTGGCAAGCGTACTCGAGGGCGAAAGCATGACGGCTACGATCGCCCGCCAGCTGCGCGACATGCCATCCGGACCGAGCCGCGCCGCGATCCACGACCTCTCCCATCAGACCCTTCGGGACTACGGCTGGGTTCATTTCATGGTCAAGACGCTTGTTGAGCGGCAACCGACCTCCGCCGTTGTACTTGCGCTGCTGTATGTAAGCCTGTCCGACCTGCAGCGTCGGACGCGGTCCTATGTTGCGGTGGACCAGGCGGTGCGTGCCGCGCGACTCCTCGGCAGCCATAACGCTGCCGGATTCGTGAACGCCGTCCTGCGCAATTTCCTGCGCAGGGCGGAGGAGTTGGAGGCTGCTGCGAGACACGATGACGCCGCGACATGGCGGCACCCGGATTGGTGGGTCGCGCAGATTCGAGAAAGCTATCCCGACGCTTGGGAATCGATCTTGCGCGCGGGCAACCAGCACCCGCCGATGACACTACGCGTGAACCAGCGGCGCATCACGGTTCCCGCTTACCTGGCGATGCTTGCCAAAGGTGATCTCCCGGCACGCCCACTCGGCGAGTGTGCGGTACGGCTCGACGCGCCGATGCCAGTGGGAGCTATTCCGGGCTTCGATCAAGGCCTCGCATCGGTTCAGGATGCCGGGGCACAGCGCGCGGCAGGGTACCTGCAGCCATTGACCGGACAACGTGTACTCGACGCCTGCGCGGCGCCAGGCGGGAAGACCGCCCACCTTCTGGAGTCGGCGGACTGCGAGCTGACCGCAATCGACAACGATGCACGCCGGTGTATCCGCGTCACCGAAAACTTGCACCGCCTCGGCCTGCGTGCGCGCGTCATCGAGGGCGACGCAACCGCGGTCGGCGCCTGGTGGGACGGCGCGCCGTTCCATCGGATCCTTGCTGATGCGCCATGCAGCGCCTCGGGCATCGCACGGCGCCGCCCTGATATCAAATGGCATCGCCGGTCGGGCGATCTGTCGGCATACGCGTCGATACAGTCGAGCATGGTGAATGCGCTTTGGGGGCTTCTTGCTCCCGGCGGAAGAATGTTGTATTCGACGTGCTCCCTCTTCCCCGCCGAGAATGGCATCGTCGTCAAGCACTTCATCAACAGCCACGCGGATGCGCGCGCGATCGAGCTGCCAGGGCTTCAAGCCGGGCAGTTGCTGCCTGGCGATGACAATGATGGATTCTTCTACGCTCTGTTCGAGAAGCACTAATGTTGTCGTTGCGCCGGCTCGCGATGCTTCTGACGGTATTCGCCACGTTCATCGTCGCGGGTACGGCGCGCGCGGAAGAGATCCAGATTCATAACGCGATTCTCGAGCTGACCGATGAAGGACCCTCCATCACGGCGGACTTTCGACTCGAGCTCCCGGCCAAGCTCGAGGAGGCGTTGTTGGGCGGGGTGCCGCTCTATTTCATTGTGGAGTGCGAGGTGGCACGCCCACGCTGGTACTGGCTCGATGAGCGCGTTACCACCGCGGTGACCCGCTATCGCCTCTCGTATCATGCGATCACGAGGGAATATCGTCTTTCCAGCGGCGCGTTGCACTATGGCGTCGCGACGCTTGCCGAGGGCCTTCGATTGATGACAGCGCTGCGAACCTGGGTGATTGCCGATCGTGCGCAATTGCGGCCCGCCACCACCTACGAGGCGTGGCTCAGGATGCGCCTCGATACGAGTCAATTGCCCCGGCCGTTGCAAGTCGCAGCATTCGGCCAGCGCGACTGGGCACTCGCCTCACCGTGGCAAAAGTGGCAATTCATCATTCCGGATGCGCGAACGCGATGACATACATCCTCATCGCAAGCACCGCCCTTGCCGGGATCCTGCTTTTCCTGCTGGCCGCTGCGAGCGCGAACACAGCGCTCTTTGCCCGCCACTACCCGTTGCTCGTGATCCTCAATGTCGCGGTGGCGGTGGGGTTGGTTGTGATTGTCGGCTATCAACTATGGATGCTTGGCGGGGCTATCCGCCGGCGACTTTTCGGCTCGCGGCTCTCGCTACGTTTTGTCGTTTTATTCGCGATGATGGCGCTGATTCCTGGCGTGCTCGTCTATACAGTTTCCGTGCAATTTCTCGCCAAGAGCATCGAATCATGGTTCGACGTGCGGGTCGACAGCGCCCTCGAAGGCGGGCTGAATCTGGGCCGTGCCGCCCTCGATAGCCTGTTGGAAGACCTGCAGCGCAAGACCCGTATCGCGGCGATGGAGCTCGGTGAGATCGCCCCGGCACAACAGGCGGCAATGCTCGACCAGCTTCTTGAAAGTGCAGGCGCAAGCGAAGCGATCGTCATCGGACCGACGGGAATACTCGGCAGCGCGACCCGCGACCTCACGCGGTTCGTTCCCAACATGCCACCGTTGAACGTGTTGCGGCAGGCCCGCCAGAATCGCGGCTATCGGGCGATCGAGGGGGTCGGTGAACGCGGATTGATGCTACGGGTCATCGCACCGATCGGGCGCTTGACGCTCGCCGAGGAGCAGCGCCTGCTGCAATTTACGCAGCCGGTTCCCGCGAGTCTCGCGGCGAGCGCCGAGAGTGTTCAATCGGTATATCGATCGTACAAGGAGTTGACGCTCTCCCGGCAAGGGCTCCGCGAGATTTACATTCTCACGTTGACACTGACGCTCCTCCTCGCGCTGTTCTCGGCTTTCGCGCTCGCGTTTCTTCTCGGGCGGCGCCTTGCCGAGCCGCTGGCAACCCTGGCCGAGGCGACCGAAGCGGTTGCACGAGGCGATTTCACGCGCCGCGCGCGTGTCACCAGCACCGATGAGCTTGGAATCCTGACGCGATCATTCAACAGCATGACCGAACAGTTGGACGAAGCGCGGACCGCCGCCGAACAGAATCGCCGGCAAGTCGAAAGCGCGAAAGGGCATTTGGAGAACGTCCTCGCGAATTTGTCCGCGGGCGTATTGGTGCTCGACCGGGACATGCGGCTCAACATCGCCAACGCCAGCGCCGGGCGGATCGTCGGACTTGACGAGACGACTCTCGATCAGACCGTGCTCGGGAATCGACTGGCGCCGCTATTGACTCTCGCGGGCGCCGAGTTCGCGCAACGACCGACCGGGACCTGGCAGCGTGAAACCGACTTTGGCGACCAGGGTCAGGTTCTCTTGGTACGCGGCTCGCGCATGCCTGAGGAGCGCGGCGGCGACTTTGTGGTGGTATTCGACGACGTGACCGCGCTCGTCGAGGCGCAACGGGCGACCGCATGGGCAGAAGTTGCCAAGCGCCTTGCGCACGAAATTAAAAACCCGCTCACGCCCATCCAGCTGGCGGCGGAGCGATTGCAGGCGAAGCTTTCTTCGCGTGTCGACGGTGCTGACGCGCAGGCGTTGCAAAGAGCGACCGATACCATCATCGCGCACGTTCAATCGATGAAGACGATGGTCGATGAATTCCGCGAGTACGCGCGCCTGCCGGCGCCAAACCTCGCCAACCTCGACCTGAACGCCGTGGTGGACGACGTGCTCACGCTCTATGAAAACACACGGCCGTCGGTGCGTGTCCACCTGGCGCCGGCACTTCCCGCTATCAAGGGTGACGCAAGCCAGCTTCGCCAAGTCGTCCATAATCTGCTCCAGAACGCCCAGGACGCGTGCGGCGGACAGCCCGATGCGGTAATCGAGGTCGCGACGTCGGTTCGGGATGGCATGGTCGTCCTCGCGGTGCGCGATGACGGCGTAGGATTTTCCGAACCGATCATGCGCCGGGCGTTCGAGCCGTATGTCACCACCAAGCCGAAGGGAACGGGGCTGGGACTTGCTATCGTGAAGAAGATCGTTGATGAGCATCGCGGCACCGTCGAGCTCGCGAATGCCGAGGGTCGCGGGGCGATCGTAAGGGTAGTCCTGCCTGCCGTCGGCGCGGTTGTGGCAAGGGCGGCCTAAGCGATGGCAAATGTTCTGGTCGTCGACGACGAGATCGGCATACGTGAGCTGCTTTCGGAAATTCTCGCGGACGAGGGCTATACAGTGCGGGTTGCGGGCAGCGCTGAAAGCGCGCGCGAAGCCCGCCGCGCGCAACGACCCGATCTGGTGCTCCTCGATATCTGGATGCCGGACACCGACGGCATTACGCTTCTGAAGGAATGGCAGGTCAACGGGCAGCTCACCATGCCTGTGGTGATCATGTCAGGGCACGCGAGCATCGATAGCGCGGTCGAGGCGATCCGGATCGGGGCTCTCGACTTCCTAGAGAAGCCAATCGCGTTGCAGAAGCTGCTTGCTACGGTCAAGCGTGCCTTGGCAAGCGGTGAAATCCGCGCCGCCCAACCTTTGACCTTGGCCGCGCTCGGCCGCACCAGCGTCATGACAGATGTGCGGCGCCGATTCGAGCTCCTCGCGCAGTCGGCCACCCCTGTCCTCATGCGCGGCGAATTGGGCATGATCCCCGAAATCTACGCCCGCGCTCTGCATAAACCGACTGCACCGTTCATCAATGCCGGCGGCGCACTCGGCGAGGCACCCAATGAGCTGCTGCAGCGCGCAGCCGGCGGAGTCATCTTCATGGACGATCTGTTTTCGATGTCCCGCGCGCAACTGCGCGGCGCCTCGCTGATCGCTCATCGTGCGGAGCGGCAGAATGTTCGACTCGTCACCTTCGCGTCGTCCGACCCAGTGTTGCTCGGCGCCAATGGCTCGATCGAACCAAGCGCGCTCTCCAAGCTCTCCGCGGTGATCGTTTCGATTCCCCCGCTGCGTATGCACGCCGAGGATGTGCCCGAGCTCGCATCGATCCTGCTCGCGCAACTGGTCGAGAATCGTCTCACGACACCCAAGCGATTCGCGATTGGAGCGTTGAATGCATTGCGCAATTACGATTGGCCTCGCAATCTCGAGCAGTTGCAGCAGTTGGTACGCAGCGTGGCGCTGGCATCCCTCGAAAGCGAGATATCCGCGATCGACGTTGAGGCGATGCTCAAGCAATTTTCCTCGCCCGCAACCGGTGCCGGGTTCGCTCCTGATACCGCAATGCCGCTGCGCGAGGCGCGGGATGCCTTTGAGCGCGCGTACTTCGAGCAACTGATCAGCGAGGAATCCGGATCGATAAGCCGGGTCGCCGAGCGGAGCGGCATGGAACGCACGCACCTCTATCGAAAACTGAAGCAATTGGGGGTGGTCGTCCCCAAACGGACCGAAGGATAATGCGCGCGCCACCGGGCAGGCATAGAATCGCCCCCTTTTCTCCTCGCATAGGGGTGTCGAGTTGAAGATTGTCATCCTTGGTGCGGGTCAGGTTGGAACCACCGTCGCCGAGAATCTCGTGTCCGAGGCAAACGACATAACCGTCGTGGACCTGGATACCGCTCGCCTCAAGGACCTTCAGGATCGCCTCGATCTTCGAACAATGATCGGTAACGCCGCGCATCCTTCGGTCTTGGCGAACGCGGGGATCGAAGATGCGGACATGGTGATCGCGGTGACGCAATCCGACGAGACTAATCTCGTTGCCTGCAAGCTCGCTGCCGAGCTGTTCAACGTGCCGACGCGGATTGCGCGCATCCGTGCGACCGAGTACCAGGACAACCCGCGGATTTTTTCCGCCGCCGGGTTCGCGGTGGACTTCAGCATCTGTCCCGAGCAACTGCTCACCGAATACATCGTCAAGCTCGTCCATTTTCCCGAAGCATTGCAGGTGTTGGAGTTCGCGAAGGGAAAGGTGAGTCTGGTTGCCGTGCGTGCGTTCGAAGGCGGACCGCTCGTCGGCCATCCGTTGTCGGACATCAAGCGCCATCTCCCGAATCTGGAGGCGCGGGTTGCTGCGATTTTCCGCGGCGATCGGCCGATTGTTCCCGAGGGCGACACCATCGTTGAAGCCGGCGACGAGGTGTTCTGCCTGGCAGCGACCGAGGATATCCGGCAGGTCATGCGCGAGCTGCGACGCATGGACAAGCCGGTGCGCCGGGTCATGATTGCAGGCGGAGGGAATATCGGCATGCGCCTGGCGCAGGCGCTCGAGGGCGATTACGTCGTGAAGATCATCGAATTCAACAAGCGCCGCTGTGATCTTCTTTCCGGCAAGCTCGAAACGACTCTGGTGCTCCAGGGCGACGTCACCGACGAGGAGTTGCTCGAGAACGAGAACGTCGAAGAAATGGATCTGTTCGTCGCGGTGACGAATGACGACGAGAACAATATCATGGCCTCGCTCCTCGCCAAGCGCATGGGGGCACGTCGCGTCGTGGCGTTGATCAACCGGCGCGCGTATGTCGATCTGCTGCAATCCGGCCAGATCGACGTCGCCATCGCCCCCGCGCAGATCACAATCGGCAGCGTCCTGTCGCACGTTCGCCGCGGCGACGTGACGCAGGTGCATAGCCTGCGGCGCGGCGCGGCGGAGGCACTGGAGGCGGTGGTGCACGGCGATCAGAAATCGTGCCGGTGCATCGGTCGGCGCATTGATGAAATCGAGTTGCCGCGCGGCGCGAGCATCGGTGCGATCGTCCGCGGCGACCAAGTATTGATGCCCCATCACGATGTCGTCATCCAGAACGAGGATCACGTCATCGTCTTTGTGACCAACAAGAAGACGATGCCCCAGGTGGAGAAGCTCTTCCAGGTCGGCGTGAGTTTCTTCTAGGGGCGCGACCCGGCATGGTTCGTATCGCTTCCGTATTGCGCGTGCTTGCGATCGTGATCATGCTTTTCGCAGGCACGATGATCCTGCCCCTCGTCGTTTCGATCGCATTGCAGGATGGGGCGACGCTAGCCTATGACGAAGGCATCCTCATCACGTTTGCAGTCGGGATCGCCCTTTGGTCGGGGACACGAAAGCGGGGCCGCAAAGAGCTGCAGCCGCGCGACGGGTTCCTGCTCGTATCGCTCGTGTGGACGAGCTTGCCCGCATTCGCGACATTGCCGTTGCTCTTCTTCATTCCCGGCTTGTCCTTTACCGATGCGTACTTCGAGACCGTATCGGGGTTGACGACAACCGGCGCCACCGTGCTGTCCGGCCTCGACGCATTGCCCGCCTCGATCAACCTCTGGCGTTCGCTCCTGGTATGGATCGGCGGAATGGGAATCATCGTTCTGGCGGTCGCGGTATTGCCGCTCCTTGGCGTGGGCGGCAGTCAGGTGTTCAAGGCCGAAACGCCCGGCCCGATGAAGGACACCAAATTGACGCCTCGCATTACGCAGACCGCCAAGGGCCTATGGCTTGTCTATGCGATGGTGACCTTGGCGTGCATCCTGTCGTTCAAGCTTGCCGGGATGACTTGGCTCGACGCCGTCATTCATGCGTTCAGCACGATGGGCCTCGGCGGATTCTCTTCACATGACGACAGTTTCGCTTTCTTCAATTCCCCCGCGATCGAGGCGGTTGCGATCACCTTCATGCTGATCGCCGGCATCAGCTTCGCGACACATTTCATCGGATTGCGTGGCCGCACGATCCGCCCGTATCGCGACGATCCGGAAGTCGTGATGTATCTCGCGGTCATGATACTTAGCGTGATTGGAATAGCGGCGTTCCTATGGGGCAACGCCTACTATCACGACGCGTCCACGGCGCTCCGGTTCGCGGCGTTTAACGTCGTCTCGATCGCCACGACCACCGGATTTGCGAACACGGACTTCAACCTGTGGCCGATTTTCGCGCCGGTGTGGATGTTGTTTCTTTCGTGCTTTGCGACATGCTCGGGTTCTACCGGCGGTGGGATCAAGATGGTGCGAGCGCTGCTCATGTACCGACAGGCGTTGCGTGAGCTCACGCGGATCATCCATCCGCGCGCGCATTTGCCGGTGAAGCTCGGTGGACAGGTGGTCGAGAACAACATCATCTTCGCGGTGCTCGCGTTCATGCTGGTGTACGGTGCAACCATGGTCACCGGCACGATGTTGCTCATGCTGACCGGTCTTGATGTGGTGTCATCGTTTACTGCGATCGTCGCATGTCTCAACAATACCGGCCCGGGATTGGAGAAGGTTGGCCCTGCTACAACCTATGCGGTGCTCGGCGATTTTCAGACCTGGGTCTGCACCGCGGCGATGTTGCTGGGGCGCCTCGAACTGTTTTCGCTTATCGTCGTGTTCACGCCCCGATTCTGGCGCCAGTGAAACCGCGGCTTATAAACGTCCCCACGCATGTTGTCTTCGGGGCCGGTGTAAGCGAGCGGACCGCTGCAATCGAGGACCTGATCGCAGCGCATCCCAAGGGCGAACTGGTCGGGGTCTTGCGGGCCGGGATCGGAACCCTTGCGCCGGGCGAACGGATTGCAGGTCATCGCATCGTAACGGAGCAAGCCCCGATCGGCTGTGCGTGTTGCACGGCTCGGATCACGTTCCGTATCGCGCTCGTGCGATTCCTGCGCGATCATCGTCCGGCGCGGCTGATCGTTGAATTTGGGCCTGGAACGCATGCGGACGCTCTTCGGCAGCAACTGGCGGATCAATCCTTTGCCGAGGTGCTGCATCTGATCGGCAGCATTGATCTCGATGATGCGGCGCCGGCGCGTGCGCTGCAGCGACCGAGGCTTACCTGAGCAATTTCAACGAGCCGAGAAAGAACGATGCGTCGGCGTCAACCGCGCGGTCGCGCGGTGCGAGCGACACCACTTGGTAGAGATGCGCGTCCGTGACACAGAGGCGGGCATTCAGCTCGAGCGCGCGCCCATCCACTGTCGGCTGTGCGTTGAGAGCGATGCAGGGATGGCCATCGAGCGCGCCAAGCCGACCCTCGCCAGGATCGTGGCGCATCGCCGGACCAAAGTTCATCAACAGTGCGTCCCGTGCGTCATTCAACAACCGCTCGCGGTTCGCACCGTCCAGCCGCTCGGGCACCTGCGCGTAGCCTGCCCCATAGAGGAACGGCTCCGCGCGCACCGAGAGCATGGTCATTTGCAGGGCGTGGGGGCCGATGCGTACCTGCCGCGTTTCGCGTTGAGGTTTCCCGGGTAACAGGACGGCAAATCCGCCGTCCGCGGCGGATACCTCGCGCCAGTCGAGCGCGGGATAACATCCCGCCGTGAGGGTGATCCCTATCGCGAGCCAACCAATGCGCTGCACGGCGGCCCGCGAAGTCATTACTTGGCCGCAATAACGGCGATCTCGACCAGGATCCGCGGATTCGCCAACGCGGCCTGAACGCATGCCCGTGCGGGCGGGTTGGTTGGGTCCATCCACGCAAGCCACGCTTCGTTCATCACGTCGCGGTCACGAATATCCGGCACCCAGATCGTGGCATTCAGGATCTTCGATTTGCTGGTTCCCGCTTTGGCGAGCACCGCATCGATCTTGCGCAATACCTCGGCGGTCTGCTCTTTCACGCCCGCGTTGAGATTGTCGGGAACGGTGCCGGCCACGAATACGAGATTCCCATATTCAACGGCTGCCGAGAGGATCTTGCCAGGCTCATGACGAACGATTTGCATCGATTGCGCTCCTTTAGCGAGGGGAAGAGTATTTCAGCGCGGATTCAAGCGTACGCGCGAAACTCCGAGAATATGCCAAGCTCGACATATCGATCGGCGCCTGAAAACCCGGCATCGGAGATGGTCGACAGCACATCGGCCGGGGGCGCGCATGCTTCGATCGTGTCCCAATAATACTGGTAGAGACGCGGTGTGTCGCGATGCCGGGCCACTGTGCGCGAGAGGAGCGGCACGACGCCGCGCATATAAGCGCGCAGCAGCACATTCGCAATCCTACCTTCAGGGCGCGTGATCTCAAGCAACAGCAGCCGCCCACCGGGCCGCAGCACGCGGCGAAACTCCGCGAACACGCCGCGCAAGTCTTCCAGGTGGCGGAGCGCAAAGCCCAAGGTTAAGAAATCGAAGGACCGCGACGCGAACGGCAATTTTTCAGCGCGTCCTTGCACCAGCCGGATGGAAAGCGGCATCGCGCCGACAGCCATCATGCCCGGGCTGGGGTCGATGCCGATGATGTCGCCGTCTTGTCCGAGGACAGTGACCATCTCGCGTGCGAGCAGGCCGGTGCCGACCGCGACATCGAGCACTTTGGCGCCCCGCGCGAGACCGGCGCGCTGCAGCGCGCGCCGCCGGTACCATGATCCGGAACCGAATGCGAGCAGGCGATCCACCCGATCGTAGTCCTGCGCGGTCGAATCGAAGATCGTGCGAATGAAGCGGCGTTTATCATCATCGTTCGCGTAGTAGCGATCGAGAATCGGGTGCGGTGCGTGGACAGTTGCTTTCGGCGCACCAATATCGGTGGGTGTCATGCCCGCATATTAGCCGCCACATGCCACCGCCTACAACCCTAGTATGCGAGCGCCGGGGCGAGCCAACGTTCAGCCGGGGCCAGCTCCATGCGCTTGCGCCGCGCATAATCTTCGGCCTGATCGCGGTCGATCTTCCCGACCGCGAAGTAGTGTGCCTCCGGATGAGAGAGGTAGAACCCCGAAACGCTCGCCGCCGGGAGCATCGCGAAGTTCTCCGTAAGCGACATGTCGCAATCTCCGGCACGCAACAAATCGAACAAAGCGCCCTTTTCGGAGTGGTCTGGGCAAGCGGGGTAGCCCGGCGCCGGCCGGATACCGCGATACTTCTCGCCGATAAGCTCCGCGCTGGAGAGCCGTTCGCCGGCGGCGTAACCCCAAAGCGACGTGCGCACGACTTCGTGCAGATGCTCCGCGAACGCTTCGGCAAGCCGGTCCGCCAGGGCCTTCACCATGATCGCGTTGTAATCGTCGTGGGCCGCTTCAAATGCACGGACATGCGCATCCAGCCCGATGCCGGCCGTCACTGCGAATGCGCCGATGTAGTCTGGAATGCCCGAGCCTTTCGGCGCGACATAATCAGCCAGGCACAGATTGAATCGGTCGGCCGCCTTCACGGTCTGTTGGCGCAAGCTGTGCCAGGTCATCGCGATTTCGGTTCGCGATTCGTCGGTAAAGACTTCAATATCGTCCCCCACGCTTGCCGCGGGCAGAAGGACAACCACGCCGCTCGCTGTCAGCCATCGTTCACGCACGATTCGATCGAGCATCACTTGGGCATCGGCAAATACGCTCCGCGCTGCCGCCCCGACCGTCTGGTCGTCAAGGATCTTGGGATAGGCGCCGGCCAGATCCCATGTCTGGAAGAACGGCGACCAGTCGATGTAGCGTGCGATCTTGGCGAGATCGTGGTGTTTGAAAAGATGGCGGCCAAGACGTCTTGGAACGAACGGGCGATGAGTCGTCCAGTCGCATTGGAACGCGTTCGCGCGCGCAGCAGCGATCGAGACCAGCGCCGGCCCTTGCTTGCCTGCGTGTTGGCGGCGGATCCGTTCGTAGTCGGTATGCAATGTCGCGACATAGGATTCGCGCTGGTCGGCAGAAAGAAGACTCGTGCATACCCCAACGCTGCGGGACGCATCCGGTACATAGATCGTCGGCCCCGAGTAATGAGGGGCAATCTTGATCGCGGTGTGCACGCGCGAGGTCGTCGCACCGCCAATCAAAAGCGGAACGCGGAAGCCTTCCCGTTCCATTTCCTTGGCGACATGCGCCATTTCTTCAAGCGATGGCGTGATGAGGCCCGAGAGTCCGATGATGTCGGCATGCTCATCGCGGGCAACCTGCAGGATCTGTTGCGCCGATACCATCACGCCCAGATTCACCACCTCGTAGTTGTTGCACTGAAGCACCACCGCGACGATATTCTTGCCGATGTCGTGCACATCGCCTTTCACGGTGGCAACGACGATCTTGCCCTTAGGCTTGTGGTCGCCCACCCGCGCTTTTTCCGCTTCAATGTAGGGGATGAGGTGGGCGACGGCCTGCTTCATCACCCGCGCAGACTTCACCACTTGCGGCAGAAACATCTTGCCTGCCCCGAACAGATCGCCGACGACATTCATGCCATCCATCAACGGCCCTTCGATGACCTCGATGGGGCGCGCGCATTCGAGGCGCATCGCCTCGGTATCTTCGACGATCCAGTTCGCGATGCCATGCACGAGCGCGTGGGTCAGCCGTTCGCGGACCGGCGCGTTGCGCCAGACGACGTCCTCGACCTCGCTTTTCTTCTTCCCTTTTACCGTATTGGCAAAGCCGACGAGCCGCTCGGTCGAGTCGGCGCGACGATTGAAGATCACGTCTTCCACCCGCTCCAAAAGATCGGCGGGGATGTCCTGATACACGGTGAGCTGACCCGCGTTCACGATCCCCATCGTCATCCCGGCCTTGACTGCTTGATAGAGAAACGCGGAATGCATCGCCTCGCGAACCGCATCGTTGCCACGAAACGAGAATGAAAGATTGGAAACCCCACCCGACACCTTTGCATGCGGCAGGTTGGCCTTGATCCAGCGGGTCGCCTCGATGAAGTCGATCCCGTAGGCGTTGTGTTCTTCGAGGCCGGTCGCCAAGGCGAAGATGTTCGGATCAAAGACAATATCCTCGGCTGGGAACCCGACCTCTTTGGTCAGAATGTCGTAGCTGCGCCGGCAGACCGCGATTCTCTTTTCGAACGTATCCGCTTGGCCTTTCTCGTCGAACGCCATCACGATGACCGCCGCGCCGTAGCGACGCGCAAGGCGCGCGTTCCTGCGAAAGTCGTGCTCGCCTTCCTTGAGGGAAATCGAATTGACGATGCACTTGCCTTGCATGCATTTGAGGCCCGCTTCGATGACCGACCATTTCGAGGAGTCGATCATGACCGGCGCCCGCGCGATGTCGGGCTCGGCGGTAAGCAGACTCAGGAACGTCGCCATCGCCTTTTCCGAGTCGAGCATCGCCTCGTCCATGTTGACGTCGATCACCTGCGCGCCGCTTTCCACCTGCTGCCTGGCAACCGAAAGTGCCTCGGTGTAGTTGCCAGCCAGCACGAGGCGCGCGAACGCCTTCGATCCGGTGACATTCGTGCGCTCGCCCACATTCACGAACAGCGAATCGTCATCGATGGTGACCGCCTCGAGTCCCGCCAGCCGGAGCGCTGGTCGGATGATCGGCACCCGTCTCGGCGAGCGGTTCGCGACGGCTTCGACCATCGCATGCACATGCGGAGGCGTGGTGCCGCAACATCCGCCGATGATGTTGACGAAGCCGCTCGCCGCGAACTCACCCAGCAGGCTGGCGGTGAATGCAGGCGTTTCGTCATAGCCGGTTTCCGAGAGCGGATTGGGAAGACCCGCGTTCGGGTGCGCGCTCACGAACACGTCGGCGACCTTCGACAGCTCCTCGATATAGGGGCGCATCAGCTTCGCACCGAGCGCGCAGTTGAGTCCGACCGTCAGCGGCTCGGCGTGGCGCACCGAATTCCAGAAAGCTTCGGGCGTTTGGCCGGTGAGGGTGCGGCCCGACTGGTCGGTGATCGTGCCCGAGATCATCATGGGAAGGCGTTGGCCGCGCCGGTCGAATTCAGCAAGGACGGCGAAGATCGCTGCCTTGGCATTCAACGTGTCGAAGATCGTTTCGATCAGAATGAGGTCGGCGCCGCCATCGATCAGGCCCCGTGTCGATTCGGTGTACGCGGCAACCAGCTCGTCAAACGAAATATTGCGATAGCCGGGATCGTTGACATCCGGCGAGATGGAGGCTGTCTTGTTCGTGGGCCCGAGGACCCCGGCAACCCATCTTGGCTTGCCTGGCGTTCTTCGACTGAATTCGTCGGCAGCAGACCGTGCGAGCCGCGCGGCCGCGATGTTGATCTCCTCTGCCAGTGCTTCCATGCCGTAGTCGGCAAGGGACGGCGCGTTCGCATTGAACGTATTCGTTTCGATGATATCGGCGCCGGCCTCCAGGTAGGCGCGATGGATCTCAGCGACGATCCCCGGTTGGGTGAGGACAAGCAGATCGTTGTTGCCCTTCACGTCTCTGGCGGATCCGGCAAACCGCGCGCCCCGATAGTCTGATTCGCCCAGGCGATGGTTCTGAATCATGGTCCCCATGGCGCCATCCAGCACGAGAATCCGGCGGGTGAGGTGTTCGCCAATGAGCGCGGTACAGTCGGGTTGCATCACCTGGGACAGATCCTTCTCGCGACGGGTCGAGGAATGGTGTAACGCACAGAGGACCGCCGGGAAACAAAAAAACCCGTTCAGCTTGCGCGCTTAACGGGTTTCCCGCGCTTTAGCGAAATTTCTTTTTCGGGGACCGACCATCATAGACAGGAAGGCATATCCCGGAGGCGCCCGCAAGCTGCAACTCAAATCAGCGCCGGGAGAAAGCGTATCGCCGCTGCCGACCTACTGTCAATCAACGCTTGATCCCAGTCACGCAAGACAATGCGAAAAGCATGCAGAGGCAGAGTTCTTCGAGTAGCGACATCGGCGGGCCGGATCAATGCATATCAGTGTATTCACATATCGATATGCTGAAATCGAATTTCATCCCCGTGTTCAGACTCTTATACTCGTCGCCTCACTATCCCGCGCCGACCATGAAGCACCTGACCCCACGCGAGGCATTCGAGTTTCTCAAGAAGACTCCGCAGGCCGTCTTTATCGACTGCCGCAGCGAAATGGAGTATCTGTTCGTCGGGCATGCGGTCGGAGCACTTCACATCGGTTGGAACGACGGTCCGGATTGGGATATCAACCCCATGTTCGTGAAGCAGGTGAAGAAGGTGGCCAGCGCAACCCGCCCGATCGTCTTGATCTGTCGTAGCGGGCATCGGTCGGTTGATGCAGGCGAAGAGCTCGAGAAGGCGGGCTTTACCGACATCTACAACGTGCTCAACGGGTTCGAGGGCGATCTGGACGAGAGCCATCATCGCAATTTCCGCAATGGATGGCGCGTCGAAGGTCTTCCGTGGGAGCAAATTTAGGCGCGAGGGTGGATACGAGGCCCGCGCACCGCGCGCCTACTGGATCCGGAATCCGTACTGATACTCGCGAAGCGTGCCGTTGACCTTCACATCGGCGATTCGCACGGCATAGCTCACGTTGTCTTGTGTGCCGACGACCTTCCACTGCACGATATTAGGCAGACCGAATCCTTGATGGTTGTGGCTGCGGTCCGTCACCTGAAGCGGGGTGCTGCCTGGCCCGCTTACCTGGATTGTCGCGGCGGAATAGTCGACCGCAGCACCATCGTTCGCCCAGGTATCGGTCTTGGCGGCCAGCACGGAGAACGACATGAACCAGCCGTGCTTGAAATACCTGGCCGGATAGTTCCCTTCCGGGTACGCGATGTATGCGACATCGGTCGCGCTCAAATTTGCGTCGGCGTAGCCGATTACCCGGAGCGACATCGCCGAGAATCGTGTGGACCCTCCAGTAAGCGGGAGACCGTCGACGCGGCCAAACGATGTCTGCGACAGGAATGGATGCAGCACCCAACGCCGGTGGCCGAGAGAATCCACCGCATCGTCGATCAGGAACTGCGCGATGCTATCGGTTGACGCGGGCGAATAGCCGCTTGCCAAAAACAGATTGCTTTGCGCGCTGCCTTGCGCGCCCTCCGGCGTGAAACAGTACAGACTCGTTGGCGGCGTGTGGGTCAGTTGCCTGTTGGCAACCCCGATCAGCGCCGATTTCTGCTCGTAGATGTCCGCGCTCGGATCGTAGGTGACCGCGGGTAATCGATGCAAGGCACGTACCGCGTTGAGCTCGGCGAGCACGGCTTGCTTCTCGGGCGCGGCGAGCGTA
>JANMUI010000146.1:0-5874 GCA_031391405.1 Betaproteobacteria bacterium
CGATCGTCGATGTGACCGGCGGTTCGATTCCGCTGGTGGGAACCGCGATCGCCTGTCCGCCACCTTTATACGGAATGTGCAACCAGTCGATGCCAAGCTTCATCTTCATGAGCTCCATGAAGACGTGCGGCGTGCTGCCGGTGCCAGACGTACCGTATGAAAGCGTGCCGGGCTTTTCCTTGGAGAGCGCGATCAGCTCTTTCAGATTGTTAGCCGGCAGCGAGGGATGCGCAACGATGATGAGCGAACCATCGCCGATCTTGGTGATCGGCGCAAAGTCCTTGATGGAATCGAATGGCAGCTTTGCGTAGACGCTCGGATTGATGGCGAGCGTGCCGTCGAATCCGAGCAGCAAGGTGTAGCCGTCGGGCGCCGCCTGCGCGACCTGCGCGGTTCCAAGATTGCCGCTCGCCCCGGCGCGATTCTCGACGACAACCTGTTGACCGAGACGCGCACCCAGCTTGTCGGAGATCGCGCGTGCGCTATTGTCGACGAATCCGCCCGGCGAAAAGGGCACGATGATGCGCACCGGCTTCACCGGATACTCCTGGGCAAACGGGGCTGAGGCAATCGCCCCCATAAGCGCCAGTCCGAATAATTTCGCGATGTTCATAACGCTCTCCTGAATCGCTTCGATACACAAAAGTAACGACACCTTCACCGCCCCGGCAACGCCGCCTGATCGTCTGCGTCCGCCTGCCAGGTCGCGAGCTCGGACACCACCAGCGCCTCAACCTCCGCCCAGGTATTGGCGCGCGGGCCCGGCAAATGAATATTGGTGGAATTGGAGAAGACGATGGTCCGATGCCCGTCACGGCGCAGCCGCTCGACATTGTGCGGGCCATCTTCGATATAGAGGTCCGCGCCGACGGCCGCCTTGTCGCTCATGAAGCAAAGATCCCAATAGGGGATGTCATGGCTGTCGAGCCATTCCACCGTCTGCTGCACCGCCGGCAGATGAAAAAACTTGATGAACAGGCGATGCGTGATGATGCGGATGCGCACGCCACGCTTCGACAGCGACCGCAGCACCTGCGGGGCACCCGCCATCGGCTTCAGATTGCGAAACAGATTGCGCTGCGTGACCGCGAACTTGTGCAAGGCTTCATAGCCGCCCGGCGCCCGATCGATGCCCCATTCCGGAAGCTCCCACGAAACATGCTCGGGCAGTGCATCGATCTGCACGCCGAGCCACTCGGCTGCGATCGGCCGCAGACCGCCGTAGAAGTCGGCGCAGGTACCATCCAGATCGACACCGAAGACGAATGCACGTTTGGCCATGTCCGGAGCATAACCGGATGCGGGTTGAAGCATTTCAGCGCGATTGTCTTCCTTGATCCGGTGAACAACGCCGCTTCGCATTGACCCTCAGGAATCTGGGCGGACACCCGCGCCGATTCCTCGGCCGACAGAACCCGCCAACCTGCGAGAGAATCGGGAATTAACTGAACAAGGGGGCTCGCCCTCTCGTAACTCCCCGAAAAGCATGGTTACGCTGATTTCGCGAAATAGCTTAATCAGCGCTTCCTTGGGATATCTCGGAACTGCGGGGGCACTCCCCCCTCCACCTTTTAATCTGGAGAGCTTCAATCATGGCAACCCGACCCGACCCACGCGCCAACGAGCCCGTCATGGACCCGCAGGCGCTTTACCTGGAGGAAGTGTTCACTGACCGCAGGGTGGGCACCATTCGCCGGCTGACACCGGTCACGCTCGAAGGCACCACGGATCTCACCAAAGAGATCCTCTACATCGGCGAGACCCAGGTGATGAGCAATGTCGGTGCGCTTCCGATCGCGTTCGAGATCGAGGCTTCGAACGTGGGCGATGCCGCGGCGAAATTCGGCCCGCTCGCAAAGGAGGCCATCGAGCGCACGGTACAAGAGTTGCAGGATATGCGCCGGCAACAGTCCTCATCGATCGTCGTTCCGCAGGGCGGCATGGGTGGGATGGGCGGCATGGGCGGCGGCGGAAAAATCCAGCTACCGTAGGAATCCGCGCGGCGGACCGCACGGATTCCTCATGGCTCTCGCCAATTCTGATGCTTGAACACGTCATGCGATCCGAGGAAACGAGCTTGCGACCCGACGCGAACATAAGGCGCTGACAGGACACTTCTGATGCGACCATCCGCCACCGCGCGTGCAGCGCGCTACACCGTCCAGAAGGGCTACCTGCACATGCTCACCACCGAGATTCATGAGCGGCTCACCGAACGGTATCGGCTGCTGAATACCGAGATCCACAGCTATCCCGGGCCGATCGCCCGTTGCGATCAGCACTTGGCCCATCTGCTGGACGAGCGAAAGCTCATTCTCAAGACGCTCGCCGAATGGCCGGTCGGGAACGATCGGGATGAAGCAGCGCTTGGGGCGCGACGGTTCCTCCAGGCGTTTCTTGAAACGCCGGCCGACATTGATGATCCGATCGATCGGCGCATGCGCATGCGGGCGGAGAAGACGGTACGGTAGCCAAGCGCTCGCCGTGGGCATTGGGCTTCGACAGGCCTGTCGGAGGGCGGACGCATGTATGACTTGCAACGCTGCGCAAAAGTGACGTCATCGAACGCGCGCGCTCATCCTTCGACAAGCTCAGGACGAACGGGCAACTACGTCCGCCGCCGAGAATCGATCCCCGTGGCGAATCCACGGGGAATCACCAGTTGATTATCTGATCTGAATTTCATTCCGCTCACTACTGCTCGAACTGCGCTGCCGCGCTGCTACGACTTGCCGAGCCGAACCGCCAAGAGCCGCTCCAGGCGTTGTTCGCGAATGCCGTAGAACTGCTTGACCTCTGCTATTTGTTCGAGAAAGGGTTGCGCCGTTCCGGAGTTTGCACGCCGCACCGCCAGGATCATCTTGTTCTTGCTCGTGTGTTCAAGCGCGACGAATTCGAACACCTGCGTCGCGTAACCACTCGCCTCGAGCAGCAACGCGCGCAGGCCGTCGGTCACCATTTCGGCCTCCTGGCCAAGATGCACGCCATGCTTGAGGATCGCGCGGAGCGGATGAGGGCTCGAGAGTTGCGCCCGCAGTTCTTTATGACAGCACGGCGCGCAGACGATGATCGCCGCGCCGGCCGCGATGCCGGCGTCAATGGCATGATCGGTCGCCGTGTCGCACGCATGCAGGGCGATCATTATGTCGATCGCCGCAGGCGAATAGCAGGTAACGTCGCCTTGCGCGAAATCAAGCCCTTCGACACCCAGGCGCCGCGCCGCATCATTGCAAAGTTGCACCATGTCCAGGCGCAGATCCACACCGGTAACATGCGCTTCCACGCCCAGTGTATGGCGCAGATAATCGTGTATCGCAAAGGTGAGGTATCCCTTGCCGGCCCCGAAATCCATAGCGCGGATCGTGCGCGCTTCGGCCAAGGTTGAAGAGGCCAGCGCATTCGCAATGATTTCGACGAACTTGTCGATCTGCTTCCACTTGCGGGACATCGCCGGAATCAATCGACCCTCTGCGTCGGTCACCCCAAGAGTGGCAAGAAAGGGGCGCTCCAGCTGGACGAAGCGTCGCTTCGCACGGTTGTGTTCTCGCGAAGGAGCGGCATCATGCAGAGCCGCTTTACGGCGAAGCGTGACCTGACCGCGGTTGCTGGTCGCCAGTTCAATCGTCTCGGATGTCGTCAGCAAATGGGCGTTGCGAAACGACGAGCCGAGCAGGCCCGCGATCGTTGCCAGCGCTTGCAAAGGCGCCAGATTCTTCGTGACGTCTTTGGTCGGGTAGTGGTAGGTGAGGGACAGATGCGCGGCGCCTCGTAGTGTCACCGGGCGCACGGCAACCTGCCGCAAAGCCGGCTCTGCGCCGGCGTACTTGGCGAGTACGAGTTTGACGAAGCTTTCCGCCGACAGACTGTTCTGCAAAGCCGAGAGAAATTCCTCGCGCGACCCAGTGTCTTTGAGTGGCGGCGCGGGAGCGGGTGGCAGCGCGATTTCGGCAGGCATCATGGCGGCGGCGCCAATACTGTTAGCGACCGCGAAGGTGGTACGGCGGCCATTATGCCCGCCGCGAACGGATGCTGATTCCTGGAACGCTCGTCAGCCAAACGGGCGCACGCCGATCCACCATGCATGGAGGTAGAACGCGAACACCCACCAGCCGACGATGCCCGCCACGATTGCGGTCACATCGCGCATGACCGGACCCTTGATGGTGACGGTACCCGCCACGCGATCGCGCCTGCGTGCCGCAATGAAGTCGGCGATTGCCCAGACGAGGAAGCCGCCGAAGAGAATCAGGTCGGCGAGCGTACCGTTTGCCAGCAGATGCGCGAATGCCCAGAGCTTCACGCCAAGAACCATCGGATGACCAACCGCCACTTTGATACGCGTCTGCGGAATGTAGGCGGCGGCGATCAAGATGAAGGATGCGAGCACCAGGAGCGACGCCACATGCCGTGTCCAAACGGGTGGATCCCACAGGACAATGGGCGTCGCGCGCGCCTCGCCATAGCCCCACACGATCAGGACAAATCCCACGATCGCGATGAGCGAATAGAGGCCCTTCCAGGTCATCTCGCCCAGGCGCGCAAGCTGTTTGGTGCGCCAAGAGTCGGCGAAGATCCGCACCGAATGCACACCGAGAAAAACGATAAGACCGATGATGAGCTTGATCACGTCATTCTCCGCACACGTGTTAAGGCAGACTGTACTAATCCAACCGCACCCCCGATTGCCGCACCAGCTCCACCGCCGATTCGCGATCCTGCTTGAGGAATCGTGCGAACTCTTCTGGGGTATCAGCAGATGGCGTCATGCCGAGGTTGATGATGAATTTTTCGCGAAAGGCATCGCTTGCAAAGATTTTCGCAACTTCCCCGTGCACGCGTGTCACGACATCCTTCGAAATGCCGGTCGGCGCCGCGAAGCCCAACCATCCGACGAATCCGGTGGGAGGAATGCCGGCTTCGGGGAAGGTCGGAATATCGGGGAGTTGCGCCGAGCGGCGTGACCCATCGACCGCGAGGATTTTGAGTTTGCCGGCGCGATGGTGGGGAATCAAATTGGCGACCGCGAGGTTCACGATCTGCACTTCATTGACGGTGATCGCCTGAATGACCGGTGGCACCCCCTTGTAGGGGACATGCGTGAGAGTCACGCTGCGGGCGCGCGCGAACCACTCGAAAAACAAATGCGAGTTGCTGCCCTGTCCAAGCGACCCGTAATTCAAGACGCCGGGCTTCTCGGTGGCGAGCGCAATCAATTCCTTGAGCGAGCTTACCGGCAATGTTGAAGCGACCGCCAGCCCCTGCACGAAGGTGACAAGCCGCATGATCGGCTCGAAGTCCTTGGCCGGATCGAAGGGCAGCTTCTTATGGAGGACCGGCATGATCGACATGTTGTCGATCGACACCATGCAAAGCGTATAGCCGTCGGGCGCGGATCTGGCGCACGCCTCGGCACCGATGATGGTCGATGCGCCCGGACGATTTTCCACGACGAAACCGTGCTCCCAGGTTTTCACAAGCTCCTGGCTGATGGCGCGTGTAAGCGAATCGGAGGCACTGCCCGCCGGAAATGGCACGATCATCCGGATCGGCTTGGTGGGATAGGGCTGGGCGTGCGTGATATGCGAGAGGCCGATTGCGGCGACGACGGCGAGTAGTAAGCCGCTTGTCCTGGTTCTCATCATTGAGCCTCGCTGGGTGCGGTCTGCAAGAATATGCCGAATCCCATTGCCGACACGGTGGACGTCATTCTTGACAATGCCCTTGCTTTGAGGCACAAGGCGAGAATGAGCCACGATCATCCACACGACCACAGTCACGGGCCCGGCCACTCGCACTCGCACTCCCACGAGCACAACCACCCGCACGTTCATGAACGCCCACCGCTCCGAAAACGGATGCATCTGCCGGCATACA
>JANMUI010000148.1:0-5338 GCA_031391405.1 Betaproteobacteria bacterium
CCGAAGCCCTGGTAGGCCATGTCGAGGAAAGCAACGAGGCCCGCCGACTTGACGACTTCAACGACCTTCGACCATTGATCCGTCGAGAGATCCACGCCGGTCGGGTTATGGCAGCAGGCATGCAGGACAACGATCGTCCCGCGGGGCAGGCCTTGCAGCGCCTGCACCATCGCCTCGAACCGCACGCCATGCGTCTTGGCGTCGTAGTACGGGTAGGTGTTGACCTTGAATCCCGCGCCTTCGAACAACGCGCGATGATTTTCCCAACTGGGGTCACTGATATAGACCTGTGCTTCGGGATACAGGCGCTTGAGAAAATCCGCGCCGACCTTGAGGCCACCCGTGCCGCCCAACGCCTGAATGGTCGCGATCCGCCCGTCCTTGGCGGCTTGCGAATCAGCGCCGAATACGAGTCCTTGCACCGCGCGGTCGTAGGCGCTCAAGCCGTCGATCGGCAGGTAACCCTTGCTCTGCGACTTTTCCATGACCTGGCGCTCGGCCGCCTGCACGCACCGCAGGAGCGGCAGCTTGCCGGTGTCGTCGTTGTAGACCCCGACACCAAGATTCACCTTGTTGGGATTGGTGTCGGCAACGAACGCCTCGGTGAGGCCGAGAATGGGGTCGCGCGGAGCGAGCTCGACTTGGGCAAACGGACTGGCATTCATGGGAAGAGGGCGCTGGTTTCCAGGGGATGGGCCGACACCCGAGCACGTACAATGCTGGGTTCGCCTGCGTGTCGATCCGAGAGGCGAGTTTACAGGTTTGCCAAGGTTCGCGCGGAAAAATGACCACGATCACACCGTTCCCCGCCGTCAAAGTCGATGGCTTGTTGAGCTTCAAGGATTCGCCGTTCAAGCTGCACCAGCCGTTCTTGCCGGCCGGCGATCAGGCCGAAGCAATCGCGAAGCTGATCGAAGGGCTGGAAGATGGTCTCTCATTCCAGACGCTCCTCGGTGTGACAGGCTCCGGCAAAACCTTCACGATGGCCAATGTCATCGCGCACATGGGGCGCCCGGCGCTCGTATTGGCCCCCAACAAGACGCTCGCCGCGCAGCTCTATTCGGAGATGCGGGAGTTCTTTCCCGAGAACGCCGTCGAATACTTCGTCTCCTACTACGACTACTACCAGCCGGAGGCCTATGTGCCTTCGAAGGACCTGTATATCGAGAAGGATTCAAGCATCAACGATCACATCGAGCAGATGCGACTGTCGGCGACGAAGTCGCTGCTCGAGCGGCGCGACACCGTGATCGTGGCGACGGTATCGTGCATCTACGGGATCGGCGATCCGGTCGATTATCACAGCCTCATCCTGCATCTGCGCGAGCGGGAGAAGTATCCGCAGCGGGACGTGATCGCGCGGCTGACGGCAATGCAGTATCAACGCAACGACACCGACTTCAGGCGCGGGACATTTCGCGTGCGGGGCGATGTGATCGATGTCTTTCCGGCCGAGCATTCCGAGACCGCGATCCGTATCGCACTGTTCGACGACGAGATCGAAGCCCTGACCCTCTTCGATCCGCTGTCAGGTCGAATGCACCAGAAGGTTTCGCGTTTTACGGTCTATCCATCGAGCCATTGGGTGACGCCGCGTGCAACCGCTTTGAAAGCGGTGGAGGCGATCAAGCTCGAGCTGCGTGAGCGCCTTGAGCAGTTCCACAGCGAAGGCAAGCTGGTCGAGGCACAGCGGGTAGAGCAGCGTACGCGCTTCGATCTGGAAATGCTGGCGGAGCTTGGGTTCTGCAAAGGCATCGAGAATTACTCGCGCCATCTGTCGGGTCGCAATCCTGGGGAGCCGCCGCCGACCCTGCTCGATTATCTGCCGCACGACGCTCTGATGATCATCGACGAAAGCCACGTCACGATCGGGCAGCTCGGCGGCATGTATCGCGGTGACATGTCGCGCAAGAAGAATCTCGTCGACTACGGATTCCGGCTGCCCTCGGCGATGGACAACCGTCCGCTCAAGTTCGAGGAATTCGAGCGGCTCACCCGACAGACCATGTTCGTTTCGGCGACGCCGGCTGATTACGAATCCGGACGTTCCAGCCAAGTCGTCGAACAGGTGGTACGTCCGACCGGTCTGGTGGATCCGATTCTCGAGATCCGGCCGGCCGGCACACAGGTCGACGATCTGCTCTCGGAGATCAGTATTCGCGTCGCGCGCGAAGAGCGTGTGCTCGTCACGACCCTCACCAAGCGGATGGCCGAGCAGCTCACCGACTACATGGCAGATCATGGCGTGCGCGTCCGCTACCTGCATTCAGAGATCGAAACGGTCGAACGAGTCGAGATCATTCGCGATCTGCGCCTGGGCAAGTTCGATGTACTGGTCGGCATCAACCTCTTGCGCGAAGGGCTCGATCTTCCGGAGGTCTCGCTGGTCGCGATTCTCGATGCCGACAAGGAAGGGTTCCTGCGCTCCGAACGCTCGTTGATCCAGACGATCGGCCGCGCGGCAAGGCATATCAACGGCACGGCAATCTTGTACGCGGACCGCATCACCGATTCGATGAAGCGTGCGATCGAAGAGACCGATCGCCGTCGCAACAAGCAACTGGCCTTCAACATCGAACACGGGATCACGCCGCGGGGTGTGGTGAAGCGGATCAAGGACATCATCGATGGCGTCTACGACCCCGACGACGAACGCGCATCGCGGAAGGCGGCGAAGGAGGATGCCTACTACGAAGGGATGAACGAGCGCGACCTCGCGCGCGAGTTGAAGAAGCTGGAAAAACTGATGCTCGAACACGCGAAGAATCTCGAGTTCGAGAGTGCGGCGATGGTGCGCGACCAACTGGCGAAGCTTCGCACGAAGGCGTTCGGTGCCAGCCCAGGCGATCGGTTACCGGAGCCGCCCGCGCCACCCATACGTGCACGGCAAACCACAAAACGGCGATAGAAATCCGCGCCGGTGAAGGCGCGGATTTCCTGGACTCGCCGTCTAATCTTTCTTCGTTTCGACCTGCATCAACGGCTCGCTCAAATCGCTCGGCGGTGGGCGCCGCTCGCGACGTGGGCGGGGCACCGCTGCGTCCGCTTGCGACGGGCTCTTCGAGGCAGGGGCGGCCTTGTTGGGATCCGTTTCGACCCACTGCAATCCGACCCGCTCGATCGTCGTTTTAAGATCGACCGCCGGCGCGGTCGCCGGCCTTGGCCGCTCGACTTCAGGTGCCGGAGGAGGAGGTGCAGGGGTATGAACGGGCGCTGCTGCTGGAGGCGCATAGGAGGCCGCCTCCACAGGTGGCGGCACAAAAGTGACTGGTGCAGGTTCATGCCTCACGCGCACTTCTTCCACTGGTCTTGGCTCGGGGATCGGTGCAGGGCTGGCAGGGACTGACGCCTCATCGCGCCCTGCGAAGGGCCAGGCGTTCGATCCTTGAGGGGCCGGCGCCTGCTCACGAGCAGCTTCTCTGGAAGGGGCGTTTGATTCGTTGGCCATGACAGCGTCATTCGACGGTTGCTGGCCGGCGAACATGTCAGAGGAACCTTGCGGCGCTTGATCGCGTGCTTCGTCGGGTTGACGTTCACGACCGCGGTCGCGCCGGCCACGTCCACGCCCGCGTCCGCCACGATCCTCGCGCTGCGCACCGTCCCTCGCACCAACCTGAACCTCGGCTTGAGGCGAAGATGCGTCCGCTTGACTAACGGCGTCTAAGACGGGACTGTCTCCGTCAGCGTGTTGCGGTTGTCGCGGCTCGCCACGACGAGGCCGATCACGCCTGGCGCCGGCCTCGACGGATTCCCCTTCGACCCGTTCGCGTGGGGGATTCTCCGGTCGCGGTTGCCGCGGCTGGTTGCGCTCATTTGGATTTGGACGATCGTCGCGATTGCCTTTGTCGTCCCGAACGCCCTTGTCGTCCCGGTTACCGCGGTCATCACGATTGCCGCGATCATCACGATTACCTCGATCGTCGCGATTGCCACGATCGTCGCGATTGCCACGATCATCCCGGTTGCCTTTATCGTCACGATTGGTTTTATCGTCCCGGGTTACCTTATCGTCCCGATTGGTCTTATCGTCCCGATTGGTCTTATCGTCCCGGTTACCGCGATCGTCGCGATTACCCCGATCGTCGGCCCGAGGCGGACGTTGCTCACGGTTGCCGCGATTATCGCGATTGCCTCGATCGTCTCCCCGATTCCCGCGATTGTCGCGTGCCGCGCCTTCGCGACCGCGCTCAGCGCGTTGGGCGCCGCCGCGGTCACGCTGGCCTCGTTCTCCGCGGTTTCCGCGCTCACCACCTTGACGGTCGCGGCCGCCGCGGTCGGATCGGTCTTCGCGATCCGGACGCGGACCTCTTTCCGTCCTTCCGGCATGTCCCGCTGACGCACTAACCGGCGCCGAGGAGGCGACCGGCGGCTTGCCGCGAAACCAGCCAAAAATACGATCGATGATGCTCGGTCGATCACCATTTGAACGCACGACGGCAGCCGGGGCAACCACTGGCTGGGCCTCCGGCGCCGGTCGAGTCGGTGCCGGCTGTTCCGGCGTGACGGCCTGCACCGCCGCCTGCGGCTTGGGCGCACGAGCCGCTTCGGCAGCCGCCAACGCGTCCTCTTCCTTGGGGACTTCCGCCATCGCGTAACTCGGGGGCAGCACCCCTTCCTGGTTCAAGTCGTCGTGGCGCAGCCGCTCGATCTTGTAATTGGGCGTGTCGAGATGGATGTTCGGCACCATCACGATATTCACCTTGAGCCGCGCCTCCAGGGCGTGGATGTCGGCGCGCTTCTCATTCAAGAGGAACGTGGCGACGTCGACCGGCACCTGCAGATGGATCGCCGCGCTGTTCTCCTTCATTGCCTCTTCCTGAATAATTCTCAGGATGTGCAACGCCGTCGATTCGATCGATCGAATGAAACCGGTACCGCTGCAGCGCGGGCAGGGCTGGTGCGCCGTTTCGCCAAGCGAAGGGCGCAACCGTTGCCTTGAGAGCTCCATCAGCCCGAAGCGGGAAATCTTGCCCATCTGCACGCGGGCCCGGTCCGGACGCAACGCATCGCGCAGCCGATTCTCGACGTCGCGCTGATTGCGCGTGACTTCCATGTCGATGAAGTCGATGACGATGAGGCCACCCAGATCGCGCAGGCGCAACTGGCGGGAGAGCTCATCAGCAGCCTCGAGGTTGGTCTGCAGAGCGGTCTGTTCGATGTCTGCGCCGCGGGTGGCGCGGGCGGAGTTGACGTCGATCGCAACCAGCGCTTCTGTGTGATCGATGACGATCGCACCGCCCGAGGGCAACTGCACTTGGCGCGAGTACGCCGACTCGATCTGATGCTCGATCTGGAAGCGCGAAAAAAGCGGGACATCATCGTGGTAGCGCTTCACGCG
>JANMUI010000158.1:0-18625 GCA_031391405.1 Betaproteobacteria bacterium
GAACGCCCACGGGTCCGCGCCGATGTTGAGCGTGACGCCCACAAATTTCACGGCGCAGTCAGGCGTCTGCGCGTTAACCCGCGCAGACGCCTATGAGAAGACGCGATTGTCGAGTTGATCGATGCAATGGTACGGCGGGTCGGTGCATTCTGATGTTATCGCTTGCTCTGTTCGTGTTACTGGCGACTTGTAGCGTCCGACTTCAGGAATCTGCGCGGTTTGCGGCGCAGATTCCCAGAGCCTGCCGGCGTCTACGGCTTGTCATTTTTTCTTGTCCGCGGCTGGCGCGCCACCGCTCGCAGCCTGCGGATCGGTTTCCATCGGCACCGGCTGCGGCACGATCGCCATGCCGGGGCGCACGCGCTGCAGACTGTTCACCACGATCACGTCGCCCGGTTTCAATCCCGTCTTGATGACGCGCAGCCCATCGATCAGCGCACCGGGGGTCACCGGCCGATACTGCAATGTGTTGTCAGCGCCCACCGCGAGGACGAACTTCTGGTTCTGATCGGTGCCGATGGCGCGATCGGTGACCAGCACCGCACGGTACTTCGCGCCGCCTTCCAGGCGCAGGCGTGCGAACAACCCAGGGGTCAGGCGGCGATCCTTGTTCGCAAACACAGCACGCACACGAATGGTGCCGCTCTTCGGATCGAGCCGCGTGTCGACGAAATCAACGGCGCCCTTGCGCGGATACCCTTCCTCGTTCGCGAGGCCCATGAGAATCTGCGGACGCGTGGCGCCAGGGCGCTGCCCGCTCGCAGCAACCGCCTGGAACTTTAGATAGACCTGCTCGTCCCCTTCGAAATACGCATAGATCGGATCGATCGACACGATCGTGGTGAGCAACGTCGCACCGACATTGCCGCCATTGACCCAATTGCCCTGCGTCACTTCCGCACGTCCGACCCGGCCATTGATCGGCGCCGTCACACTTGCGAATTCAAGATTCAGTTTCACCACATCAATCGCGGCGCGCGCAGCAAGAATGCCGACTCCGCTTTCGCGATTCGCCGCAACGCGCTCGTCGTATTCCTGCTGCGAAGTGGCTCGCGACGCGAGGAGTTTCTCGGCACGTGCAAGCTCCGTGCGCGCATAGTCGGCCCGTGTGGTCGCTCGCGCAAGCTCCGCCTCGGCACGCGCCAGCTCAGCTTGAAAGGGCCGCGGGTCCAGGGCAAAAAGAAGGTCGCCTTTCTTGACGTCGTTGCCGGCCGCGAACGCCACACTGCTCACGACCCCGGAGACGCGCGCACGGACTTCGACCGTCTCGAACGCCTCCAGACGGCCGGAGAATTCGTCCGCATCGCGCACGTCGCGCTCGATGACGGTCGCGACGCTGATCTGTGGAGCGGGCGGCGGACCACCTTTGGCCGCACCCCCGCCGCCCTTCCCACCGGCCTCATCGGGGCGACCGCAGGCGATGAGCGCGGTGCTTGCAAGGAACAGAAGGATCCAGCGGAAAGGAGGTCGCATGACGCTATGTATTGCTCGAACTTGTGCGATGCAGCACCGGAATAAGATACCACGATCACTTCGCCGCAATATGAACATGGAAGAATTCATTCCGGCGAATCCGGCGTCTTTGCGCCGGCGTCGGCGCCGGGATATCGCGTCGGGCATTGGAGGCTTTCCACCGCGCTTCCCCTTTGCTCGCGGAACAAGTACGCGGTAATATGGTCGGTATTACCCGGTGCAAATGGCATGCAGAGGTTGTGATGACTTTGACGGTGAAGCTGGATCCCGATCTTGAACAAGCACTGGCACAACGCTGCGCGGAGCGTGGCGTTCCGAAGAGCGTGGTCGTAAAGCGTGCCCTGATCGAGTACCTGGCGAAAGAGCCCGCTACGGCCTACGAAGCCGGCAAGGACCTGTTTGGGCGTCATGGCAGCGGTGAGGGCGATCTCTCGGTGCGCCGACGTGAACGCTATGCCGAGCTCGTCGATGCGAAACGTCGCCATCGCCGATAGCGGACCGCTGATCGCGCTTTTCGACCGGGACGACACACACCACAAGCGGGTGGTCGAGTTCCTCGCGGCGCATCCGCGGCTGCGCCTCTTGACGACCTGGGCGGTTCTCAACGAAACCAGCGCGTTGCTCGGGTCCCGGGTCGGCAAGCAAGCGGAAATCGATTTCCTGACGTGGGTCGAACGAGGCGGGGTCTCCCTGGCGCCGCAAGACGGGACCGCGCTCTCGCGGATCCGAACGCTGATCGAGAAGTATCGAGACCTCCCCTTCGACTTCGCGGATGCCAGCGTGGCGGTGCTGGCTGAGCAGGCAGAAATCGGCGAGGTCGTTACCCTTGATCGTGACTTTGAAATCTACCGCGATTCCCGAGGCAAGCGCCTCAAGAACCTGATCCCGCAAAAGACGTCGCGGGCACGCTAAGCTCCGGCGGGAAGAGATCGGCAAGTTGCGGGGCTGCAGCGTTCATCGCCTGCCAGCATCCGTCCTGCCCACTCGGTCGGCATACGGGCTGCCTCGCCCTACTTCACCCCATTCACCACCCATCGCGGCGCTTCGCTGCGTTGTACGACGCGCCGCACATTCTCATGCGCCCAGTCATACGAGCGTCCGATCGACTCGCGCGTCACACCGGCCACATGCGGGGTGAGCACGCAGTTCTTCGCGCTTAGCAGCGGGTTGTCCGCGCGGATCGGTTCGGGTGAATACACATCGAGGCCGGCGCCGGCGATCCGATCGGTATTGAGCGCATCGCGCAGCGCGACCTCGTCGATGATGCCGCCCCGCGCGCAGCAGATCACCACCGCCGTGCGCTTCATGAGGCCGATCGTTCGCGTGTCGATCATGATACGCGACGTGGGATTCAGATCGGTGTTGATGCTGATCACATCCGCCTGCCGGAAGAGCTCGTCTTTTTCCATGAATGTTGCGTCCACCGATTTGATCCGCGCCGGGTCGAGCGTGCGCACGTCGTTGTACACGATGCGCATATCGAACGCCTTCGCGCGTTTGGCCAGCTCCATGCCGGTGTTGCCCAGGCCGATGATGCCAAGCGTCTTGCCGTCCAGCTCGAACGGCGGAATATCGGGGCGCAGCTCACGCGGCCAACGCGCGGCACGCGTGTGCTCCTGCACGATGTTGAGCTGGCGTGCAACCGCGAGCATCAACAGCATTCCGTGTTCGCCGACCGCGACCTTGTTGACACCCTCTACATTGCAGCAGGGAATGCGACGCTCGCGGGTCAACTCGAGCACCGGCGCAAGCACATCAAAGCCCGCGCCGAACCGTTGGATGATCTTCAGTTTGGGCGCAGCGGCCAACACAGCCGGCGTAATAACTTCGGACCAGACCAGGAACGCTTCAACCTCCGCAAGCTTGCGAAGATCGTCGGGCGCGTAGGATCCATCGGGTCGTGCCGAGACCTTGATCCATTGCGCGTCGCCCGGTGCGAGCTTGGCGATGTCGGCTTCGTTCTTCATGAAATAGGCGATGTTCAAACAATGTCTCCTTCAAGACTCATTCAGCGTGGAATACGCGCGGCTTTGACACCTGATGGTTGCTTCCCAGTGCTCGGAGGGCATCCCTACTCCGGCTCAATCCCCACCGACTTCAGAATGCGTCCGACCTCGGCCGAACGCGCTTTGATGAATTCGCCCACTTGCGCGGGCGTGCTATGGATGGTCGCGACGCCAAGCTCGGTGTACTTCGCTTGCACGTCCGGGGTCTTCATGATGCGGCCAAGCTCCGCATTCAATCGGCCCACCACATCGGCCGCGGTTCCCTTCGGCGCGAGAATGGCCCACCAGAGCTCCGCGCGATAGTCCTTTACGCCCGCTTCGATCATCGTGGGAATGTAAGGGATGGCCGATGAGCGCACCGCACCCGTTACCGCGAGCGGGCGCAACCGACCGGATCGAATGTGCGGAATCGCGGGCACCATGTCAGCGAATACCATTTGAATCTGCCCGGTCACCAGATCCGCCACCGCTTGACCGCCGCCCTTGTAGGGCACATGAACGATGTCCACATTCGCGGCGCTCTTGAACAGATGCGGATTGGTCGCGAGCGTGCTGCTCGATCCGATGACAATCGTGTAGCCGTCGTTGGGCGCCTTCGCGGCCGCTTCGAAGCCGATGGCGCCGCTCGCACCAGGGCGATTTTCAACCACCACCGTCTGACCGAATCCCTCGGTGAGCTTTTGTGCGAGCAGCCGGCATAACACGTCGCTCGATCCACCGGGCGGAAACGGCGCGATCAGCCTGATCGGCCGATTCGGATAGGCGCTCTGCCCGATGACTGATCCGCTCATTGCGATCAGGACCGCGGCGAACGCAGCCGATGCGACCCGACGCACGCAGTCCAACTGATTCGATCGTGGCATGTTGGTCAGCTCCCTAGAACCCAAATGTCGGCTTCACGTCCGCGGGTGGTCGTTTCCATTTTTTTGTTGAACGCCCGGTCGCGAACGCCCGCAGCTCCCGCATGAGAATCTTTCGCCATTGAATGATCCCCGCATCGGAGCGCCCGAGGTGCTCGCCTTCACGCGGCGCGATCCGGCCCTGCCCGGCCTGCACAGCAATGTCTTGAACGATCGCAAGCTCCGGATGTGCGACGTCGGCGTACCGATGCTGGCCCGCCATCAATTCACGCGCGATGACGCCGGCCGGTTTCGCGGCGGCAACACGCGCTTCGTGCTCCGAGCGCTTATTCCGATACGCCTCGAGTGCCGCACCGTCGACCTCGATATGGCTCGTGATCAGCCACAAATGATTTTCATCATCGATCGGTGTGAAGTTGAAGTAGATCTCGGGCCAGCCTCCCACGCCATCCATGCCGGCAAGCGGTGGCACGAGCACCCGCGTCAGATTTGGTGCGTAGTGGAGCGTATGCCTCACCTTGCCGGTCGCACGCTGGCCAAAGCGCAGCATCCCCCAATCGGTTTCTTCGGCGGAGATGACCGGCAGATCAGCCGCAAGCTTGGCATGCGACCCGCCGGGTGCATGGGTGAAGGCGACATGCACTTCATCCATACTGTTCTCGAAGCTTTGCAGATAGTTGCACGGCACCTCTTCGACGTTCCAAACCTGGATGATGCCCGGCGTCTCGCGATGCGGAAACGGTGGGAACGCCGGTGCCTCCCCTTCACCAAGATATGCCCAGATGAGCCCCAGATACTCCTGGGTCGGATAGCTGCCGATCCGTACCTTGCGCGCGAAGCCGGCTAACTCGGCAGGTTGCTCGATGCACTGGCCGGTGCAATCGTATTTCCAGCCGTGATACACGCAGCGAATGTCGTCGCCCTCGACGGTACCCAGATGCATCGGCGCCCACCGATGCGGACAACGATAATCGATCACCTGCGCGCGCCCGCTTTCGCCGCGATAAAGCGTGAAGTCCTCGCTCATGATGCGGATCGGCTTGGCACGACCTATCGCCAGATCCTCGCTGCGATGAATCGCGAGCCAGAACTGGCGCATGAACGCGCCCCCTGGTGTGCCGGGTTTGGTCGTTGCGAGATCGATCGCAGGCGCAGTCTCACGCCGGACCGATCGCGCCGAATGGTTCGGCCGCGTGCGGCTCGTGGTCGAACGTCTTGCGATGGTTCCCATTCGTTCCCTATCCTCGGCTGTCCTAGGAATCTGCGCGGCAGACCGCGCAGATTCCTGATGGAAGACGCTACGTGCCTATATTGCCGCGAATGCGTCAAACAATAATCCCGAACTGGGGCTAATCTTAATTGCAAAGCGTCGTTCGGCTGAACAAATGCGTCTTCCTAGAGGAGTGTGCGCGCTCTGCCGCGCAGACTCCTAGTGAGCGTTCGCGTCCGCGAGCCACGTGTGTGGTAGGCGCATTTTATCCTGACGCGCAGTCGCATCGTGAATCAGGCAATCTAGTGCATGCTTCCCTGGCAGGACATTCCGGATAACATCGCAGCAGATCAAGCAGGAGCAGCGGATGTACGCCCAAAACATTCTGGCAAAGCTGAAATTACCGGTCATCGCGTTGATCGCCGGACTCGGAGCATGCTTGCCGGTGCACGCGCAGGACTATCCCACCAAGCAGATACGCATCATTGCGCCGACCACGGCCGCGTCGTTGACCGATCTGGTGGCACGACTGCTCGCGCAGCGCCTGTCGGCGACATCGAAGCAAGCGGCCATTGTCGAGAATCGTCCCGGCGGCGGCGGCACGATCGGCGGCGATCTCGTGGCGAAGTCCGCGCCGGATGGTCATACGCTGCTCATGGGATTCCATGGACTGAATGCGATCCTGCCTGCACTCGGCGCAAAGATGCCGTTCGACGCGGCGAAGGATCTCACGCCGGTGATCCTGCTGCTCACCGTACCGAACCTCCTCGTCATCAATCCGTCGGTACCCGCCGCGTCCGTGAGCGAGCTCGCCGCGCTCGCGAAGGCAAAGCCCGGATCGCTCACCTATGCCTCGCAGGGAATCGGCAGCTCCGGGCATCTCGCGGGCGAGCTGTTCCGCAATATCGCCGCGGTGGACATCGTGCATGTTCCCTACAAGGGACCCGCCGAAGCCGTGCGGGATCTGATAAGCGGCGAGGTCTCGATGATGTTCGATGTCGTCATGCTGGCGTTGCCCAACGTGAAGGCGGGCAAGGTGCGTGCCTTGGCAGTGGCCACGCGCGAGCGCGTTGCGGCGATGCCCGATCTGCCGACCATGGCCGAGCTCGGGCTGCCGGGCGTCGAAGGCGGTGCGTGGTTCGCCGTATTCGCGCCGGCGGGAACGCCCCGTCCCGTCATCGACTGGATCAACCGTGAAGCGCGTATCGCATTCTCCGAACCCGAAGTGCGCAATCGATTCATCAGTCAGGGCGCCGCGCTGCCGCTTGGTTCGCCCGAAGATCTCGGCGCCTATGTTGCGGCCGAACGTGAACGCTGGGCCCAGGTCGGGCGCACCGCAAACATCCGCCTCGATTGATTGAGCACGCCGCATGATTTCAACCCATCGATGCGTCAACCGGATGCAACCAACGCTGACCAACGCATCCTACGAACACGAGTACGATGCACCCCACGCCGCCCTGCCAGGGCACTAACCGGAGACGCCAATGATCGAACTGTATTCGCAACCCACCCCGAACGGCCAGAAGGTCATGATCTTCCTCGAGGAAGCCGGGCTCGCCTGGAAGCACATCGACGTCAACATCCGCACCGGTGATCAGTTCAAACCCGAGTTCTTGAAGATCAGCCCCAACAACAAGATTCCCGCGATCATCGACACCGAAGGCCCCGGCGGCGCACCACTTGCGCTGATGGAATCGGGCGCGATCCTCATCTATCTCGCCGAGAAGACCGGCAAGTTTCTGTCGAAAGACTCGCGCAAGCGTTACGAGACCTTGCAATGGCTCATTTTCCAGATGGCGAGTGTCGGCCCGATGTTCGGCCAGGCGAATCACTTCACCAATGTCGCGAAGGACAACGAGTACGGCCGCAACCGCTATGTGAACGAGTCGATCCGCCTGTACAAGGTGATGGACAACCGTCTGCGCGACAGCAGCTGGCTCGGCTGCGACGAGTACACCATTGCGGACATGGCGGTCTACCCGTGGACCAAAATGCACAAGGATCGTGGCATCGATAAAGACAACCATCCGCACTTCATGCGCTGGTTCGCCGCGATGGAAGCGCGTCCGGCCGTGCAGCGCAACAATACGATGACCGCCGAGATTCGCGCTCGCATGGAGAAGGCCGCCGAGGGTAAGGAAGCTGTCAACATCTACGACACGAAGGACAACGCGGCGCGATTGGCGAAGGCTACGACCCGCTGAGCCCATGCCTGCCACCGCCGTCGTCACCGTTGCTATTCCAGCCGATCTGACGCGCGAGCAATACCTGGCCGGCACGAAAGCCATTGCCCCGAAATTTCAGGGCGTGCCGGGCCTCGTGCGGAAGAACTTCATCTTCAGTCGCGCAAGCGGCACGGCCGGCGGTGTGTACACATGGGAGTCGAAAGAGGCCGGCGAGCGCTTTCACGCCGCGGGGGGACCGTGGCATCAAAGCCTCGTCGATCGATTCGGCGTCGCGCCATCGATTCAGTGGTTCGATACCGATGTGATCGTCGATAACAGTGTGGGGCGGATCGACATCACGGCATGACCACCTATGCGCTCGCGAAGTGGCTGCATATCATGTCGGCCGCGACGCTGCTCGGTACCGGCGCAGGCATTGCGTTCTTCACCTGGGTTGGCTACGTACGCTGTCGGCGGGCCCGCGATCTCGCGGGCTTGCGACAGATCCTCGAGATCACGGTCATCGCGCTCTACGGGGTCATGATCGTGAAGCCAGGATTCACGACGCTGCTTGGCGCGTAGTGCGCATCGTCGCCTGGAACATTCGCGCGGGTGGCGGCGTACGTGCCGCGGCGATTGCCGCGCAGCTCTTGCGCTGGCGTGCCGACGTCGTCGCACTTTCCGAGTTCCGCGGCACAGCGCCGAGTCTTCGGATTGCCGAGGCGTTGTCGGCCGGCGGACTGGCGCATCAATCCCATTCGGTCAATATCCGCACGCCCGCCGAGAATCGCGTGCTCCTCGCGTCGCGCTGGCCTATCGAGCCGTTGTCGCTTGCCGGTGCCCCATTGCGCTCGGGCAAATGGATCGGAGCGCGTGTGCACGCCCCGCAGCCGTTTGCAACGATCGCCGTGCACGTCCCGAATCGCGTCACCGGCAGGAAGTGGCCGTTTCATGCCGGCACGCTGCGCGTAACGCGTAGATGGTCCAACGGACCCGCCGTACTATGCGGAGACACCAACACCGGGCGCATCGGCATCGACGAAGATGCTGGTGCGGTCGGCTTCAATCTGCGTGAAGATCGCTGGATGACGGCACTCGGCGAAGCGGGATGGCACGACGCATTTCGCCGACTCCACGGCGATTGTCGCGAGTGGACGTGGTACTCGCCGAATGCAGGGACCGGCTATCGGCTCGATCAAGCGTTCGTGAATCGCGCGATGATCGATCGACTGGAGGCGGTCAAGCATGTCTGGGGCATGGACAATAACGATGCCCGGCGGGACGCCCTGAGCGACCACGCGGCGCTGATCGTCGATTTTGATCGGGGCGCATGATGCGTGCCGATCCGAATCGCGGAGGGGCCCGGGCATAATGCGGCCATTGATCCCGGAACGGAGGCCAACATGAATCCTTTCGCCGTTGCTGCACTGGTGATGACCGCGACGCTCGCGCCGTACGCTGCAACCTACGCGCAGTCCTATCCCCACAAGCCGATTCGCATCATCGTGCCGTTTACGCCCGGTTCGGCCACCGACACCATGGCACGTCCGATCGCTGACCGACTCGCTATGGCGCTCGGGCAGCCGATCACCGTCGAGAATCGTCCAGGGGCCGGTGGGACCATTGGCATCGCCGCACTTGCGAAGTCGGCACCGGACGGCTACACGCTCGGCGTCGTCTCCACCGGACATGTCGTCAATCCTGTGCTTTATGCAACGCTCCCGTACGACACGCTGAAGGATTTTGCGGGCGTAGCGCCGCTTGCCGGATTGCCATCGGTCTTGGTCGTCGCACCGGCGCTTGGCGTGCGCACGGTGAAGGACCTCGTGGCAATGGCAAAAGCAAAGCCCGGTGCGCTCAACTACGCGACCGCGGGCGTGGGCAGCGCGGCCCACATCAGCGCCGAAAAATTTCGCATGGCGGCGGCCATCGATGCGGTGCACGTGCCGATGAAGGGTTCACCTGAATCACTCACCGAGACCATGGGTGGCCGCACGCAGTACACCTGGACGCCGCTTTCAACGGCCGTGGGTCAAATCAAGGACGGACGACTGCTCGCGCTTGCAGTCAGTACGGCGCGCCGTTCAGCCGCGTTTCCGGATGTGCCAACGATCGCTGAAGCGGGTTTTCCGCGCGGCGAATTCAACTTCTGGGTCGGCATGCTCGCGCCGGCGCAAACGCCGCGTGAGATCGTCACGCGTCTCAATGCAGAAATCGCCAAGGTGCTGCAGACCGCTGAAATGAAGGAACGGCTGGCGACGCTCGGTGCCGAACCGATGTTGATGAGCGCCGAGCAGTTCGACACGTATCTTCGCGAGGAATTCAATGTGCTCGGCGACGTGATGCGGGCTTCGGGGGTGAAGGCGCAGTAGCCAGGGACGGATGATGGTTGACCGGCTCAGTTCGCCTTCGCCCCTGACGCCTTCACGATCGGCGCGAGATTTTCGAAATCGGCCTTCAGATAGGCATCGAATTCGCGCAGCAAAAGCGTGCGGCCGATCATGCCCTGCGCGGCCAACTTCTCCTTGACCTCGGCATGTTCGCCCGCCGCCCAAAGGGCCGCGGCCAACTGTTTGAGAATCGGCGGCGGTGTCTTCCCCGGTGCAAGAAATCCATACCAGGTTGCATAGGCATAGCCCGGGATGATCTCTTCGCTGATGCTGGGCGCTTCGAACGGCGCTTGCATGCGGGTTGGCGTGCTGGCACCGATGGCGATGAGCTTACCTTCGCGTATATGCGCCAATTGGAATGCGGCGGGCACGAAATTGACTTGGATGCGATTGGTGAGCAGATCAGCCGTGATGTCCGCGGCGACCTTGTACGGCACGTGCACGATATCGATGCCGGCCTTGCTCGCGAAATACGCGCCTGCGAGATGCGTCGCGGTACCGACGCCGGCCGATCCATAATTGATTGCACCCGGCTTTTCCCTCGCCAGCGCGACCAGCTCTTTCAAGGTTCGCACGCCGACTTGCGGGTTGACCACGACAATCGCAGGCGCCTCGGTGACCAGCGCAAGCCCCACGAAATCCTTGAGCGTGTCGTACGGCAGATTGTTGTAGAGGCTCGGATTGATCGTGTGTGCCGAATTGGTCATGAGAATCGTGTAGCCATCGGGCGCCGCCTTGGCGGCCAATCCGGTTCCGATCGTTGCGCCTGCGCCGGGCCGGTTCTGCACCACCACCGATTGCCCTAATCGCGCAGCCATCTTTTCCGCGAACATGCGAGCGACGATATCGGTCGCGGTGCCGGGCGATTGCGGGGTGATCATCTGTATCGGCTTCGCCGGATATTTCTCTTGCGCCGAAGCGATACCTGCCGCAATCGTCAGCACGCCGATCAGCGGCAGCCATCGTACCAATTCAATCCCCATACCCCGGTCTCCTCGAATATGTCCTGCGCTCAGCCCATCAGGACCACTGCACGCACCGGTGAGGCTTCAGCGCCCATCAGTTTCAGCGGCAGCGCAATCAAGGTCACGCGCTGCTCGGTGATCTCGTCCAGATTATTGAGATACGGCATGGTCACGATGCCATGCTCGCTGAAAGTGCGCGACGAGTTGAACACCCTGGGCGAGCCGGGCTCGTCATTGCCATGATAGAAATCATAGCCGACCACGCTTACCCCCTTGTCGATACACCACTGTGTTGCTGCAGCGGTCAGATAGGGCGAACGCTTCTGCCAGTCATTGATCATGTACTGCTTGTTGACATCGGTCCGGAGCAACAGCCGATCGCCTCGCTTGATCATCTTGCCGGCTGCTTTCTCGAGATCCTCGTCCGTGATCGGCTTGCCCGGCACGGCGTGACGCAGATCGGCAATGACCGCATCGCCCGCGAAGGTCTCCAGCGGGATCTGATGGATCTGTGCGCCGCCTGCAACATTATGTTCGGGCGCATCCACATGACTGCCCGCATGCAGGCGCATGTGCACGCCCCGCACGATCTGTCCGGCGCCTCCGGGCGCGTCGTGTTCCTTCAACACCTCGATCTGGAATTGCATATCGCGCTTGAACCCCGGTGGGGTGCGCATCTTGAATTTCGAATCATCGAGCTCCAGGCTAATATCGATGACTTTGCGAATCGCTAACGGCATGACAGACTCCGGATTCTCGGGCACGAGGAGAGTTCGTACTGTATCCGAACCGCCCATTCACCGCGATGCACATTGAGACCGCCCGGCACCGTCCGGGAAAATACCAACCATCAAACCCGGGAAAGACATGAAACGAATCGTAGCGGTGTTGCTATCGATCGTCGCAAGCACTGCGCTCGCGATCGCTACAGGCACTGCGCTCGCGATGGTTACAGGCACTGCGCTTGCGCAGTCCTGGCCCACGAAGCCGGTGCGCATCGTGGTCGCCTATCCGCCGGGCGGTGGCATCGACGTCATGGGCCGGCAGATCGCTGAGAAGCTCACGTCGGCCTGGGGCCAGCCCGTCATCGTCGAAAATCGGCCGGGCGCGAACACGATCCTCGCCACCGAAGCCGTCGCCAAATCCCCTCCCGACGGGCACACTTTGCTGTTGACCACCGACGCAACGTTTTCGATCAACCCGCATCTCTACGCCAAACTGCCCTTCGATCCTGAGCGCGACTTCATCCCGGTCACGATGGCGGTGTTGCTGCAGCAACTACTGGTGGCCCATCCGTCGCAACCATTCAACACGCTCGACGAATTGATCCGTGCGGCAAAAGGGAAACCCGGCACCATCAACTACGCCTCCTATGGGAGTGGGAGTCAACCGCACCTGGCAGGAGAGATGCTCAAGAACAAGGCCGGCATCGATCTCGTACACGTCCCGTATAAGGGCATTTCGCTTGCTGTGCCCGCCGTCATGGCAGGTGAGGTCCAGCTCACGTTCGCGGGTATCGCCACCTCGATGCCGCAAATCAAAGGGGGACGCATCAAGCCGATCGCCATTGGTGGTGTAAAGCGCTCGGCCTTGCTGCCGGATGTCCCCACCTTCGCCGAGCTGGGGTTTCCGGACGTCGAGACGCACGCCTGGTTCGGACTGTTCCTACCTGCAGGCTCGCCACGTGATGCGGTGATGCGCATCTACCAGGACACGAAGAAGATCCTTGATGAGCCGGACTACCGCCAAAAACAACTGATCGACAAGGGGTACGAGGTAGTCGGCAGCGCTCCCGAGGCATTCATTCAATACATGAAGACCGACCGTGAAAGCCGCGGGCGCGCAGTAAGAATCTCGGGCGCGAAGGCGGAGTAGGCTCGCCGCTTGACCCTTCCTCCGCAGCACGATATTTTGCTTTGACATACGCATCGGCGTCGGCACGCACTATCACCGCCACCCATCAATCGGAGCACGATCATGTCTGCCATCCCACCTGTCGCCGCACCGCGCCTTGCCTATGGCGGCTATCACCGCACCCAGTCGGCTGAGCCCGACCGGTTCCTCTGCGAGGTGGGGCGTGGCACCCCGGGCGGTGAATATCTCCGGCGCTTCTGGCAACCCGTCGCCTACGAGAGCGAATTGACCGAGGTCGCGCTGCGCGTGCGTGCGTTGGGCGAAGACCTGATCGTGTTTCGCGACGGCGGCGGCCGCATCGGCGTGCTGCATATGCGCTGCTGCCATCGTAATACGTCACTCGAGTTCGGCCTGATCGAGGAACGGGGAATCCGCTGCTGCTATCACGGACGCCTCTACGGCGTGGATGGCACGTGTATCGAGATGCCGGGCGAACCCGCTGCCGCGACCTTGATGCGCACGGTGAGCCAGGGTGCCTATCCGGTGCATGCGTTTGGCGGCATCGTGTTCGCCTATATGGGACCACCGGAGCGCGTACCGGTATTCCCGGTCTATGACCGTTTTCGACTACCCGGGATTCGCCTGGTACCGGGCACACGCTTCAAGCAGGACTGCAACTGGATCCAGATCAAGGAAAACACGGTCGACCCGCACCACACGCAGGTGCTGCACGTGATCCCGCAACTGCGCGGCATGGACCACTTCGCACCCGAGTTCGGCAGTTTTCCGGTCTTTACCTTTGTCGAATCGCGTGGCGGTGTCGCGTACCTCGCATCGCGCCACGTCGGCGACAAGGTGTGGGTGCGATCGGCTGATATCGTCGGTGCCAACCTGCACTGCATCAGCTCGATCTTCGAGAGTGGTCAGGCTCTCAAAGCCGCCAGTGCCCCATTCATGTCGATCTGGGCGCTGCCGGTCGACGATGATCACACGATGACATTCTTCGTGAGCCATGTGCAGGACGACGAGCCGATGCCCTTCGAGAAGCGCCGCTATCTGGAAGTCTTCGGGCAGACGGATGATCGCGCCTATCGCGAGCGGCAATGGCTGCCCGGTGATCACGAGGCACAGGTCGGTCAAGGACCCATCAATGTGCATGCGCTCGAGCACCTGGGCGTGAACGATCGGGGCATTGTGTTGTTTCGCCGCTTCGTGCGGCGCGGTATCGAAGCGGTACGCAATGGCCAGGATCCGGTCGGCTTCTACATGGGCGATGAAGACGTACCGCCGACTTTCGCCAACGACCGGATCGTGCCGGCCGCCACGGTCGGCGGCGATCCCGATGATCCGGCGGTGCTCCGCACGTTCGCGGAACAGTTGGCCGGCGAATATCTGCAATCACCGCCGATGAAGCATCTTGCCGTTGGCGTCACGCCCTGACAACACGCACCCAACACCAAAGGAGACTCAATGATCACATCCGCCCGCGCGCTAAGGCTTGCGATTGCCTTTCTCGCATTCAATGCAATTGCGCCCACCGCATTTGCACAGACCATCAAGATCGGCATGATCAGCACGTACTCGGGCCCGGAGGCCGCGTTCGGCGAGAAGATGGACCGCGGCATGAAGCTCTACATCAAGCTCAACGCGAATCAGCTCCCGCCTGGTGTAAAGGTGGAAGTGATCACGCGCGATGATGGCGGACCGAACCCCGACAAGGCGAAGCAGATCGCCCAGGAGCTGATCGTTCGCGACAAGGTGCATTTCCTCACCGGCGTGGTGTGGACCCCCAATGCAATGGCGATGGCACCGCTCACCGCCGAAGCAAAGGTGCCCTTCATCATCATGAACGCCGGCGCATCCGTCATCACCACACGCTCGCCCTATATCGCACGGGTGTCGTTCACGATGTACCAGGCGACCGTTCCGTTGGGCGAGTGGGCGGCGAAAAAATACAAGCGCGCCTACACGGCCGTGAGCGACTTCTCGCCCGGGCACGATAGCGAGGACGCGTTCGAGCGCGGCTTCAAGAAAGGCGGCGGCGAGATCGTCGGAAAGCTCCGCATGCCGCTGATGAACGCGGACTTCGTGCCTTTCCTGCAGCGCATGAAAGATGCGAAGCCGGATGTCATCTACTACTTCGTGCCCGCCGGCCGGCAGGCGGTCGCATTCGTCAAGGCGTATACGGAGCTCGCGCTCGATAAGGTGGGCATTCCCATCATCGCCTCGACCGATATGACCACCGACGAGGAGTTGCCGGACGCAGCGCTCGGCATGGTGAGCGCCTACCACTACTCCGCCTCCGGCGATCGGCCGGGCAACAAGGTGTTCGTCGCTGCGTTCAAGAAGGAATACGGCGAAAACCTCAATCCTGAATTTGTGGCCGTCGCCGCATGGGATGCGATGGATATGATCTATCGCGCAATCCGTGAACAGAAGGGCAAGCTCGATCCGGACCGCACGATGGAACTGATGAAGACCTACAAGAATCCGAACAGCCCGCGCGGTCCGATCCATATCGATCCGGAAACACGCGATATCGTCCACAACGAATATCTCCGAGAAGTGCGTCGCGTGGGCGGCAAGCTGATGAACTTCGAGACCGAGACCATCGGCGTCGCAGTCAAGGATCTTTGGAAAGAGATGAACAAGAAGTAGATCGGTACGCCGATCCCTCACCCCTCGAACGGCATCCCCGCATACTGCTCGGCCACACTCGCCTGTGCATGCAGCGAGGTCGAGAGATAGTCAAGCTCGCTTTCCTGAGCGCGCTGATCGAAGTCGGTCATATCGGGGAAGCGATGCAGAAGACCGGTGAGCCACCATGAGAACCGCACGGCGTTCCACACGCGTCTTAGCGCAATTGCGCTGTAGCGCTCAAGGTACGCGTCCGCGCCGTTGCGATAGTGCGCATCAAGCGCGCGCGAAAGGTAGAAGACATCTGAGATCGCGAGGTTCAGCCCCTTTGCGCCGGTGGGCGGCACGATGTGGGCCGCGTCTCCGGCGAGGAACAGCCGGCCGTATTGCATGGGCTCGGCGACAAAACTGCGCAGCGGGGCGATCGACTTCTCGATGGTCGGGCCGGTCACGATCGCATCGGCGATGTCTTGCGGGTAGCGGGCCTTGAGCTCGCTCCAGAATCGGTCATCCGGCCAGTCCTCGACGCGCTCACCGATCGGCACTTGTATGTAGTACCGACTCAGCATCGGATTACGTCCGGATGACAGAGCGAATCCGCGCGGATGATTCGCATAGACAAGCTCGGGCAGACGCGGGGTTTCAGAGAGCACACCGAGCCAGCCGAACGGATACTCCTTCTCGAATATCCTGATCGCGCCTTGCGGGATCGAGACCCGGCTCACCCCATGAAAACCGTCACACCCGGCAATGAAATCGCAATCGATGCGCTGGACCTGACCATTCTTGGTGAACGTGACGTACGGATGATCAGTCGCGGCCTCCATCGGCCGACCATCGAGCGCCTCGTCGATGAACCGCGCGTTGCGCCGATCCGCCGCATCGAAGAGATCCTGCTGGATTTCGGTTTGACCGTAGGTGGTCATGCGGCGCCCGGCATGCTTCCAGGTGTCGATGTAGAAGGTGCTTCGCCCGGCCCATGCGATCATCGCTCCATTGTGCGGATGCCCTTCACGATCGAGCCGTGCCCCAAGGCCCGTCCCCCGCAGCAGCTCAACGGAGCCATGTTCGAGCACACCCGCGCGAATGCGATCGAGTACATATGCGCGAGTCCTCTGCTCGAGCACGATGCTGTCGATGCCGGCCTGATGCAGCATCTCAGAGAGCAGCATGCCCGCCGGGCCGCCGCCGATGATCACGACTTGGGTATGCATTGGATCCGTCCATTCTCCCTACAAGCGATCCGCGACGTAAAATGGGGTCAGGCTCGAATGGCACTTACTTAAGCGGATTAGGGGATTTACCGTTCGCCCTGTGCCTGTCGAAGGGTGAATGCCAGAGCGTCCGTGAGCGGACGATCGCCCGCCGTCGGCAAGCCAGCGGTACCCTTCGACAGGCTCAGGGCGAACGGAGGCTAGAGCAGCGCACGTTTAGTAAGTGCCATTCGCGTCTGGCCTCATTTTCCAACCGATCGCGCCAATCCTGCCCGCTCGCGGATAACACGACCCGCAATGCGCCCCATCTCGTCGATGCTTACGATGCCGGCGCTGTAGAGTGTTGCGGAGCGCCCGATCACATCGGGTGAAGTGTCGAGGCCACCGAGATACCGTCCGGTCTGCGTCATGTGAAAGGCGACCCGATCGCCCGCCGAAAACAAATCATCGATGACCGTGTGTTCGACCTCAATGAGACGGGTCGACGACCCGACCGGCTCGTCATCGAACGCGACACGGTCGGCATTACTCCAGGCATCATCCATCAGCCACGTTCGCACCGCCGCTGCTGCCGCGGGGTTGCCCGCACGCGGCTCTGTATCCCACGGTGCAACCGCGGGCGACTCGACCACGTTCGGCATCCCGCGCGACAACTGCGCGCGTCGACTGTAATAGTCTTCTAGCGCATAGTTCGACGTGAGACGGACGCCGTTCCACTTGTATAGTCCGATCCCGGTCCAGACCGCAGTGCGACCGGCGTGTCGAGCGGAGGCCCCGTGTTGCGAGAACCACATCGCGAGGCGACCTTCCTCCGAAAGGGCGATCTCATGCACGGTCATGCAAAGCCCCGGAAATTGTTCGAGCTGGCGCACGACGGCTGGAACATAGGCCTCGTCACGCGGACCAAGATCGGTCCCGCCCATGTGCAGCACATAGTCCGGCTCCATGATGTCTTTGCAGACAGCCGGGTTCTGACCGATCAAATATTCGATGACATAACGGCGCATCAAGGCGACGAACGGATGGGTCATGCGATGTTCCGTTCGCGACCTTCCCAGAACGGTGCGCGCAGGACTTTCTTCAGCACCTTGCCCGAGGCGTTTCGCGGCAGCGCATCGACGAAGTCAACCGACGCCGGACACTTGTAGCGTGCGAGTCGTGTACGGGCGAATTCGATCAGTTCGACGGCGTCAGCTTTCATTCCCGGCCGTAACACGACCATCGCTTTCGGCGATTCACCCCAACGCTCATTGGGCACGCCGATGACCGCAACCTCTGCGACCGCCGGATGATCGTAGAGGACGTTTTCGATCTCGGCCGGATAGATGTTCTCGGCGCCCGAGACGATCATGTCCTTGAATCGATCGAAGAGAAAGAGATAACCCGCCTCGTCGCAATACGCGGCGTCCCCTGTTCGCAGCCAACCTTCCTCGGTGATGGTCGAACGCGTTTCCGCCGGTTTGTTCCGATACCCGCGCATGTTCATCGGCGATCGCACCCAGATTTCACCAACGGTTCCGGTGGGCACCTTCGTCCCTGTCGCCGGATCGAACAACGCGATCTCGTTCCAGGCGAGCGCCTTGCCGCATGATCGCAGCAGTTTGGCGCGCTGCTTGTCGTCCGGATCATGGTCGTCAGGCGGTAAGCACACGATGGTGCCGGCGGTTTCGGTCATTCCATAGGCTTGCGTGAAATTGCATTTGAGCACCTGGATCGCGCGACGCAACACGGCATCGCCAATCGGCGAGGCCCCGTAACTGAGTAGCTCGAGGCTCGCGACATCGGCGTCCTCGACGCCAGGGAACGACACGATCGTCTGGATCACGGCAGGCACGAAGAACGCGTGCG
>JANMUI010000189.1:0-29303 GCA_031391405.1 Betaproteobacteria bacterium
GGGCCAGATTTCTTCCGGCTCCGGGTTGAGCCAGACGGCCTTGTTATAGACCTGCAGCATCCGCTGCATCCACACCACGCCGGCTTCCTCGTTGTGGTATTCGATGGATCCGCCCGGCTGCAGGATTTCGTAAGGGCTCATGGTCGCATCGCCCACGAACACCAGACGATAATCGTGGTTGTACTTGTTCATGAGGTCCCAGGTACGCGTGCGTTCGCTGTGACGCCGCCGATTGTCCTTCCACACGAAGTCGTACAGGCAGTTGTGGAAGTAATAGAACTCCAGGTGCTTGAACTCGGTTTTCGCGGCTGAAAACAGATCCTCGCAAAGCTTGATGTGATCGTCCATCGAGCCGCCGATGTCAAGCAGCATCAATACCTTGACCGCGTTGTGCCGCTCCGGGCGCATCTGGATGTCGAGGAGCCCCGCGTTCTTCGCCGTCTTGGTGATCGTGTTGTCGAGATCGAGCTCGTCCGCCGCGCCTTCGCGCGCGAAGCGGCGGAGCCGCCGTAACGCGACCTTGATGTTGCGGGTGCCAAGCTGTACTTCGCCGTCGAGGTTCCGGTATTCACGCTGATCCCAGACCTTCACAGCCGTGCGGTTCCGCGACTTGTCCTGCCCGATACGAATGCCCTCGGGGTTATAGCCGTAGGCCCCAAACGGTGACGTGCCGCCGGTGCCGATCATCTTGTTGCCGCCCTGGTGACGCTTCTTCTGCTCTTCGAGCCGCTGCTTCAGCATCTCCATCAGTTTGTCCCACCCGCCAAGCGATTCGATTTTCGCTTTTTCTTCCGGGGTGAGATTGAGCTCGACTTGCTTCAGGAGCCATTCGAGCGGGATGTCGGCGTTCTGGCCGGCCAGCGACTCAACGCCATTGAAGTATTCGGCAAAGGCCCGGTCGAATTTGTCGAAGTTCGCTTCGTCCTTGACCAGTGTGATGCGCGCGAGAAAATAGAAGTCGTCGATGCTCGGGCCGATGACGTGTTTGTTCATCGCCTCGAGCAGGGTGAGGAGCTCCTTGATCGAGACCGGGAGCTTGTGTTCCTTCAACTTCAAGAAAAAACTGATGAGCATCGAGGTGGCAGCCTTCGTGCGAAGTTTTCCGAATCGCTACCGGCCTTGGCGCGTCATGAACACCAGGCGCTCGAACAGGTGAACGTCTTGCTCGTTCTTGAGCAGCGCGCCATGCAACGGTGGGATGATCGTCTTGCGATCTTTCGATCGCAAGGTCTCGGGCGTAATGTCTTCTGCGAGCAACAGCTTCAGCCAGTCGAGGAGCTCGGAGGTGGAGGGCTTTTTCTTGAGACCCGGCACTTCGCGTACCTCGAAGAACACCTCGAGTGCTTCCTTGAGCAGATTCTTCTTGATGCCCGGGAAGTGGACGTCGATGATTTTTTCCATCGTGTCCTTGTCCGGGAAGCGGATGTAGTGGAAGAAGCACCGGCGCAGGAACGCATCCGGCAGATCCTTTTCGTTGTTGCTCGTGATGAAGACGATCGGACGATGCTTTGCCTTGATGAGCTCGCGCGTCTCGTAGACATAGAACTCCATCCGGTCGATCTCGCGCAGAAGGTCGTTCGGAAATTCGATGTCGGCCTTGTCGATCTCATCGATCAGCAGAACGACCGGCGCATCGGCCGTGAAGGCGTGCCAGAGCATGCCTTTGACGATGTAGTTGGAGATGTCCTGCACACGCGCATCGCCAAGCTGCGAGTCCCGCAATCGCGACACGGCATCGTACTCATAGAGCCCTTGCTGCGCCTTGGTGGTCGATTTGATATGCCATTCGAGGAGCGGCATTTTGAGCGCCTGGGCGACTTCCATGGCGAGGCGGGTCTTGCCGGTGCCGGGCTCACCTTTGACGAGCAAAGGACGCTCCAAGGTTACCGAGGCGTTGACCGCCAAGGTCAAGTCATCGGTGGCGACGTACGAATCCGAACCTGTGAAGCGCATGCGGGGAAGTTCCTTGTGGGTTGGGGTCTGGGATTCCGCGCGACGGCGCGCGTGGAATCCTCGAACATTATAGCCGGGTGATCCTTTCCTTTACCCTGGCGTCACCTGTCGGTTACAATCGCGCGCTTTTGTCGAGACACCCACCGAGTGTCTGAGCATCACGGCGCATCCGCCGCCATCTGCTTCGGCGGGTGAGAGGTCCCGCGAGGGGCAGTGTTCAGAGGCTCTGCAACCGATAGAGAGGCGTCGTGAAGGGAAGGCAAGTACTTAATGTTGTTGCGGGAGCCGCGGCAATCGTCGCTCTCTCGGGAACCGTCCTCGCGCAACAGGCGGGCGCTCCCGCGGGCAACGCGGAGCGCGCGAAAACCAAGGTGGCGATGTGCATCGGCTGCCACGGTATCCCGGGCTATCGAAGCGTGTACCCGATGGTGTATCACGTACCGATGATCGCCGGGCAGAACGCGGGCTACATCGTAAGCGCGCTGAAGGCATACCGATCCGGCGATCGCAGCCATCCAAGCATGCGCGGCATCGCCGGAAGCCTGTCCGATGAGGACATCGCCGACGTGGCGGCCTACTACGGCACAGCGGGCAAGTAAGGGGAGCGAGATGAATCGAGCACTAGTGGCCGCACTCGCCTTCACGGTCGCGTCGATTGCGCAGGCGGCAGATCCGGTGGCAGGTGGCGAAAAGGCGAAGACTGTGTGCGCCGTTTGTCATGGTCCGGATGGCAACGGCGTTCCGACCTTCCCCGACTATCCGAAATTGGCGGGACAACACCAGGACTATCTGCTGCGCGCGCTGCGCGAATATCAGTCCGGTGGGCGCAAGAACGCGATCATGGCGCCGATGGCCCAAGCGCTGACGTTGAAAGAAATTGACGACTTGGCCGCGTTCTACGCGTCACAGAAGGGTGGCTTGCACGTCCGTCGCTAGTTCTGCATCAAGCGCCTGACGCTTGCGGCGCCTAGCGCCGATCCGCGCGCTGCAGGCAGTCGAGATAACTCACCACGTCGGGCGGCACGCGGTCCCGCTGCGCCTGCCAGACCATTTCTCCCAGGCATTCCATTGCCGCGTGCTGGGCAACATGTGGATCGCCTGATCGCGCAACCAGCGCTTCGATGGCTGCTCGCACGCCCGCTGGTTGATCGATCGACAACTGCTCCTCGATGGCCAGATGCATCGACATATGCAGGAACGGATTGGTCTGTCCGTCTTCAGGCGTCCATTCGCGATCGAGGTTGTATTCAGGCGCATCCAGAATCGCGTGGTATTCAGGATGCATGAGGGCAATATTGACCGCCTGCACGTCCATCCCGGCCAATGGCATGCCGCTCCGGTAGGTGCGCCACGCTTCGAAGAAGAATCGGCGGACCTGCTCGCGGCTGGGATTGAACATGGTGATCGTCGGATGCGGAAGCGGCTATTTCGCCCGACGCGAACTTGGCGACTTACCACGCGCGGACTTCGAGGCGACCGGTCCGATCCGTTTCCGTCCAACCGCCCCGGAATTCTTCAATTCGTCGTCGGGACGGCTCTTGGTCTTGAATTCGCAGAGATCGCAGATCGGGCATCGAGGACATTCCGGCGCACGCGCCTTGCACACATAGCGTCCATGCAGGATCAACCAGTGGTGTGCGTGCAGGCGAAACTCTTCGGGGATGAATTTGAGTAGGCGCTGCTCGACCTCGAGCGGATTCTTTCCCGGTGCAATCCCGGTTCGATTGCTGACACGAAAGATGTGGGTGTCGACGGCCATGGTCGGCTCATGGAAGGCGACATTGAGGACGACATTCGCTGTCTTCCGGCCAACACCGGGCAGACTCTCCAGCGCCTCACGGCTGCGCGGCACTTCACCATCGTGGCGCTCGAGCAGCAAGGCGCAGGTGGCGAGGATGTTCTTCGCCTTCGTTTTGTAGAGGCCGATGCGCTTGATGTGGTGCGTCAATCCGTCGGGTCCCAGTGCCAGAATCGCAGCCGGGGTGTTGGCGATTTCAAACAACGATCGGGTCGCGATATTCACGCTCTTGTCGGTCGCCTGCGCCGACAGAACGACCGCGACCAGCAACTCGAACGGCGTGTTGTACACCAGCTCGGTTTTCGGTTCGGGGTTCGCGGCGCGCAATCGCTTGAAGATTTCGAATCGTTTCGCGGGATTCATCGGGCCACCGATTCAAACGATTTGCCCGCGGATTCCAACAATCTGCGCGCGGATTCCAACGATCTGCCGGGGGAATCAAACGATTGCGGTAGCGATTCCATGCCGTGGCCCGCTCCGGGTGTCATGAATTTGCGCCGTGCCTGGCAGCGCGCTTCGCCCTCGCTCTGGCCACGGCTGCGATGAGATTCGTGCGCCGTGCGATCTCCCTTGCGCCTGGATCGGATGTTGCATCCGACGGTATCGCGCAGGCCGCATCACGCCTCTCGCCGAGCAGGCGATTCCGTTCCGCGCGCCGCCCTAGCACATGACCGTGACGTTCCCGCGCGCGATCGGCCCGGTCACGCGTCCACGCCGGATCGGCTGCCGGTTCCAGCGTAATGCAATCGACGGGACAAGGCGCGACGCATAGGTCGCAACCGGTACAGAGCTCGTCGATCACGACATGCATTTTCTTTGGAGCACCGATGATTGCATCCACCGGACAGGCGCGAATGCAAAGCGTGCAGCCGATGCAATGGGATTCATTGATGCGGGCGACGTGTAATGCGGTGGTCACCCCACAGGCGGGATCAAGTGGTATCTCGGGGCGTTCGAGTAGCTTCGCAAGCGCCCTGATGACCGCTGACCCCCCAGGCGGGCAGCGATTGATCGGCGCACCGTCTGTGGCGATGGCCCGCGCGTAGGGCAGGCACGCGGCATAGCCGCATTGCGTGCACTGCGTTTGCGGCAGGATCGCATCGATCGACAGGACGAGCATGTCTGCCACGTGCGGCGATCCCATTACGGCCTGCCGGGTGGGCTCGATTCCGGCAGCGGGCGCCACACACCGTCGATCAATCCTTCGATCGGCCGAAAGCGCGCCTTGTAGGACATCTTGCGGCTGTCACGAATCCAGTAGCCGAGATACAGATGCTCCTGCCCGAGGCGCTTCACCTGCTCGATCTGCCAAAGAATATTGAACGTGCCGAGGCTCGACTTCGAGAGCGCCGGATCGAAGAACGTGTACACCGAGGACAGGCCATCATTCAAATAGTCAAGGATGCTTACCATGACCAGCTTGCCGGCATCGCGGAATTCGACCAGGCGTGTGTTGACCCGGCTTTGCAGCAAGAAATGTGAATACTGGTCGCGGCTGTCCTGGTCCATGCCGCCGCCTGCGTGGCGGGCGGCCTGGTAGCGAAGATAAAGGCCGTAGTGCTCGACCCGGAAGCGAAGCGCCATCGAGTGCGTCTCGAGGCTCGCGTGATGTTCCCAGGCGCGTCGCTGGAACCTCGCCTGCTTGAAGTCCGCGACCTTGATCCGCACCGGTACACAGGCGCGGCAACTGTCGCAATAGGGGCGGTAGGTGAAGATTCCACTGCGGCGAAACCCAAGCCTGACCAGATCGCCATAGAGGTCGTTACCGATCAGATGGCTCGGCGTCGCCACCTGCGAGCGCGCCATGCGCCCGGACAGGTAGCTGCATGGATACGGCGCGGTTACATAGAACTGTAGCGCTGCATGCGGTAGGTCATTGAGCTGGGACATCGCCGGCCGGCCGGAGGTTTGCGCGGGAATAGTCCCATTTTCCGGTGGGCGATGGGTAGTCTACCAACTCTTCGACATGCTGCAAGAATTCGGCCCGGTCGACCTCGCGGGCGCCAAGCGAGGACAGGTGGTCGGTATGCATCTGGCAATCGATGAGCGCGCAGCCTCGATCGACGAGAAAATTCACCAGATGAACGAACGCGATCTTGGAGGCGTCCCGCACCCGCATGAACATCGACTCGCCGAAGAACATGCGACCAAGCGAGACGCCATAGAGACCCCCGGCGAGCTCGCCGTCGATCCACGTTTCGATGGAATGCGCATGGCCCAGGCGATGCAACTCGGCGTATGCGGCTCGAACATCATCGGTGATCCAGGTGCCGTTCTGGCCGGGGCGTGCCTCCGCGCAGGCGATCAATACGGCTTCGAACGCGGTATCGAATCGAACTTCATAGGTGCGATTGCGCAGAACCTTGGCGAGGGAGCGCGTGATTCGGAGCTCGGTTGGAAACAACACCATGCGCGGGTCCGGACTCCACCAGAGAATCGGGTCGCCATCGGAATACCAGGGAAATATGCCGTGCCGGTATGCATCGAGCAGCCGAACCGGCGAAAGATCGCCGCCGACGCAGAGAAGACCATTCGGCTGCTGCATGGCGAATTCGTGTGGCGGAAACGGCGAGTCGCCGCTAAGCCAGGGAATCATGATGCGCGGTCTAGCACTTTACCTGCTGCTTGCAGTATTGCGTCAGCTCGCGGACGACGGCTGACTTGCTCACGGCCGATCGTGCCTTGCCGCCGTGCTCGAGGGCAAGCTTGAACTCGAAGCGTGCAAAGAAGTCATCGAACAATTCTCCGCCCTGCGTACCGATCGCAAAGACCGAATCGGTCGCGCCATCGTAATCCAGCGCGATTGCTGCCAGCGGTTGGGGCGCGGGTCCGGCAAGGACCCGGCCACCGGCGGCGGGATCGTATTGACTGTGCTCCGAACAGCAGTGGATCACTTTCGCGGTCTTGCTGTGCGGCGATGGCTGATCGCGATAGCCGATGAAGCTGATTTCCCGCGTCGGATAGGTCATTCGATGTGCGCAGATGGCCGAATAAGCAACGACCGAGTGTTGAGGACCGACACCGCCCGCCCACCGATACCCGCGATCGTCGGCGGTTCGCAACTCGCCCGAGGTACGCATCGAGCGGCCGAGATCAAGTAGAAAACAGGGCGTGCCGTTGAATGGATAGTGGAATATATATGTCCGATCGACCACTAGGCGCGACACCCTGATCGGCGTACCGGATTCGTCGACAAGCTGCGCCCGCTGATAGCTCTTGACGCGCGACCCGTCAGATGATTGCGCCGCGAGTGCTTCGACCTGAGTGGTCCCGCACCCCACAGCACATAGCTGAATGAACGCTCTGCGGTCCACACATGCTCCACGGCAAGGAATGGTGAACCTAGCGGAGACGAGCCGACGGTGTCAACCGCATCGTTTAAGTTACGTCGCGAGAATCCGCACCATCATGATCGCAATGCTGATGGGATCGCGTTGCGATGTGAATTCGAGTTTGCTGTTACGGCGTACTCTTTGCAAAAAATCCCCGCGCTTTTGGCGCGCGGCTGTCGATCATTCGCCGGTCGGACGCATCGGAAGAATCGAATCGGCGTGACACTGGAAGGTTCCCTGTGTCCGGTCCCGAAAGTAACGCTCCAAGGTCGTGGTGACCGTGCGGAAGGCAACCTCACGCCAGGGAATGTCTTTCTCCTCGAACAGCTCGACATCGAGACTTTCCGTGCCCGGGGAGAAATCGAGATCGAGAAGGCGGGCGCGATAGAAAATATGCACCTGATCGACATGCGGAACCGAGAGCACCGAGAAGATCGGACCCATCTCGACGCGGGCATTCGCCTCCTCGAGCGTTTCGCGCGCGGCGGCTTCGGCCGTGGACTCGCCGTTTTCCATGAATCCGGCAGGGAGCGTCCATTTTCCGTGGCGCGGCTCGATGGCACGCCGGCAGAGCAGAATCTTGCTTCCCCACTCTGGAATCGCCCCGACCACCATTTTCGGATTCTGGTAATGAATGACTTCGCAACTGCCACAGACATAGCGGTGCCGGTTATCACCGGTCGGAATTTGTAAGGCAACACGCTGTCCGCAACTCGAGCAGAAATTCATCGGCGATCGTGGCGTAGGGTGGGACGGCTTGACGGCCAGGGCGCCAAATGAACGGCGCGAAGCGGGGCGCGGATCCTGGTGCACATCCTGCAATGTTAGCGTGTCTTGGTGTGCCAAGGCTACGAAGTCGGCCGATCCCGCGTGATACCATCCTGCCGCCCCGAACCCGGAAGAGCCCGCACCGATGCGTCCCAGCGAATTGATGCGCGTCATCGAGCGCGAGATCAGCTTTGGTGGGGAGGCGCACGCCCCGATCATGATCTGGGGGCCGCCCGGCGTGGGCAAGTCGTGCATCATCGCGGGCGCCACCGCGCGCGCGGGCATCGGACTGGTTGATGTGCGCCTCGCGCAAATGGAACCGACCGATCTGCGCGGCATCCCGTTTCGGGACGGTCGCAACGTACAGTGGGCGATTCCCACACTCCTGCCGGACCGCGAACGCCATGGGTCGCGCGGCGTCCTGTTTCTCGATGAGATCACGTCCGCGGTGCCAACCGTAACGGCGGCCGCCTATCAGCTCATCCTCGATCGCAGGTTGGGCGAGTATCGCGTGCCCGAGGGCTGGCTGATATTCGCGGCAGGGAATCGTCACGGCGACCGAGGTGTCACCTATGCGATGCCGGCACCGCTCGCGAACCGATTCGTCCACTACGAGATCGAACCCGACGTCGATGATTGGGTTGCGTGGGCCTTCGAGACGGGCATCGACGCCCGTCTGATCGGGTTCGTGCGGTTTCGCCCCGATCTGCTTTTTCAGTTCGACCCGGAGCGCCAATCCGCCGCGTTTCCATCGCCGCGCACATGGGCATACGCGGACGGTGCGCTAAGAAAGTTCAAGGATCTTCCGGATTTGCTGCGCGAAAGCATCAAAGGCAGCGTTGGTGCAAACGCCGCCGCCGCGTTCGGTGCGTATCTTCGGCATCTTGACGTGCTGCCCGATCCGGCGATGGCGTTGGCTGGAGGCACGATTGCGGTCCTGAACAGCGTCGAGCTCGAATATGCATTTGCTACCTCGCTTGCGCAGCATGTTATTCGCTTGGGGGCCGTTGAGCGACGGTCAGTGCTCGGCAGGGCGCTCAATCTCGCTCGCAACTTCAAGCATCGCGAGATTGGCGTCATGCTCGTGACCGACCTGCATCGGATCATCGGCCAGCCCTTCTACGACGTGCCGGAGTTCGTCGAATGGGCGGCTGACGTTCGCGATCTGGTGTCGTTCGCGCGCGAGTAGCGATGGCTGGTCATGCGCCGGATCCTTCCGGCTCCGTCGCGCGCAAACTGCGCGTGGCCCGTGCCCGATTGATGCTGGAGCGACCATTTCTTGGCGCGCTGTTGGCCCACTTGCCGATTCACGAGAGCCCGCGCTGCAGCGGACTTGCCACCGACGCGCGATCGATCTACTACAACGCGGGCTATCTCGACCTCCTCACACTTGCGCAGACGCAGTTCGTCTTGGCGCACGCGACCCTGCACTGTGCCCTGAATCATTTCGCGCGGCGCGGTCCTCGCCTCGCGCGTCGCTGGGACATCGCCTGCGATCATGCGGTCAACCAGTTGTTGCTGGACGATGGAATGTCCCCACCATCGATCGTGACTGCCGAGCCGCGCTTCAGGGGGTTGTCCGCCGAGGAGATCTATCCGTTGCTAGAGGGCGATGCAACGTCCGAAGGATTTGACGTGCATTGGTTCGGTGAAGGCGTCGAGTCCGGATCCAGTGTTCCGATGCCGGAGAATATCGATCCGGAAGCATCGCGCGAGCCGACCGATTTTCTGGACGCACATCGCGACGGCGTGGATGAGCTCGGCACGCGCCTGGCGATGACAAGCGCCGAGCTCGCGTCAACCTGGAACGATCGGCTCGTTGCCAGTGCGCATGCGGCGCTCGAGGCCGGGCGACTTGGCGCGAATTGGCGATCCGTCATGGCGGCAACGTCGCAGCCGCGTTTGCCATGGCGAACACTGCTTGCGCGATTCCTTGCGAGCATCGCGCGTGATGACTACAGCTTCCAGCGTCCAAGCCGGCGTGGCGGCGAAGCCCTGCTCCCCGGACTGGCGAGTCGTCAATTGAACGTGGTGGTCGCGCTCGATACCAGCGGGTCGGTGGGTCGTGACGATCTGCGCCAATTCATGGACGAGGTCGATGCCCTGAAAGGCCAGTTGTCCGCGCGGGTGACCTTGCTTGCTTGTGATTCGGCGATCGCTCCGGGCGCTCCATGGGTGTTCGAGCCATGGAATCGGATTGAATTGCCCGCGGACTTGACGGGCGGCGGGACCACCCGCTTCATACCGGTCTTTGATTGGGTGCAGGCAAGTGGTGTGGCGCCGGACGCGGTCCTTTATTTCACCGATGCTCTCGGCGAATTCCCGGTACGCGCGCCGGCCTATCCGGTGCTGTGGCTAGTCAAAGGGAACGGCGCCGTGCCGTGGGGCGAACGCGTACAGCTCAATTGACTGCGGGCCGGGCTCGACCTAGCGCGATACCAGGCGCGCAAGATCGGCGAGCGATTTCACGATGTGATCGGGCGGTGCCCCGAGCGCATCGACCGGTGCGCCGGTGCGATTGATCCAGAACACATGGAACCCGAACGCCTTCGCACCACACGCATCCCAGCAGTTGGCGGACACGAAGCCGATCTCCTCGGGCGGCAACTCGAGCCGATCGCAGGCGAGCTGGTACACACGCGGGGTGGGCTTGTAGACGTGCAGTGCATCCACGCTGATGACATCGCTGATCCACCGGTCGAGCCCGCTGTTTGCAACGAGCGGTTCGAGCATGTTGGGTGATCCATTGGACAGGATTGCCATCGTGGCAGGTCTGAGCGATTCGAGGGCATCGCGCGCTTCGGGAAAGGGTTCGAGCCGAAGATAGGCATCGAGCAGCCGCGTCGCGGTATCGTCGCTGCATGGAAGCATGAGTGCAGCGGCCGCGTACCGAAGAGCCGAAATTGTCAGCTCGCGAAAATCGACATAGCGGCCCATGAGCGTTCTTTGCCAGGTCCACTCGAGCTGCTTGGTCCGCCAGAGCTGCGAAACCGCCGACCCTCGCTCCGGCCAGATCGCGTTGCACTCGGTGATCACCGAGTGCACATCGTAGAGGGTTCCGTACGCGTCGAACACCATTGCGTTCAGCTTGGGCACCATGATCCCTCCTAAATGCGCTGCCTATAATAGCGCGCCGATATTGTGACACGAGTTGATGCGGGGAGCATTGCATGGCGATCGATCGGTACGACGAGATTTACCGTTCATGGAAGTGGGAGGTGCCGCGGCAATTCAACATGGGCGTCGCCTGTTGCGGCCGACATGCACATGATCGCCCAGCGCTCTATTGGGAAGATGAGAGCGGCGCCACGAGCGTGCACACCTATTCGGATCTGCAACAGGACGCGAACCGACTCTCGAATACGCTGGCGGCCCTTGGTGTCAAACGGGGCGACCGGGTCGCGATCATTCTGGCGCAGCGCCCCGAGACGGTGATCGCGCACATCGCGTGTTATCAGATGGGTGCGATCGCCATGCCGCTATCGATTCTCTTCGGCCCGGATGCCCTTGAATATCGCTTGTGCGACAGCGCGACCGCCGTGGCGATCGTGGAGCCGTCTTCACTCCCGAATATTCTCGACGTGAGGCGCGAGTTGCCGGCACTCAAACACATTGTCGGCGTCGCCGGCGCCAGAGAATCGGGCGTCGACGATTGGGGCGAGTTGCTGGCAAAGGCGTCGAGCCGATTCACCCCTGTCGATACCGACGGCGAAGAAGCCGCGCTCCTGGTCTACACGAGCGGGACGACCGGACCACCCAAAGGGGCGCTGCAACCCCATCGCGTATTGATCGGCAATCTCTCGGGGTTCATCCACAGCCACGATTTATTTCCGCAGCAAGGGGACCTGTTCTGGTCGCCGGCGGATTGGGCGTGGACGGGTGGCTTGATGGATGCACTCCTGCCCACCATGTATTTCGGCTATCCGATTCTCGGCTTTCGCGGCCGGTTCGATGCGGAGCGCGCTTTTTATCTGATCGAGAAATACCGGATACGCAACACGTTTCTCTTTCCGACCGCATTGAAGATGATGATGAAGGCTGATCCTGAGCCGCGGCGGCGCTTCCAGCTTTCAATGCGTTCGATCATGAGTGCGGGCGAGTCGGTCGGCGGCACCGTGTTCGAGTGGGCGCAACAAGCGCTCGGCGTCACGATCAACGAAATGTTCGGGCAGACGGAGATCAACTACATCGTCGGCAATTCGCAGTCGCTTTGGCCCGCGAAGAGTGGGTCGATGGGGCGCCCCTATCCCGGGCATCGCGTCGCCGTCATCGACGCGGACGGTGTTGAAGCCCCGGTCGGCGAAATCGGGGAGGTAGCCGTAAGACGCACCGACATGAACGGCGTTGCCGACCCGGTGTTCTTTCTTGGCTACTGGGGTAACCCCGAAGCGACCCGGGACAAGTTCATCGGCGATTGGGGCTGCACCGGCGATCTCGCGTCGCGCGATGAGCAGGGCTACCTTTGGTACCAGGGTCGTGCCGACGACGTATTCAAGAGCGCAGGCTATCGAATCGGGCCATCCGAAATCGAGAACTGCCTGTTGAAACATGCGAGCGTCGCGAATGCCGCGGTGGTCGGGAGGCCTGATCCTGAGCGCACGAATATCGTGAAGGCATTCATCGTGCTGCAGCCTGGTGTCGAGGGAACACCCGCGTTGGTCGACGCGTTGAAGCTGCATGTACGCGGCAAGCTCGCCCCGTACGAATACCCCAAAGAGATCGAGTTCATCGACACTCTGCCGATGACGACGACCGGAAAAGTCCAGCGGCGCATCCTGCGGGAGCGCGAGGCGGCGCGCCGCAAGGGCGAGGGCATACCGTAGGGCGCTTGTCGATCAGGCGTTCGCCACGAGGATCTTGCCGTTCGCCTCGACAACGACGGTGCCGTGCTGATTCATACATGCACCGGAAAGGACCGCGATGCCGCCGTTTTGTTTGGGTTTATCGATGCGCTCGATGATGGTCCATCGCGTCGTCAACGTGTCGCCGATGCGTGCCGGGGCGACGAATCGGCAGGCGTGCTCGAGGTAGGCGATTGCGGTTGAGTGAAAGTAGTTGCCAACGGAGGCGGCCACGAGCGCGCTGGTAAAGGGCCCATGCAGGATGCGACTGCCGAACCGGGATTGCTTTGCGAACTCTTCATTTACATGCAGCGGATTGAAATCGCCGAACATGCCCGAGCCCAACACCAGATGCGTTTCAGTGACGGTCAGTGCTGTCTCAAATGTTTCGCCGACAGCGGTCTGGTTGTATCCCTTGCCACGGAACATGCGCGCGCCTCAGCCTTTTCTCGCCCGGATGGGCGTGAGCAGCGGCCTACCGGCGAAATGTGCGCGCAGGTTTTCGCGCAGCAACTCGAATCCGCCGCGAAACGCCTCGTCCGTGAATCCTGCGACATGGGGCGACAAGAATACGTTGTCGAAACCGTAGAGCGCTTCGGGGACGATGGGCTCATCGGCAAAGACATCCAGTCCGGCGCCTGCAATCGAATTGGTCTGGAGCGCCTTGATGAGGGCCTCGGTGTCGATGATGGTTCCACGTGCGATGTTGACGATGAAGCCTTGTGGTCCTAAAGCGGTGAGGACTTTGCCGTTCACAATATTGCGTGTTGCCTCGCCCCCTGGGCAGCAGACAATCAGGACATCGCACCAGTCGGCCAGCGCGTCCAGTTGCGCGAAGTACTGGTAGGACACATCGTCGGCCCGCTGCGGCTTGTGGTAGGCGATCTCCATATCGAATGCCGCCGCACGTTTGGCGATGGCCTTGCCGACGTGACCGAATCCGAGCAGTCCAAGGCGTCGGCCGGTGACGGTCCGTAGCAACCCGTTCAGGCCGGCCCAGCGACCCTGCCGCATCGCCGAATCGCGCGGGACCATGTGGCGCACGACGCCAATCATCAAACCGATTGCAAGATCCGCCACCGAAGCGGCGTTGACCCCGACACCGATCGTCACTGGAATGCCGCGCTGTTCCGCCGCGACCAGATCGATATTCTCGTAGCCGGCCGAGAAGCAACCAATGATCCGCAGGCCCGGCAGACGATTCATCAACGCCGGGGTCGCGCCGGATGAACCATTCGTGAGCAGTACCGAGATTCGCTTGCCGTGCGCGGCCACGAAAGCGTCGAGCTCGGGCTTTGGCGGGAAGTGAATCGGAAATTCCTCGGCGAGCTCGGTATGCCAGCGCTCGATAAAAGGAAATATAACCAGTGCTTCGGGTCGGTCGCTCATGCGCTTGTCATTCATTCAAGGGTGCGTAGCGGGATGCGAAGAATGTCTTGCAGCTCGGAGAGCGCAGCGTCCGGGTCGATGACCTTGATGGTCGTCATCCCCATGGCGCGCGCCGGTTTCAAATTAATGCCCAGATCGTCCAGAAACACGGCTTCATTGGCCCGCACGCCAACGCGTTCCAGTGCGATTTCATAGAAGCGCGGCTCGGGTTTGCGCGCGCCGACCTTGCTCGATTCGATCACATGATCGAAGAGCCGCATGACCGAGATGACTTGCGCGGCACGCTCATCAGTCGTGGGTAATCCGTGATGCGCTCGCGTAATGACGTTGTTGGTGAGGCATGCGTTCCTGAAATGCGCCTTGCAGCGTTGCAGCGCCTCGACCATTTGCGGGCGAATCGCGCCGTACAGCAGATTGGCGATTTCGGCGCCGCGAATCGCATGTCCCGCCGCATGTGACTCGGCTTCGAATGCAAGATCGAACGCATCGAGGGAGATCTGGCTCCGCTCGTAGAGTGCCCAGGCGTTCGAATCGGGATTGACCGTGTTGACCGATCGGATGAAATCGCGCGGCAATCCACGGGTCGCTTCAAAGCGGCGAAACGCCTCGAACGGGCTCTCGGTGATGACACCGCCGAAATCCCAAAGGACGGCGCGAATGGTGGTGGCGGGCATTCCTGGCAAGCACTAGGCCGATTTGCGGCGAGAAACGTTCGAGGTGCGGAGTCGTGAACCTCGAAGTGTGCCCGACAACTCAGGAATGCGGGAAGTCCGTAGTGTCGCCCAGGACTTACGGGGTCGGTGGCAGCTGCCGATCGCTGATGGTTCGAATCGGCGAGAGCTCGGGGTCGGGTGGATCGAGCACGCTCCAAACCGGATCGGCCGCCGACTGCGGAATCGTCGTGAAAGGATTCGACGTGTTGGTGTCTTGTGGTGTGAATCGCGGCAGCGCGTGCGGACTTGGACGGTGTAACCCGATTGGCAGCGGACGTGAGGCTGTCGTGCGCGCCGGCACACGCGGTGCTTCCCAGGGTTCGATGCCGCTCGTGTGCTCGGGCGGACGCGAGGTCAACACTACGGTGATGCGCGCGCGCGCAGTACGGAGGTGTGCCTGCTGCAGGCTGGTCGATCCGATCTGTTCAGACGGGGCGCGATAAATCGGTGGGCGCACATCCAGTCGCTCCGTTTTTCGCGCCGCCAACCCCGCAAAACCCGATTGCCCGGATTTGATCTCGAGCGTGTCCGTCGGACTTCGGAGCACGGTGGCGCCTTCGTGAACATGATCGTAGGTGCCGGGCACCCCCGGCCCATCGCCGTCGTCCGAGGGCACGTGGTAGGTCTCATGGTCTGTTCCACGCACGCCAACCAATGCAGTCGGGGTTTCCAGGGTATAGGCGGAGGGATTGATTTTTCCGATCAACCCAGTCACCGAGCGAACGCCGCCGCGCGTCAGGTACATCAGCACCGAGCCGGCTGACTCGCTGCCGCCTTCAAACGAATAGCGCTTGAGAGCCAACTCGGTATCGGTGCGAAGCGAAAGAATGCCGCGGTCCACCAGGCGCAACTGTGCGAGTCCGTCCGGTCCTGTCCGGATCGTTTCGCCCTCATGGACGGCTTCATGCTTTGCCGCGATCCGCGATTGTCCCTTGATGTCGATGATCGTCACCGCGCCACGGACCCAAAGGAATCGTCCGGCGGGCTCAGCTGCCGCCGCGAGCTGGGAACCGGCGATCACGAGCGACAGCGCGATCCCGCGAATGGAATTTTGAATGGACACGAGGAGTTTATCGGCGGTAATCCGGGGTATGACAGGGATGGCGGCGCTCGATCGCCCGTACGGAGATTTCTAAACCGATAAATATTCCCCTCGACGCGCCAATCGCCAGGCAGGCGACCGTCGCGCGAACCGTCCCCGCGTATGCGGACCGGCGGGCAACAAAGTGCCTTGCGGAATTCGTAGGTACAATCGGCACGAATACTTCGATAGCGAAGCCTCGTATCACCGGTTGCAAGACGAGCGATTGGAAGCCAACGGCGATCACCGCCGCCAGTCAGCGCGTGTCGCGATTCAAACACATAACAGGGGGAGACAGAATGCGGCAGTGCGGCTCGCTCGCAAGATTGTGCTGGCAGAATAGACGCGACCGCTCGCGGGCGCCCCGGCTCGTTGATAAGTCAGCGGCCAGCGCCACGTAGTTCCTGGAAACATGCCAAGCGCAACCCTCCTCGCCCAGTCGATCCTGTCCGGTGTCCTGATCGGCGGCCTCTACACGCTGCTTGGACTCGGATTGAGTTTGTCGTGGCGATTTCTGCAGGTCATCAATCTCGCCCACTTCGCGTTCGTCTTTCTCGGCGCGTATCTCAGTTATCAGTTGATCGGCGCGGGTGCCCTGAATCCCGGCGTCGCACTTCTCATACTGCTTCCGGTGTTTTTCCTGATCGGTGTTGCGCTCCAGTACCTATTCATTCGTTTCGCGGTGACCGAATTCGCCTCGTTGTTGGTGAGCTTCGGCATTCTGGTGTTGGTGGAAACCTTGATCCAATGGATCTGGTCGGCCGACTTCAGGCGTCTTGAAGTGAGTTACGGAACCGCATCGATCAAGATCGGCCCGATCTTCGCGCCGATTGTCGAATCATTGATGTTCCTCGTCGCTGTCGTCGTGGCCGGCGTCACGTGGGCATGGCTCAAGTTCACCTACGTGGGCAAGGCGTTGCGCGCGAGTGCCGAGAACCCGATTATCGCAGGCGCGTTCGGCGTCGATCACAAGCGTCTCGCCTATCTGATTTCAGGCATCAGTGGCGCATCAGCCGCGCTCGCGGGCATTTTCATCGCACTCACCTCGACTCTTGCTCCGGCGCAGATCAACGTGTGGCTTGGCGTGGTCTTTGCCGCGGTGATCCTGGGCGGACTCGGCAATCCGGTCGGCCTGTTGATTGCAAGCCTTGTCATAGGCGTCAGTGAAGCAATCACCATGGCCGTCACGGCGCCCACCTGGGCGCCGCTCGTATCGTTCACCTTGCTCATCGTGATCCTCATCGTGCGGCCGCATAAGGTCTGATATGAAGGGCACGCGCGGCTTCGTCGGGTTCATGCTGGTCGTCATCGCGTTTGCGGTATTTCCTGCATTCAAGCCGCCGGCATTTCTCGAGTCATTCCTGTACCTCGTGTTCTTCTGGATCGCCCTGGCGACTTCGTGGCAGATCCTGTCAGGCTACACGGGCTATTTTTCGTTCGGGCACGGGGCATTCTTCGGCATCGGCATGTACACGACTGCCAATCTCACCACCAAGGCTGACATCGCGTTCCTCTGGACGCTTCCGATTGCGGGTCTCATTGCTGCCGCTCTGGGTGTGGCCATCGGCGCCGTGGTCTTTCGCGTCAAGGAATTGCGCGGCGAGTTGTTCGCGTTGCTCACGCTTGCCGTCACGTTCGTGCTCGCGACGATCGCACTCAATACCTCAGTCGACGGCGGTCCCGGTGTGTTTCTGAGCGGCGTGGCGATGCCAAAGATCTACGATTCGCCCGCAGCGTCGTTGTACTTTTTCGCGCTCGCGACCGCCGCGGGTTCACTTGGCGTGGCGTGGTGGGTGCAGTACTCGCGCTTCGGCAGAGGCCTGTTCGCGATTGCCGATGACGAGGACGTCGCCGAAGTGCTGGGCGTGCCGACCTATCAATTCAAGTTGATCGCGCTCGGGCTTTCCAGTTTCTTGGCTGGTGTTGCGGGCGGCATTCAAGCGGTGTTCGTGAGTTATGTGACCGTGCCCGAAACGTTTTCGGTGACTGTGCCTTTGTTCGTCGTGTTGATGAGCTTGATCGGCGGCGTACGACACTGGTTCGGTGCGGCAATCGGCGCGACATTCATCACAACGCTCAACTACGTGTTCGTGGGTGGTGAATGGGCGTTGGCCGGACGTGCGTTGATCGGGCTGATCCTGATCGTCGCCATTCTCTTTCTGCCCGACGGCGTGATGGGGCGTCTCGAAGCACGCCGAAGAAAACGTCAATCCGCCGTTCGGCCGAGCGAGCAGGAACATCATGTTGTGATGCCTCATGTGACGAGTGGATCCCGCGCGCCCCCTGTCGCAACGAGCGCATCGGCGCCGGTGCTGCTTCGGTGCGAGGATGTGCAGCTCTCCTTTAGTGGCGTGCGCGCGCTCGGTGGCGTCAGTATCGAGGTGCGCAAGGGTGAGATTCTCGGGATCGTTGGACCGAACGGGTCAGGTAAATCGACCTTGATCAATGTAATCAGCGGCTACTATCGTCCGGATGCCGGTCGAATCCTCTTTCGCGACCACGACCTTGCGCACGAGGATGCCCATCGAATCGCGGTTCTGGGTGTGGGTCGGACCTATCAGATTCCGCGTCCGTTCGTGCGCCTATCCGTGCTGGAGAATGTCGCGCTGCCTGCGATGTACGGGCCGGCGGGATTGAAACGGGTCGCCGCCGAAACCGAGGCGCGGCGCGCGCTTGATTTCGTCGGACTTGGCGGACGCGCCAACGCATTGCCGACCGAACTGAATCTCCATCAGCGCAAATTCCTGGAAATCGCGCGCGCGCTTGCATCCGGGTCGGAATTGGTGATGTTGGATGAAGTGCTCGCGGGTCTCACCCCCACCGAGATCGCAACGGCGGTCACCATGGTGCGGAGCATTCGTGATCGTGGCGCTACGATCATCTTCATCGAACACAATATGCGCGCCGTGCTGGCATTGACCGAGCGATTGATCGTCCTCGATCACGGCGAGGTGATCGCTGAAGGCGAGCCGCACGATGTGATGAGACGGCCCGCGGTCATCACCGCCTATTTGGGGAAAGCGCATGCTTGAGGTGCGCGCACTCGATGTTTCGTACGGCGATGCGCCGGCCCTTTGGGAAGTTTCCCTCTCGGTGGGCAAGGGCGAGCTCGTGGCGGTGGTCGGGCCGAACGGCGCAGGCAAGACGACGCTTATCAACGCAATTGCGCGGATTCTGCCGTCACGTGGCGGAACCTTGTGGCTGAACGGCACCAATGTCACCGCATACCCATCCCAGCAGATGTGCGAGAGCGGCGTAGCGCTCATTCCGGAAGGGCGCCGTCTCTTTGTTGGCATGACCGTCGAAGAGAATCTCGAAATGGGGTGTTATCGGCCCGCCGCGCGTATCCATCGCGAAGAAGGGCTCGCGCGGGTCTACGCGATCTTTCCGATCCTTCGCGAGCGCCGGCGGCAGATCGCCGGCACGTTGTCCGGTGGACAGCAGCAAATGCTTGCGGTCGGTCGGGCCTTGATGGCGAGGCCGAGTCTGCTGCTCGTCGATGAACCGTCGCTTGGCCTCTCGCCGCTCATCACGCAGCAATTGTTCGAAGTCCTGAAGCGGATCCATGCCGAGGGCATGTCGATGCTACTCATCGAGCAGAATGTAGCGATAGCCCTCGACATCGCACAACGCGTGTATGTGCTCGAAGGCGGGCGCATCGTCTCGGAAGGCAAGCCCCAGGAGTTGCTGGCGCAGCGCCACATTCGTGAGGCGTATCTCGGGGAAGACGCAAGCGCCGGGCACTGATTTCGGGGGAGCCATGTCGACCAACACAGTAGGATCCGCCGCCAAAGCAAGCGGCTCGAGCGAGATGGTGGCGCGCGCGGCTGCCCTTGTTCCAGAGCTCGCGAAGGGTGCGCAAAAGACCATCGAGGCTCGCAAGCTTCTGCCCGAGAGCGTTGCGCTCTTGAAGCAGGCCGGGATGAACAGGATTCTCCAACCGGCCCGCTGCGGCGGTCTCGAACTGAGCATGCACGTGCATCTGGATGCGGTTGCGGAGGTCGCGCGAGGATGCGGCTCGACCGGATGGTGCCTTGGGGTGTATCACGCACATTCCTGGCTCCTCGGGCTCTTTGGTGGAAAAGCGCAAGATGATGTCTATGGAACGAATGCAGATACGATTGTTTCGGCCGTGCTTGCCCCGCGCGGGAAAGCAAGGAAGGTTCCGGGCGGCTTTCGCCTCTCCGGATTCTGGCCGTTCTGCTCCGGTGTCCATCATGCGCAATGGGTGATCCTTGGTGAGGTGATCGTAGGCGATGATGGCGCCATGGTGGATGCGGGCGTGATGGTGATGCCGGTATCTGACATTGCGATCAAAGACGACTGGTATGTGACCGGTCTCACCGGCACCGGCAGCAATAGCGTCGTCGTCGACGATGTGTTTGTGCCGGAACATCGCTTCCTTTCCATGCCGGCGGCGATCGCGGGCAATTCACCGGGTGCCGCCTTGCATCGGTCGAACCTGTACTTCGCAGCGCCGGTACCCGTCCTCGCACTATTCATCTGCAGTCCGGCAATCGGCATCGCCAGACGGGGACTCGATGCGTTCAAATCGAAGCTGCCGGGGCGCGTCGTGTCCTACACCTTCGATGAAAAGCAGATCGACATGCCGGTCACGCATATTCATGTCGGCGAAGCGGCGACCCGGATCGACGCAGCGAATCTGATTCTGCATTCGATGATCGATGAGATCGAGGAACACGCGGTTGCACGGGCCGAAATGCCGTTCCTGCGGCGCGCCAAAGCGCGGATGGATTGTGCGTATGCGGTGCGGCTCTGCCTGGAGGCGATCGAACCGCTGGTGTATGCATCGAGCGGCAGCGGGCTTGCCGAAGCGAATCCGTTGCAAATGGCGGTGCGCGATCTGCGCGGGATCAACGCGCATGGGCTCTTGTCGTTGCCGACCAATGCGGAAATGTATGGGCGCGTAGCGCTTGGACTGCCGCCGAATTCGCCGCTAATCTGACGCGAGGCCTGACGGCCGCGCAGCGTAGATTCCACTGGAGAGCATGATGCAACGAAGCATGGACCGTTTTCTGACGACCCATACCGGTAGTCTGCCGCGCCCGGACGATCTGATCCAGATGATGTATGCGAAGGAAAGTGGCGTTCCGGTCGATGCGGTCGCGCTGGCGGCCCGCGTGCGATCAGCGGTCGCCGAGGTCGTCACTAAGCAAGCGGACGCGGGCGTTGATCTCGTGAACGACGGCGAGATGAGCAAACCGAGCTACGCCACATACGTCAAGGACCGGTTGAACGGTTTCGGTGGCACCGGCAATACGTTCGTCTATCAGGATCTCGACGAATATCCGAATCTCGCCAAGCGGGTATTCGGCGACCCGGGGCGATCGCGTCGCAAGACGCCGGCGTGTAATTCGCCGATCAGTGTCCGCGACGCGGGCGCGGCGCCTGCCGATGTCGATAATCTCAAGGTGGCGATGGCGCGAGTGAAGGCGCAGGGCGGCTTCATGAGTGCGGCGTCGCCCGGTGTCGTATCGTTATTTTTTCGCAATGATCATTATCCGAACCAGGAGGCCTACCTCTTCGCGATTGCCGATGCGATGCGGCATGAATATGAAACGGTGGCCAAGGCGGGCATCGTGTTGCAGATCGATTGCCCGGATCTCGCGATGGGTCGCCATATTCAGTATGCGAAGCTTCCTCTCGATGAATTTCGCAAGCGCGCGCAGATGCACATCGAAGCGCTCAATCATGCGCTCGCCAACATTCCTCCCGAGCAGTTGCGGATCCACGTTTGTTGGGGAAACTATGAAGGCCCGCATCATCGTGACGTGCCGCTGGCGGACATCATCGACATTGTCTTCAAGTCGCGCCCGAGCGCCATTTCATTCGAGGCGGCGAATCCTCGCCACGCGCACGAATGGACCTTGTTCGAGAGCCTGAAGCTCCCTGAAGGAAAGACACTGATCCCGGGTGTGCTGGAATCGAAGTCCAATTTCATCGAGCATCCGGAACTGGTCGCGCAGCGGATCGCGCGGTTCGCCAATCTGGTCGGGCGCGAGAACGTGATCGCCGGCAGCGACTGCGGGTATGGCACCTGGGTTGGTCAGGCCGCGGTCGATCCGGACGTCGTCTGGGCGAAGCTGGCGGCAATGGCGGAAGGCGCGCGGATAGCGACCAAGCAGTTCTGGCGGTAGTGAGGAAATCCGAAGCGTTGGAAAATTCTAAGGATTCAAGGGTTGGACCATGCGTGACTTGGATCGCTTTCTCGCCGCGCGTGATCATCTGATCGCGCATCGCACGGACTACGCGCGCGCTTGCGCGGGGTTCCAGTGGCCCGCGCTCGATCGTTTCAATTGGGCGCTCGACTATTTCGATACGATTGCCGCCGGGAACGAGCAGCTCGCGTTGCGCATTCTCGAAGAGTCGGGTGCGGAGGCCGCGCTCACCTATGCGCAGTTGAGCCGCCGATCGAATCAGGTGGCGAATTTCCTCGTGCAGCACGGCGCCAAGGCAGGTGATCGCATCTTGTTGATGCTTGGCAACGAAGTGGCGCTGTGGGAAACAATGCTTGCTGCGATCAAGCTGGGTGCCGTGGTGATTCCAGCGACAACCTTGCTCTCAGGTGACGATCTCGCCGACCGTTTGGGGCGCGGGAATGTGCGCTATGTGGTCACCAATGCATCGGGCGTTGAAAAATTCGAGGCGCTGCCGGCATCGGCGATTGCAACGATCCGCCGAATCACGGTGGCCGGCGCGCGCCCCGGTTGGTTGGATTTTCGAGAGTCCAATGCCGCGGACGGCGCATTCAAACGTGTACTGCAAACGTCGGTGCACGATCCGATGCTGGAGTACTTCACCTCCGGTACGACTGCGCGCCCGAAGCTGGTCCAGCACACACAGCAAAGCTACCCGGTTGGTCATCTGTCGACGATGTATTGGCTCGGCCTCGGCAAAGGCGATGTCCACTGGACGATCAGCTCGCCCGGCTGGGCAAAGCACGCCTGGAGTTGCTTCTTCGCGCCATTCAACGCGCAGGCGACGATCTTCATCTACAACTACTCACGCTTCAATGGGCCGGCGATTCTCGATGTGCTGGTTCGCAACGGCGTGAGTACGCTTTGCGCGCCACCGACAGTGTGGCGAATGCTGATTCAAGAGGATCTCGCGCGCTGGCCGGTGAAATTGCGCGAGCTGATTTCCGCCGGCGAGCCGCTCAATCCGGAAGTGATCGAACAGGTCCGTGCGGCATGGCAGCTCGTTATTCGGGATGGCTTCGGGCAGACGGAGACGACCGCGATGGTGGGCAATTCGCCCGGTTCGCCGCTCAAGCCCGGCTCGATGGGACGACCCTTGCCGGGCTATCGTGTCGCGCTGATCGACGCTGACGGAAAACCCGCGGACGAGGGCGAGATTTGCATCGATCTCGCGCACCGCCCAGTGGCGCTCATGAATGGCTACGCCGACGATCCCGCCAAAACGGCAGAGTCGATGCGCGACGGGTACTACCACACCGGCGATGTCGGCATGCGGGACGCGGACGGATACATCACCTATGTCGGGCGTGCTGACGATGTGTTCAAGGCCTCCGGCTACCGTATCAGCCCGTTCGAGTTGGAGAGCGTGCTGATCGAGCATCCTGCGGTCGCGGAGGCCGCCGTGGTCCCGTCGCCCGATCCGGTGCGCGGTTTTGTCCCAAAGGCCTATGTGATTCTTGCGCAAGGTCATGCGCCGGATGCGGACACTGCGCGCAGCATTTTCCGCTTTCTGCGAGAGCGGATGTCCAGCTACAAATTGGTCCGACGCATCGAGTTCAGTGATCTTCCGAAAACCATCTCCGGAAAGATCCGTCGGGTCGAGCTGCGGGGGCAGGAAACGGCGCGACCCGCAACCGGTGTTCGCAATGACCGGGAGTTCCTGGAGGATGGGCGCTAGCGGATGCCCATCGTATCGCTCGACGGGAGCGTCGCGTTCGAATGCGCGACCAATGACACGCTGCTGCGGGCCGGGCTGCGGGCGGGCCTCGCGATTCCGTACGAATGCAATGTCGGATCGTGCGGGACGTGCAAGGTCGAGTTGATCGGTGGTGCCCTTACGAGCAACTGGGCGGAGGCGCCGGGGTTGTCCGCGCGCGACAAGGCGAAGAACCGCGTGCTCGCCTGTCAATCGCGCCCCCTTGGGGACTGTTCCATCAAAGTGCGTTTGCAGGACAACTGCCGACCGGTTCATCTGCCGCGACGTTTCAGGGCGGATCTGAGTGGTATGCGCGATCTCACGCATGACATTCGCGAGCTCCGATTCCACGCCCCAACTGCCCCACTATTCGAACCGGGCCAGTACGCGTTGCTGCAACTACCGGGGGTGAATGGCGTACGGGCCTATTCGATGTCGAATCTATCGAATGCGACCGGCGAGTGGCATTTTCTGATCAAACGCGCACCGAACGGCGCGGGATCCACCGCGCTCTTCAAAAAAATCGACATCGGTTCTTTGATCGAGATCGATGGGCCATATGGGATGGCCTATCTGCGTCGGCACAGCGTGCGCGACCTCATCTGCATAGCCGGTGGCTCGGGGCTTTCACCGATGATCTCGATTGCGCGAGGAATGGCCGGTGAGCCGAATCTTGCGAAACGCTCGCTGCATTTTTTCCATGGCGGACGCGGGCCGGCAGACATTTGTGGCGAGGGGATGCTCGCGACCCTGCCCGGGTATGGTGAGCGAATCCACTTCACCCCGGTGATCTCGATGCCTGAACTCGACACCGGGAAGACATGGTCGGGAGCGGTCGGCTTCGTCCATGAGCACGTCTTTGCGGTTTTTGGCGATCGGTTGGCTTCGTTTGAATATTACTTCGCGGGGCCACCGTCCATGACCCAGGCGGTGCAGGCCATGCTCGTCAAGAACAAGGTGCCTGTCGAGCAGTTGCATTACGACAGCTTTTACTGAGTCGGCACGGTGCGCACCCCTTACAATCGCCTGCGCCGGCAAGCGCCTGGCGCACGCAAAGCGAATTTGAAGGAGCTTCATGTCAACCGCTGTCCTCACCCCGCCGCCCGCTTCCGGAAGCTCTCTTCGTGAGCTATGGCTCATTACGGTCGGCCATTCGCTCACGCATTGGTATCCGGCCACTTTCTATCTGCTGCTGCCGTTGATCGGTAAGGAGCTCGGGCTGTCGTACAGCCAGATCGGGCTCATCATGACTTGCCAATACATCGCGGCGGCGGTGGCGAATATTCCCGGCGGGATCGTCACCGACACCGTGGGACGCAAAGGTGTGCTGATGGCGGTGTCCCTCTTCTGGGTCGGTTTTCCGTATCTGTTGATGGGCTTCACCCACAGCTACCTCATGTTGCTCGCCTGCGTGTCGCTCGTCGGATTCGGCAATAGCATTTGGCATCCAACCGCGATTCCGACCCTCGGACTACGCTATCCGGAGCGAAAGGGATACGTGCTGTCGCTGCACGGCATGGGCGGCAATGTCGGTGATGCCTGCGCACCGGTGGTGGTGGGCCTATTGCTGAGCGTGTTCACATGGCGCGAAGTCGTGGTCCTGAATGTCGTACCGGGTTTGTTGACATCGGTCGCGATCCTGATGTTTCTTGGAACGCTGCAGCTCGCACCCAAGAAAAAGGGCGCCGGCGACTACGCGGTTCCCGCCAACCAGCGCTTGGCGGATTACGTCGCGGGTGTGAAGAAGCTGTTCGTCAACAGGTCGCTCATCCTGCTCTCGACATGCTCCTCGTTTCGTTCGATGACACAGAGCGCGCTTCTCACGTTTCTCCCGCTCTATCTGGCGAACGAGATGGGCTATTCGTCGGTTTGGGTGGGGGGATGCATGTTCGCGTTGCAGGCAGCAGGGTTCGCAGCCACGCCGGTAGCGGGGCATTTCTCGGACACGATGGGACGCCGAAGCATCATGATGTCGACCATGCTGGCGAGCGCGGTCGTGCTCGTGATGATGGCGTTCGCGGGCGGCTCCGTGTGGTTCATCGTGCTGGTAGCCGTGCTCGGATTTTTCATGTACGCCTCACGCCCGGTGATCCAGGCATGGATGCTGGAATCGAACCCGCGCAATCTTGGCGGTACGAGCATCGGCATCTTGTTTGGCGCACAGGCGGTCGGCTCCGCCATCGGGCCGCTTCTGGGTGGCATGATCGCCGATCAATACGGTCTCTTGTCGGCGTTCTATTTTCTCGCGTTGACGATCGTGATCGCGAATCTCTTCGTCTTTTTCATGCCGCGCGATGCGTTGAAGCGGGCGACGTAGCGTTACAGAGCGAGTGTCTTTGGATGCGGTTCGATGCACACCTGCCCATCGACGATGTGGACCGCGTACGTATTCACCGGGATCATGCAAGGCGGTGATTCGACCCTGCCGGTTGGAATATGGAAGCAGCCGGCATGGAAATCACACTCGACAATGTCGCCGTCTATTGTGCCCTGCGAAAGAGAGCCGGGCCCGTGCGTACAGGCATCGTTGGTGACATAGAACGTGCCTGCCAGATTGAATACGGCAAGCGACAGGTCGTCCTTTTCTACTCTGATCGCGCTGCCTGCGGGAACGGCGGTGGTTGCGCAAAGCGTGAGAAGAGACTGCTCGATAGGCATGAACGGTCGAATCGATGAAGGGATGAACGACGCGATGGAACAAGTTGGTATTGGCGCTGTCTTCGTCAGAATGGTACCGTAATTCGATTGGTGATCCGAGCAGCGTTCCGTACAGGGGAACGCAGGCGAATGAGGCGCTCGCGTAATGCGGCGCGCCGTTAGCGGGAAGGTGTCCATGCAATGAAGGCTGAACAGAACGAAATTCTCACACGCGCAGGACCCGGCACGCCGATGGGCGCGTTGTTTCGCCGATATTGGTTGCCGGCGTTGCTGGCCGAGGAGTTGCCCGAGCCTGATTGTCCACAGGTGCGGGTGAAGCTCTTGTCCGAGCACCTCATCGCGTTTCGCGATTCCGCGGGGCGTCTTGGCTTGATCGATGAGTTCTGTGCGCATCGCGGTGTGTCGCTTTGGCTGGGCCGCAATGAAGAGGGCGGTTTGCGCTGCCCCTATCACGGCTGGAAATACGATGTGACCGGACAATGCATGGAGGTGCCTTCGGAACCGGTCGAGAGCGGTTTTTGCAAGAAGATCAAGCTTGCTGCCTATCCGCTGGTGGAACGCGGTGGTGTTCTGTGGACGTACATGGGCCCACCTGGACACAAACCGCCGTTACCCGAGCACGAGTGGGCGATGATGCCGCCCGCGCACCGCTTCGTATCGAAGCGCATCCAGGAATGCAATTATCTGCAGGCTATGGAAGGCGGCATTGATTCAAGCCATGTGTCGTTCCTGCATCGATACACCATGTCGCACGATCCGATGTTCCGGCACGCCAAGGAAAGCCATCGCTACAACCTCGGGGACACGGCGCCGCAGTTCGAAGTCGTCGAATCCGATGGCGGTCTCTACATCGGCGTGCGACGCAACACCGGTGATGGCCGCTATTACTGGCGCATCACGCAGTGGGTGATGCCAAGCTTCACGTTGATTCCGCCGCGGGGTGACCATCCGATCGGTGGCCATTGCTGGATTCCGATCGACGACGAACATTGCTGGGTCTTCAGTTCCAACCATCACGTCACGCGACCGCTCACCGATGAAGAACGCCAGGCGGTGGAGCAGGGCGAAGGAATCCATGCGCCGTTGATTCCCGGGACCTATCGTACGGTCGCGAACCGTGCGAACGACTACCTGATGGATCGCAAGGCGCAGAAAGAGCATCGAACATTTTCCGGGGTGGTCGGTTTTGCGATGCAGGACGCTTCCGTGCAGGAAAGCATGGGGCGCATCCAGGATCGCACCAAGGAGAATCTGGTCGGGACCGACAACGGGGTGATCATGGCACGTCATCGCTTGCTGCGCGCGGCAAAGGCGTTGGTCGAGAAGGGTGTGGCACCGCCCGCGGTCGACCCGGCCGTTCAGCGGGTCCGATCGGTAGCGATCATCTTGCCGCCGGACAAGGCCTTCAAAGAGGCGGCAAAGGACGCGCTGCTGCCCGCACCGGGATCGCCGCACACAACGATCTAGCAGCGGGCAATCGATCGCTTCGCATATCGCCAAGGTGTGCCGCCTAGGGTTGCGGGCGACGCCGGCTCACGGTCGATACCAGGCCGCCGCCAAGCAGAAACGCCGCAGCTGCCCAGAACACGGGTAGAACGCCCAACGCCGCGCTCATCGTCCCGAATACCAGCGGCACGCCGATCTGCGTGATCTTGTTGACCGTCAGACGAAGCCCCAGTGCTTCGCCCGAGCGGCCTGCCGGCGCCTGGTTGTAAGTCAGGATAATAGTGAGCGGTTGCGCAGAGCCCAGACCGAAGCCAAGCACGAACGAAAGGGTTGCGATCACCAGCACGCTGGTGGTCATGGGGATCAGTATGTAGCACACGCCCGCGACGAATAGCGAGGCGGTCAGTACCACGACCTCGGTGTAGCGAAGCGCGAGGCGATGCATCACCAGGCGTACGACGAATCCGGCGGCAGCGTTGATACTCATGATGATGCCGATCCAGGACGCGGAGAGTCCGATCGCTTTTCCATACACCGGAAAGTAGAAAGAGAAGAGCTCGATGGCAGTGAGGGTCGCGCCGCCCATTATCAAGGTACGACGCATGCTCGGAATGCGCAGCAGGTCGAGCGCGGTTCCACTTGCCGCCTTCTCTTCATGGGGCACATGGGGTGGCATTCTCGTCACGCGCAATGCGATCAATAGGGCCGGCGTGAACGCGATGACGGCCAGCATGACAAACGTTGCCCGATGTCCGGCGTAATCGATTGCGAATCCGGCTAAGGTCGGGCCGATCAGCGCGGCAATCGATTGACCGAGCGCGTAGGTGCCGAAGTTCCTCGTCCGATCGTTGCCGCCACCGAACGCACCGATAGCGTTGTGCATGGCGACGTGATGAAAGATATGCGTGAGGCCCAGCATCGCGGCACAGATGAAAAGTGATGGCATCCCACCGAGGGCGATCGGCACCACGAGCGCAATGCCCATGCCAAACGCGCCCCACAAGATGGGGCGGCGGTAGCCGACACGATCGGATACCTTGCCCGCGTACACGCCGACCACAAGTGGCAGGGCTGCGTACAGCGCCGCGAGAATGCCAACGGTCGCCGAGGTCGCACCGAGCGCCAACGCGTCGATGGTCATGAGCACCTTGCTGCCGCGCAGCGCAATGCTGGACAGAATGCCCAGAAGAATGACCGACAGCAGCGCCGTGGGAGAAATGTCGTTACTCGACTTTCGACAAGTGGTCTTACTCGAAAGGCACCTACTTAACCCGTCTGTGCTCGAGCCTCCGTTCGCCCTGAGCCTGTGTAGGGTTAACGCTGGGGTGTGGGGGGTGTGCGGTGGTCCGCGCATGGATTCCCCGGCGTTCACCAATCTACTGGCTCTGGGCGAACGGTCAATCGCCAAAG
>JANMUI010000218.1:0-3453 GCA_031391405.1 Betaproteobacteria bacterium
CTCAAAAATTCACCACGGAGGACGCGGAGGACACGGAGGAAAAGAGAAACGGGAAACGGGTGAAGGGTGAAGGGTGAAGGGTGAAGGGTGAAGGGTGAAGGGTGAAGGGTGAAGGGTGAAGGGTGAAGGGTGAAGGGTGAAGGGTGAAGGGGATTGGCGTTTCTCGTTTCCCGGCCTTGCTGGCGTCCCCTGCGTCCTCTGTGGTGAAAAATACTCTTGCTCCGCACGCTTCGGCATAATGCGCCGATGGCTCGTCCTTCCAGCTTGGTCTGTATCCGTTGTGGCGCGGCAAGCCCGCTCACTGCTTATGCGCGGGGTTGTCGTGTTTGCGCGGCTGGCGGCGTCGCCGCGAACCTGACCGTCGCCTACGATTCAACCCTTCCTTCGCCGCGGCCTGCGTCCGCGCGGGCATCGATGTGGCGCTTCGATGCGTGGCTGCCGGTCAACGCATCAGATGCAGTGACCCTGGGCGAAGGCAACACGCCGCTCGTGTCCGTGCCGAAGCTCGGCCTCGGGGCTCTCTGGATCAAGGACGAGAGCCGCAACCCGACTTGGTCCTTCAAGGATCGCCTGGCATCCGCCGCCGTTTCAATGGCGGTGAAACTTGGCGCGCGGGTCATTGCATCGAGCTCCTCGGGTAATGCCGGTGCCGCAACCGCCGCGTACGCCGCCAAGGCCGGACTGCCGTGTGTCGTCGTCACCTATCAAGGCGCGGCGGGTCCGATGGTTACCCAGATGCGCGCATGCGGTGCGATGGTGCTCACCGTGCCGACCAGCGCGGATCGGTGGCGCGTGCTGTCGGCCGCGGTCGATCGCTTTCAGTGGTATCCGACATCGGTCTACTACGGCCCTGCGGCCGGCAGCAATCCCTATGGCATCGAAGGCTACAAGACGATCGCCTACGAAATCGCCGAGGCACTCGATTGGCAATCTCCCGACTGGTGCGTCCTTCCAGTCTGTTATGGCGATGCACTGTACGGAATATGGAAAGGATTCGAGGAAATGCGCCGGTTCGGCTGGGTCGACCGTGTCCCGCGTTTCGCAGCGGCCGAGATCTCCGGATCGCTCGAGGCGGCGATGGAGAGCGGCCTCGAACAACCGCCTGTCCGTGAACGTTCAACGCCATCGGTAGCCACGTCTATCGGCGCATCGCAAGGAACCTATCAAGGTGTCCATGCGTTGCGCGCTTCCAATGGTGTGGCTCTGTATGTCGACGATGACGCGATGCTTTCGTGGCAGGAGAAGCTCGCGAGAAGCGAGGGCATCTGGGCCGAGCCATCGGCGTCGGCTACTTTCCCTGTCATCGAGCGGCTGCGCGTGCGCGGCGTCATCGAGCGCGATGCGACGGTCGTGGCGCTCATGACGGCCGGTGGGCTGAAGGATCCCGATACGGCGACCCAGAGGCTAGGGCACCTGCCCGGCGCGAAGGGCGATGTCGACGATGCGATGCGTGTGCTGAAGGCGGCCTATGGATTCGACGCAAGCGCGTAGCCCGTCCTGCGCGATCGGCGTCGCGTTCGATGGTCGCGCAAGCATTGCAGAAGCGGTGGCCCAGGCCCGCGCTGCTGAAACGGTTGGCGCCCAGACGCTTTGGATGGCAAGTCATCTGTTCCTGCGCGATCCGGTGACCACCGCGCATGCGGTATTGGCCGCGACCAGCAGGGTGAAAGTCGCGCTGATGGCGATGAGTCCGTATGCGATCCATCCGGTGTCGATCGCGATGTCGGCGGCTGCACTCGATGAATTGTTTCCCGGGCGCGTCGTGCTCTGCCTTGGCGTGGGTGCACCCGGAGATCTTGCGGCGGCGGGAATCGAAGCGCCGCATCCGGTGCCGACCCTCCGGGAATCGATCCAGCTATGCCGATCGTTGCTCTCCGGGGCAACGATGCATCACACGGGCGAGCACTTTCAGGTGCAGGGGCGTCGCTTGCCGAATCCGACCGAGCGCGTCCCGATCGTGCTTGCGGCGTCCGGCCCGAAAATGTTGGCGCTTGCCGGTGAAGAGGCCGACGGGGTGCTGATCTCAGCGGCAACGTCATTGCAATTCATCCGTTGGTGCATCGGCCAGGTCGAAGAGGGTGCAAAGCGTCGCGTTCAGCCGGGGCGCTGCAAGACCATGGCAATTGTCTACACACGCATCGCCGACGATGCGACGGCTGCACGCAACGGCATTCGTCGCACCATGGGATTCATCTTGCGTGGCACGCATCACGCGAAGAACGTCGCGCTGGCCGGCAGCTCGCTGGATCAAAAGGCACTTTGGGATGCCTATCGCGACGAGGACTGGACGGAAGTCGAGCGCCTGATCACCGATGATGTATTGAACCGTCATGCGGCGGCTGGTACCTCGGCCGAGGTGCGAAAACGCTACGATGAATACAGAACCCTCAGCCTCGATGAATTGATCATCGGTGGTATCGATGATCTGCCCGGAATCGAGCGGGCGCTCGGCGCGGTGGGCTAGAGCCTAGTGCATACCGCCTCAGAAATTCACCACGGAGGACGCGGAGGGAGGGGAGGAAAAGCGGATCGGACGAGGCCAACCGCAATTTTCCAGATCGCCGTCGTTCAGGGATTGGGGATCAATGGGCGAACGAATGGGTGCGCCAAAATGGGTGTAATTGGGCGTAGTATTGGAACGATGATTCAGGTCGCCACCTTACAGATCACCCCGGAGTTCCTCGGGCTGATTTCGGGTATCGAAGAATTCAAGGGAGCTTGGCGCTCCCTTGGCACCTTGGCGCCCGACCGCCTCTCAGCACTGCGCCGCGTCGCCACCATCGAGAGCATCGGCTCGTCCACCCGCATCGAAGGCAGCAAGCTGTCCGACCGCGACGTCGAGCGCCTGCTGTCGAACCTGCAGATCAAGTCGTTCGCCACCCGTGATGAGCAGGAGGTGGCGGGCTATGCCAAAGTAATGGAGCTGGTGTTCTCGTCGTGGCAGGACATCGCGTTGACCGAGAACCACATCAAGCAACTCCACCGCGACCTGCTCATCTACAGCGAGAAGGACGCAAGGCACCGCGGCAGCTACAAGACCTCGACGAACAGCGTCGTCGCATTCGACGAGAACGGCAAACAACTCGGCGTGGTGTTCGAGACGGCGACACCGTTCGATACGCCCCGGTTGATGACCGAGCTGGTGACTTGGTTCAACGACGAACGCAGCGCAAGGCGACTGCACCCCTTGCTGCTAATCGGAATCTGGGTGGTGGTCTTCCTTGAGATCCATCCGTTCCAGGACGGCAATGGACGGCTGAGCCGCGTGCTCACGACTTTGCTGTTGCTTCAGTCCGGCTATGCGTACGTGCCCTACAGCTCTCTGGAGAGCGTCATCGAGCAGAGCAAGGAGGCCTATTACTTGGCCATGCGCCAAACTCAAGGCACGATCCGAACGCAGACGCCGAATTGGCAGCCGTGGCTCTTGTTCTTCCTGAAAGCGCTCGCCGAGCA
>JANMUI010000240.1:0-17752 GCA_031391405.1 Betaproteobacteria bacterium
CTGCCATGGCGCGGCGCATGTGCGATACAACGCGCTCAAGCAGATCGGTCTCACTGAAGCGCAAATCCGCGACAACCTGTTGTTCACCCAGCCGAAGGTGACCAACATGATGACGGTATCGATGCGCCCGGAGGACGCGAGCAAGTGGTTCGGTGTACCCCCACCCGATCTTTCGGTGATCGCACGTGTTCGTGGCGCGGATTGGCTCTACGGCTACCTGCGCACGTTCTATCGGGATCCCGAAACGGGTACTGGTTGGAACAATGCGGTATTCCCGAATGTGGCCATGCCCCATGCGCTTTGGCAGCTCCAAGGGGAGCGCATCGGCAAGTGGGTCGCAGAGAAAGATGGGCACGGCGGCGAACACAAAGTGCTCAAGCTCGAACCAGCCAAAGGTGGATCGTTGTCCGCTTTGCAATACGACGAATTCACGGCTGATCTGGTGAATTTTCTGGTCTGGGCGGGCGAGCCGGGCGCGGTCGAGCGTAAGCGCATCGGCTACTACGTGCTGATGGCACTCGGCGTGCTGATGCTCTTGTCGTATCTCCTGAAGGCCGCATTTTGGAAGGATGTCCATTGATTTGAACGCGGGCGGTGAGGGCGAGCGCGTCGCAGTTGAGCGACGCTCGCGCCAGTCGGGGTCGGGCACGCGATTGCTCAATGCTTGCCCCACCTTGTTTTCCCGCCCATCGCGGTTCCGCTTTTTTTGCGCTTGGTCGCCCCGCAACGGGGCGGAGGGTTGCTTGCCATGATGAATCTATATTCCGGGACGACGTGTCCCTTTAGTCAACGTTGCCGCATCGTGCTCTATGAGAAGGGCATGGATTTTCAGATCATCGATGTCGATATGTACAACAAGCCCGAAGACATCGCGGTGATGAATCCGTACAACCGGCTGCCGGTCCTGGTCGAGCGCGACTTGATCCTGTACGAGGCGAACATCATCAACGAGTACATCGATGAGCGCTTCCCGCATCCGCAGTTGATGCCGGCCGATCCGGTCATGCGCGCCCGCGCCCGATTGTTCCTGTTCAATTTCGAAGTCGAGCTGTTTTCGCAGATTGATGCGATCGAGAACGGTAATCCGAAGCAGCAAGAACGCGCGTGACAACATGTGACCGACCGGCTGACCGAGCTTTCGCCGCTCTTCACCAAGCAGAAGTACATCCTCGGCGACGATTTTTCGATGCTCGACGTCGCGATGTCGCCGCTCCTTTGGCGGCTCGATCACTACGGGATTCAGGTCGGCAAGCAGGCCGCGCCGCTGATGAAATACGCCGAACGCATCTTCAGCCGACCGGCGTTCATCGATGCGCTGACGCCCTCCGAGAAGGTCATGCGAAGGTAGCGAAACGGAGGGCGGGATGGAACATCAACCCGGTTCTACAAAGCCGTATTTGATGCGTGCTCTCTACGAGTGGTGCGTGGATAACGGGTTCACGCCCTACCTCCAGGTGGTCGTGGACAAGAATACGATCGTGCCGAAGGAATTCATCAAGGATGGCGAGATCGTCCTCAATGTCGGTCCGCTCGCCTCCAACAAGTTGAAGATCGGCAACGAGCACATCGAGTTCCAGGCGCGCTTCGGCGGCGTCGCGCGCGACCTCTATGTACCGATTACCGCAGTCGCCGCGATCTATGCCAAGGAAAACGGCCAGGGAATGGCCTTCGAGATCGAGCACGAGCGTCGTTCGAATTCGATCGGCACGGTCGATGACGCCACCACGGCGAAAGAACCCAGCCCGCATCAAACGGAAATCAATGAGGTCGGGGCCAATCCGAATCAATCGGAGCCGCCACCCAGACCGCCCGCTTCTGGCGGGCGGCCTGCGTTGCGGCGGGTCAAGTGAGCGCTGACCCGGGATCCGCGATGCCGCCCGGCGCGGGTCTCGTGTCCCGGGACGAAGTCGCGCGGCAGACCGGCATCGAGTTGCTGCAAGGCATGGTGGATGGTCGCTATCCCCCACCGCCGATGGCGAACACGCTTGGCTTTCGACTCATCGAGGTCGGACCCGGACGGGCCGTGTTCGAAGGCGAGGCGGGGATCGGACACTTCAATCCGCTCGGTGTCGTCCACGGCGGCTGGGCGGCGACGATGCTCGACTCGTGCCTCGGATGTGCCGTGCATACGCTGCTTCCTAAGGGTGTGGGCTACACGACCTTGGAGATCAAGGTCAATTATGTCCGAGCGATCGCGCCCGGAGCCGGTCCCCTGCAAGCCATCGGCACCGTCATTCATGCCGGCCGGCAAGTCGCGACCGCGGAAGCCAGATTGGTCGACGCGTCGGGCAAGGTGTTCGCGCACGGGACGACAACCTGCTTGATCTTCGCGCTGTAGAGACAGTCCTCTGTACTGTGTGTGCGAAATGTAAACCCACCACACGATGTTGCAGAAAATCATCTTTGCGATGCCGAAATCGCGTGAAGATTCGTTACTATGCAATTCAGGTCACGGTCGCACATGAGAACCGTGTCCACATGCCGCGAGTCAGCGAGTCAGTGAGCGCGCATTCATTGGCTCAGCCGTTCAATCGATTACTCCGTCGGCGGTCGGTCTTCCAACCGACTGCACTCTGGCCGAAGCCGGTTTCCGGCTTCGGCTCTTTTCTTTAGAGTCGCCAAGAAGGCGTTATACGGGCCGATCAGAATCGGTCGCGTTGGATCGGCTTCGCACCGGCGGCGCACCCCTGCTGCGACTGCAGACCGTCCTTACCTGAAAGCAATCTCCAAGCAACTTGCTCCAGGGACCGGGTGGCATTCAAGGCGTTCTGTTTGCTTTGGGATATCGCCACGGTCGCCGGTCTTCCTATCGCCATCCACAGGTGTGCTGCTAGCACTGATCAAGCCACCCTCGTTAAAGATGCCCTCGCCGCATCGCGACAAGCTGCGCCCGCGCAAGTTTGCCTGGGCTTACGCGGCTACAAGCGACGCTGGAGGGTCGGGCGCATTGGCAAGCGGTCCCTCGGAAGTAGCGATTCGTAGAACTTTTTCACTCCCTGGCGCAACAGAGAGGTTCATCGGGAGCAAAACCGCGAGCTTGACTAGACCCTTCCCGAAAGGCGTATGCACATGTCAGCGAACCAATTCAGGGACAGCAATATCCGCCACACGATCGAGGCAGCGTCTCCTTGGCTCGACGAAGCAACGGCTACCAGATGCGCAGTACCGCCGGTGCGGCTTGTCCCAGTCGGCACCGTCCAACGCGAAAATGGGTCCGCGGACTTGGAAAGCACGTCCATTCGGCGCGTGACGCCGACTTGCCTGATCGGCCACCGCGTCGGTCCCTACCTGATTACGGAGCGGTTGGGCTCGGGGGGCACCGCCGAGGTGTTTAAGGGTATCGATGTGATGCTCAAGCGCGACGTAGCCATCAAGGTGCTGCGTCCCGAGATCGCGTCCGACCCCGACTTTCCCGAGCGCTTTCGTCATGAGGCGCAGATCCTTGCCCAGCTTTGCCATCCCAATATCGCGAGCGTCCATGCGTTCCTACATGAAGGCGACGTGCAGTTCATGGTCATGGAGTTTGTGCCCGGCATGTCGCTCGACGCGTTCATCCGCGCCGGCGGTCCGGTGCCCGCCGAACGGGCCGTGCGGATTCTCCGACCCGCGCTCGAAGGCGTCGCCCATGCCCACCGGTGCGGCATCGTCCATCGCGATATCAAGCCGGCCAACATCATGCTCACCGAAAGCGGCCAGGTCAAAGTGGTGGACTTCGGCATTGCCCGCACGGTTGGATCCGACCATCACCTGACCCGCTATGGTCAGGTGCCCGGCACGGCCAGGTACATGTCGCCCGAGCAGGTCCGCGGCGAAGAGGTGGATGCCCGATCCGATATCTATTCCCTTGGCGTTTTGCTATACACGCTGCTTTGCGGCCGTCCACCCTTCCTCGGCGAGAACGCGTACGATCTGATGAAATCGCAGGTCGAACAGGCACCGCCGCCGCTGCACATCATTGCCCCCGGAGTGCCTTTGCGGCTCGAGGCCGCCGTCACCCGGGCTCTGGCAAAGCGTAAGTCCGACCGTTTCCAGAGTGTCGAGGCGTTTTGCAGCGCACTCGATTCCTGTATCGCAGATATGAGCCGGCCATCGCCATTGACGCAACTGGAATTCAAACCGGACCAGGGGTTGGCAACTCGGATCGAACGTCAGGTCGAAATGCCCGATGCCCAGGTGACGCGCTTGGTCCCCGCGCTGCCAGATTCGCGGGAGCGGCCGCACCATCCGGGTCGCAGCACCGTCGCGACAGCCCCCATCCGGCCCGCTTTGTTATCGCGGATCAAGCGGATGGATCGCCGCGTCATTGCGCTCTTCGGGATCGCCCCGCTCATCGTCGGTGCCGCGTTCTTGCTCCCCACATTGATCCGGGGCGAGGCGTCGGCTGCCGCATCGCAACAGAACTCAACGTCTCCCGCGATCCAGGAGGAGACAAGCCAACCGCGCCTCGAAGAGAACGTCGTGGCCGCCACGCTCGCAATTACCCGGTTGCCCCAAGGCATCGAAACCGCGGACACGTTCAAGCCGGGCGATCGTGTCCATCTGCAGATCAAGCCGAACCGGGATGCCTATGTCTATTGCTACCTGCAGGACGAAACTGCCCGCATCGTGCGTTTCTTTCCCAACCGCTTCAATAAGAGTGCGTTGATTAAGGCCGACGCGCCGCTGCAAGTCCCGGGCACGATGGGTTTCGAGATAGTGGCGAACACTATGAAGATGAAAGAGACGGTCGCCTGCTTCGCCACCGAGCGGGATGTGATGGCAGAGCTTCCGCAGGCGGTTACCGGCACCGACTTCGCGACCCTGCCGGTCACTTCACTTGAGCAAGTGACAAGCGCGTTCGCACGCGTCGCCGAGAGCCAACTCGCACAGGCAAGCTTCGCCGTGCGGTTCGACTAGGAATCTGACCGGCAGATCGCGAAGATCGCTGGAGGGACGGAAGTCGTGGTGCCGCTTGGCACCACCCCGAGGTCGGCACGGCTCCGGCGTGGGAGTCCGGACAATTCGCGGTCGCTCGCCGGCGCAGTCCCCGGAACCCTTGAACCTTTCCAGCACCCGCGGCAACCTACCTGTGACAGGAAGCGCGACAACTGCTATGAGGAGATATCGAGACATGAGCGACCAATTTCAACGCCACCACAGCCGATTGGCGGCCATCCCCACCTTTCTCTCCGGCTGCTTTGCTGTCTTGCTATCCGGTTGTGCCGGCATTGATGTTCGTGTTCCCGAGCATAAGCGTCCAGATACCCCTGGCAAATCCTCATGGTCCCAGCAGGCGGCCGTCTCCGCCTCCGAAACGATCACACCGGAGTGGTGGAAGGCGTTTCAGGATCCGTATCTGAACGGGCTGGTCAACAAAGCCATCGCGGGAAACTTCGACCTCAAGGTGCTCGCCGCACGCATCGACGTTGCCAAGTCACAAATCGCGGAGGCGCGTGCGGGGGCGCAGCCGATTTTTGACGTCGGCGCGGGGAGCAGCTTCGAGAAGACCACGGGGCAAAGAACCAGCAAACAGTACAGTCTTGGCACCAATGTCATTTGGGAAATCGATATCTGGGGCCAGGTCGAAAAGGGCGTTCAGGGTCAGGAGGCCGAATTCCGCGCCACCGAAGCCGACTGGCGCGCCGGATTCCTGCGGCTCGTCTCGGATGTGTCGACCACTTATTTCCAGATCCTTCAATTCGACGAGCAGCTCGGTCGCCAGCAAAATGCCCTGAGCAAGAACATGCAGATCCTGGATATCTTCCGGGCAATGCACGCCAACGGTCTCGCGCCCGAAGCGCAAGTCTTGCGACAACGGGCCGAGATCAATCGGCTGAACAAGGATCGGCTGGAATTGCAGCGATCGCGTGACTTGGCGGAGAACGCTCTCGCAACGTTGATGGGCGTCCCGGCCCGAGAAATCAAAATCCCGTCAGGCCGCCTGCAGGATAACGTCCAGATCCCGCAGGTACCGGCGGGTCTGCCGGCGCAACTGCTCGCGCGCCGACCCGATATCATTGCTGCCGAGTACCGGGTGTTGGCGTCCTATAATATAGTCGGGCAGGCCAAGCTTGCACAGTTGCCCTCGATCAGCTTGACCGGGCGCGCCGGCACCGCCAGTTTTGACCTCGCCGATCTACTGAAGTCCTTCACGGTCGCACTTCTGCCCAGCATCAACCTTCCCGTGCTGAATCCTGGTGTCAGGGCCCGCGTCAAGTCGACCGAGGCGCAAGCCAAGATTGCCGAACAGGATTATCGGCGCACCGTGATGGCGGCCTTCGAAGAAGTCGAGAACGCGCTCGTGAACCTTGACTCGCGCAGAAAGCAAAGAACAGAATTGCAGCAGCAGCTCGATCACCTGAAGGTGGTCTCGATGCAGATCGAAGCGCAGCTCAAGGAAGGCCTGGTCTCCCAATTGGAAGTCTTCGAAACCGAGCGGTCGCTCCTTGCGGCACAACTTGCCGTGTTGTCGCAGCATCAGCAGGTGCTGTCCGACACGGTAACGCTCTACAAGGCGCTGGGCGGAGGCTGGGCTCCGGTCAATGTCCGGAATGCGAGCAACTGAATGCCGTTGCGTGAATCGGCGCACGACGAGACCCTGAGCGCTGACATGCACGCGTTCGTCGTGCTGAAGCCTCTGTCCCATCCGGAGCTGAGCGAAATAAGCATCGGGAAGTTGTTCACGATCGGCCGGACCGAGCAGCCCTTCGCGACCTACGCCCGCGACATCATTATCGATCTCTCCCGGCAGCACGCACGCATCTTCTGCGTCGACGGTGCGGTCTATCTCGCCGATTTGGGCAGCAAGAACGGGACAACCGTCAATCGCAAGATCATTCGAACGGAACCCCACCCACTGCAGGACGGCGACGAGATCTGCTTCGGCGGCGCGCTGTCATACCGCGCAGAGTTGAGCGCGCGACCGAATTTGCCGGGGGATGCGCCGAAGATTCTCGCCGTGATCCTCACCCCCGAGCGAACCGATCTGCATTCGATCGTTGTAAATCGATTCCCTTTCCTGATCGGCAAGACCGACGAAGCGTTTTCGCGCTACCGGCAGGAGAAGTCCGCACAACTGCACTTTCTCTCGCGCCGCCACGCCCATGTTTTCCTGAAGGACGGATTGCCGTTCATCGAGGACCTCGGCAGCACCAATGGCACTTTCGTCGGCGGCAAACGTTTAGGCGAGGACGCCGTGCCTTTGGAGGACAGCACCCTGCTCTCATTCGGTGGCGACCATTTCGCGTACCGAGTGCATCTCGACAGGGCGCCCAATCAGGATCTCGCAAGTGCGATGCCGGATGCCGATGTAACGATCGCAGCAGCGGAACCGGTCCACCCCGACCGCACGACGTTCGTCGCGGCCGCCGGCTCTTTCCTGGAAATCTTTTACCTCGACCACGCGGAAAAACAGCAGGTAGAGGGTGAGAAAGAGGACGTAAAGCCATCGGCTGACGCCGTGCCGGAGAGCGTTCGCGAGCGGGGCAAGTTCGCAACCTTCCGATCGGAGCTGAGACTGGCTTTCGGTGGGGCAGAACGTAAAGCGAACGGCCGGACCTTCTGGTTGGGCGCATCGGGCGCAATTGCGCTGGCGCTGATCGTCCTTGGACTTTACCTTTGGGGTGCGTCCGAGCGCGAGCTGAAGGATCTGCTCGCCGATGGCGCCTATGCCAAAGCAGCAACCTTGGCCAGCGAGCAATTGCAGCGTGACCCGGATAACGCGGAGCTCAAGGCGCTCGCCACCGAAGCGGTCCTCAAGGCGCATGTGCCGGAATGGCTGACCAGATTGAATGCGCGGGACTTCGTTGCGGCGGGTGCCGTTCTCGCCGACATGAACGCGCTTGGCCGCCACCATGCGGACCTCGGATCGCTCATCAAGGGGCTCGAATGGATCGGTGATCTCGAGCGCTTGATGATCGACCGGGGTGGGGCGGACGCGCCAATTCGCATCTATGCGGATGAGGAAAACATCCGGGCCATTCTCAAGCGATGGGACGACGACGGGCACCAGCGCGCGCTTGCAAGAATTGCCTCCCATGTTCAGGAATTCAAGGGACCTCACGCGGAAGCGCTCACGCATCTGCGCAAGCTCCAGAGCGATTCGCTCGTGTACCTCGCAGCCATCGATCGATTGAAAGTCGTGATCAGCGCTGACTTGAACCGCGATGCCCCAGAATCGCTGCAAACTGTCCTGAACGAATACGCGGAGAAGTATCCACGGCTGGGCTTGGAGGCGGTGCGTCAAGATCTGCGCCAATACATTGACGTCGAAAGCCAGGCGCGTGCGCGAAACTTGAGCCGTCTCGTCTTGCTGCAGGGCAAGGTCCGCTTTGCAACCCCGCCGTTCGAGGACAAGTATCGCACGCTCAAATCCAGTGAACGGTTTCCTCCCGTGGACGTCGTTCAACAGTACGAAGCAGTATCCGTGGCTTGGCGCGCGGGCAATACGACGCAGGCTCTCGCCGGTTTGCAAAAGATGGCCGGCCAAGCGGAAGTAGGAGGGGCCCCGCTTGCGGCAAGCGCAATCGGGGATCCGGCCGCGCTGGCTGGCCCAAGCCGCCGACAGGATAGTCGCCGATCAGGTGGACAGAGAGCGGAGGCGGCCAGCCAAGCGGAAGTAGGAGGGGCCCCAGTTGCGCGCGACTGGGGATCCGACCGCGCTGGCTGGCCGAGGCCGCCGACACGAACGCACTTCGCTGAGTGAGCGGTACCTGTGGAGGCGGCCAACCCGGCGGGGTCGAGCGTGACGCCAATCTCGAAAGCAGCCGCGAACGCTACCTGAGCGGACCGCTTGTCCAATCAGCGGTCGTAGGACACGGGCCCGCGCCGGTGCGGCGTGCGAGGCGCTGTCCAGCCCTCGCGCGACGAGCGCACCAGGAAATGCAGCAGATAGAACAGCAATGCCAGGATCAACAACAACACGATCGCCAGCAGATTCTCGCCCAGGCCCGAGCCGATGATGGGTCCCTCGCCGGTCAGATGCAACGCCAGCATCGCCACAGCCTGCAAGGCAGCACCTGCCAGGAAGATCAACGCAATGAGAATGGAAATCTGCAATGTGTTGAACACGAGCGTCGAGGCGTCCAACGACGTGATTCTGGACGACAGATTCTGGCGGAATGAGCTCCAGTGCGAGACGACATAGGCGATTACGCCGACCACCGCAGCAAACCAGAAAACGACATTGGTAAAGTGAATGTTCGGAATGGCGTCCTTGATGAATTTTTCGAACGGCGGATAGAAATACAGGAACACCAATCCGATGATCACTGCGACCAATGTGATCCAGAATCGGGGCCGATGGGTAACGGTATCTTCTCGACTGCCGGTAGCTGGTTCGGACATGGGGGCGATGTGGATGCCGCTCTCGCAGAGGGCGGCTCGCGCGGGGTGGATAGTGCGACGAGGCTACCCGGATTCGTCGCAATGTCAACCGGCCTGACATGCAGGGTAGTATGCTTCCGCCCATAATCGTTTGGGGGGAAAGATGCCGAGCCGGCTGGGGATTCATGTGGGTGGCACGCATACCGAGTGCCTGCTCTTTGATGATTCGACAGGACGCACCCACGGTCTCAAGATTCCCTCCACACCGGAGGATCCCGCTGCTGGGATCGCACGCGGGCTGGCCGAGCTGATCCGCACATCGGGTATCCGGCCAGCCGACATCGACGAAGTGGTATGCGGGACGAGCGTGCCCGCCGACCTGTTGCAGTCCCGCAGCGGCGCCAAGATCGGCTTGTTGGTCACGCGCGGTTTCGAGCAGGTGCTGCATCGGGTCCAGTCCCAACGCCCTCGGACGCCAGCCGGTTGGGTGCACACGGACCCGCAACCACTGGTAGATCTGGCCATGACGCGCGGCATTGCCGAACGGATGTCGTCACGCGGTGACGCGATCGTGCCCCTGGACGAAACTTCTGCGCGCCGGGCCATCGGCGAGCTGTTGAATGCCGGTGCCCAATCGCTCACGGTTTGCCTGCTGCACGCGTATGCCAACCCGGCGCACGAATCGCGGCTCAAGGCGATCATCCGGGATGTGGATGGGCAGGTTCCGGTCACCTTGTCCCACGAGCTCACACAGGAATCCGGTGAATACGAGCGAGCGCTCGCGGCTGTCGTGAACGCATACGTCCAGCCGGTCATGCAGCGGTATGTGAGCAGCCTGCATGAAAAACTGCAGAGCGCGCAGATCAACCCGCGCGTCAGCATCGTTCAATCAACCGGCGCTCGGGCCAGCGCGGACCATGCCATCGCGACACCGGTACACACGATGGTGGCCGGCCCGGCGGGCGGTGCGGCGGGCGCTGCGCACATCGCCTCGTTGGCGGGCTATCCCGATGCGCTCGCGCTCAACATGGGCGGGACGTCCACGGATATCTGCCTGATCCGCGATGCCGCGGCGCGGATGTCGAGTCAGACGGCACTCCAGCATGGCAACGCAAATATCGGTGCGATCAACCTGCCTTCTCTCGATGTGCGTCGGATTGGTGCCGGCGGCGGAGCGATTGCGCAAGTGTCCCTGTCGGGCACATTACGTGTCGGCGCGCCAAGTGCCGGCAGCGTGGCCGGCCCGGCGGGCCTGCGACGCGGCGCCGCACTACCGACGGTGACCGATGCCAACGTGGTGCTCGGCCGCCTTGCTGCAACACCGCAGGCGTTCAATGTGCAGGCGGCGGAGGAGGCCGTGGCCTCCCTTGCGCGCGAACTGGGCCTCGCTCCGCAGCGCCTCGCCGAGGGCATCATCGATATCGCCAATGAAAACATTGCGGGGGCGCTGCGCCGCACCGCGTTGGAAAAAGGGGTGGACCCGGCGCGCCTCGCGTTGGTGGCCTTTGGTGGCGCGGGGCCGATGCACGCCTGTGCTTTGGGTATGCTCACTGGATGCACGCCGGTGATCGTGCCTCGGCACGCCGGCGTGTTGTCGGCACTCGGCTTCTTGTGTTCACCCTATTCAACCCAGTATGCGCAGACGATCGGCCGCAGGCTCGATGCGCTCGCCCTGCAAGACATCAACGAGATCATCGAACGCCTCGGTGGCAAGGCGTCCGCATGGCTCGCCAAAGAGGTGCCATCCAGAGATGGCAAGATCCGATTCCGCGCGGACATCGGCTACCTGCGACATGCCTTCCAGGCTTCGGTGAGCGTCGATCCCGCTACACTTGGCAATGGGGGACTGTCGGTACTGGCCGGTCAGTTCGATGAAGCGCACCAGCAGCGATTTGGGTTCAAGCGCGATGACCCGATTCAACTGATCACGATGCGTGCCATTGCTTCCGCGCCGGCGGATCGCCTCGTACTGCCAAGACTCGAACGCGGCAGCCCCGATCCCACCAGTGCGCGCGTTCGCCAGATCCAAACGTATTTCGACGGCACGTTTCTCAACACCACCGTGTACGATCGCGAGCGTCTGGTCGCCGGCAATCGGATCGCGGGCCCGGCTATCATCACGGAGCGCGACGCGACGACCGTCATTCACCCTGGTCATCTGGGTGAGGTGGACGAATACCTGAATGTGCTGATCCGGCCCAATAGCACGCAACACTGACGATGGCTGAGCCCACCCAACGCAAGAACCCGCTCTCGTTGGAGGCGCTACTAAGCGCCAACCGGGAGCAGTTCGACAGCCTGTTCGAGCGCCAGATGAAGGTGGCGTCTCCACCGCTGGTTCCCGCGCGCCGGCAACGGTCGAATGCCGATGTGGGGCGGCCGCCCACGCAGTCCGATCGACCGCATGCGCCTGCGCCCGAACCGACCGCGCCGCCCAGCGCGCCCCGCCCAACTATCAAGGCCGAGCTGAACCGGCGCTTCACGTTCTCCTGGTCCAGCGAGATTCTGGAACGGGAGATCCAGAACGGGCGCGCCATCGTGCGCTGCATGCTCAAGGTCGGCGATGACACGCGCGTGGAATCCGGGTCCAGCCGCATCGATGGGGACGAGGACCACGAAGCGGCTCTCCAGCGAGCCTACGACAGTGCGCTACAGAAATGTGCGGTCCACTTCTACGCAGGCGCGAACGGTATTGTCGCAAGCCATCCGCGACCTGCGCCCGCCACGGCCGCACTGAGTCCTGCCGAACAGATGCGCCAGGCAGCGGCGCGGGCACGGCCGCTCGATGCCATCACGATCGATCAGGTACAGACCGCGCTGATCAACATTTGTCGGGAAATGGCAACCGTTTGGGAGCGTGTCGCGCCATCCAAGGGACCCGGCAATGACGCTATCGGCCCGGCGCTGATCACCGATGCAAAGGGCCGAATGGTGGCGGGCGAGCTCGGCTCCTATGTTGAACATTTGCTGGCCCAGCGCGCCCTCAGATTTGCGCCGGGCGACGTGCTGCTGCAAAGCGACCCTTACCTCTCGGGCGGCGCGGCCAGTCACTCGAACGAGTGGCTGGTACTCGTGCCGGTCTTTGCCGGCGCCGATCTGGCTGGCTTCACCTCGATGATCGGTCGCGTCGACGACATGGGCGGATCCACGGCCGGCAGCACGCCGGTACAGGCACGATCGGTCTTCAGCGAGGGCACGCGCATTCCGCCGATCAAACTATTCGAGGCGGGCGTGCTCAACGAGCCGGTGGTCCAGGTCATCCTGAACAACACTCGAACGCCACAGGCGAACCGCGCGAATCTGCTCGCCTTGGTGGCCGGCTGCCGGGCCGGCGCTCTGCAAGTGATGCGCCTTTGCGAGTGTCTTGGGAATGCGCGCTATCAGCAGGTTTGCGCGGCCCTGCTGGCCCGAACCAACCAGACCATGCGCGGCCTGATTCGCGAGCGTCTGCCCGAGGAGCCGCAATCCTTTCAGGACCAGATCGATGACGACGGCTGCGGCAACGGCCCGTTCAAACTGAAGCTCACCGTCTGGCGCGAAGGCGAGCATGCCTACTTTGATTGGACCGGCAGCTCGGCTCAGGCACCGGGCCCAATCAACCTCCCCCTGCATGTGGGGCTGGCCAAGATGTTCGCCGGGATGTTCCTCACTCGCGACCTGGATCAGTCAGTCGTTTGCAACGACGGCTTCCACGAGTTGATCCACATAACGCTGCCGAAAGGCACGATCGTCAATCCCACCTTCCCGGCCGCGATCGGCCACCATGACCAGGTGCTGGCGCGTCACTTCGAGGTGTTGGCGACTGCTCTTGGGCGGCATCGGCCTCAGGACCTGACGGCGGCCGGCTATGGCACGATTCCGTCGCTACGCATTGCCGGAATCGATGCAAGCGGCATGCCGTTTGAATTGACCGAACGGCTTGTGGGCGGACATCCGGGCGGACCAAGTGGTGACGGTATCGATGGACATTCGCTCCGGCCTGAATCGATGAGCATGTCGATCGAACCGGTGGAGCGCGATTTTCCCGTGGTGATTGAGCGTTGTGCGACTGTTGCGGACACTGGCGGCGCGGGACTGCGCCGTGGGGGCAACGGCGTCGAGAAGGTCTATCGCATGATGGCTGCTGGGGAACTATCGATCCACGACGACCGGCATACGTCTCACCCCTGGGGGGTCAATGGCGGCAAGGCGGGTGCTACGTCCGGGAAATGGCTGGTGCGGGCCGATGGCACGCGAGAGACATTGCGATCCAAGCTCGAAGGCCTCGCCGTCGCGTTGGGTGACCGGATCGTATGCAGAACCGCCGGCGGGGGCGGCAGCGGCGATCCGCTGCAGCGGGACCCGGCGCTGGTGCGCCAGGACGTGAGCCGCGGGCTATTGACAGTGGACGCCGCCGCCGCACAATACGGGGTGCTGCTGACTGGTTCGAATCTGGATATTGATGGGCGCAGGACCCGCGAGCTGCGCGATCAGTTGCGGAGCGGGCGCAAGCCGCTGCAGTCCTTCGACTACGGCGAATCCACTTAGCGCATCGGTCAGGCGCGCAGCAACCAATAAGAACTCAGGAACGAAGGAAGACGAAAAATGTTGGAAATCTGGCTCGGAGCGCTCTTCACGGCGATCGTCATCATCGCCGTCTTCTACGTCATCTCGATCTGGGTCTACAAGCGCGCTCCGGCCAACATGGGCTTCATCCGGACCGGCTTCATGGGCACCAAGGTATGCCTGGGCAAGGGCGCGATGGTGTTGCCCGTCTTCCACGAGGTGTCATGGATCTCGCTGGAGACCCTCAAGCTCATTGTCGATCGCTCGCGCGAGCAGGCGGTCTCGACCGCCGACAAGATCCGTATCGATTTGGTCGCCGAGCTGTACACCCATGTCGGCCGCACCGAAGCGGATCTGCTCACTGCCAGCCGCAGTCTGGGCGAGAAAACCTTCGACGGCCTGGCGGTGCACAACCTGCTGGAAGCCAAGGTTGTTGGCGCGGCACGCAGTTATGCCGCCACCAAGACGCTGACCGAGCTGCATGAAAACCGTGACGCCTTCGCGCAAGCGCTCAAAGAGGCGGTGCGCTCCAGCTTCCGTTCCAACGGCCTGGAGCTGGAAGAAGTCACCATCGTCACCTTGGAGCAAACAGACAAACAGTACCTCGACGCGAGTAATATTTTCGACGCCGAAGGTTTGAAAATCATCACGGAGATTACCTCCGAGGCCCGGCGCAAGGTGCACGATACCGAGAAGCGCACCACGTTGGCGATCCGGCAAAAAGATCTGGATACCCAGCTCGATCTGCTCGAGATCGAGCGTCGGGAAGCCTTCGCGCACGCCGCCCAGGAAAAAGAGGTCGCCAACGAACAGGCGATGCAATTGGGCGAGAAGCAAGTCTTTCTGCTCGATCAGCGCCGGGCGGTGGAGGAACGCGAGATCGCCAACGAGGTCGAGCTGGAACGCCAGCGCACAGGGCGTGCATTGGCCATCACCGAAGAGGCGCAAAAGCGCGAGCGGGCCGAGGTGCACCGCAGGCTGGCGTTAGAAGAGGAAGAACGCGACAAGCAGATTGCGTTAATCCAGAAGGCCCGACAGGAAGAGCTTGCCAATATCGAACGCAACCTCGCGCTCGAGCGGGCCGAAAAAGACCGCCACATCGCGCTCATCGCGAAGGCGAAAGAAGAAGAGCTGGCGGAAATCGAGCGTAGTCTCAGCCGCGAGCGCGCGGAAAAATCCAGTGCCATCGAACTGGCCGCGCGCGAGCGCGAGCGCCGGGAAGCCGAAATCATCCACGAGACGGCGGTGCTCAATTCCGAGGAAACGGCACGCGACGATCGCCACCAGGTGTCCGAAGAGATTGCGATCAGGATCCGCCGGCGGGCGCTGGAAACCAAGAAGCACGTATTGGTCATCGACCAGGAGGAAGCCACTTCCGTTGCGCGCCAGGACAAGTCGGTTGCCGAAGAAAAGGCGAGGGCGCTGAGCGAGAAGCAGCGCATCCTGCTCGAGAGGCGCCTGGAAGTAGAGCGGGACGAAATTGCGAAGGAACAGGCGATCGAGCAGGCCCGTATCGCCAGAGACGCCGAGCTGATCGATGCGTCGAAGGCCCGCGAAGCCGCCGAGATTCGCAGGCAACTCGCGCGAGAGATCGAGGAGCGTGACCGCCAGATCGCGCTGGTCGCCAAGCAGGAAGAGCTTGAACACGCGGAATTGCAGCAGCGCACGACGATCGCGCTGGCGCAACAAGAGGGTGAGATTCGCATCATCGCCAAGGAGCAGGAACGCGAACGCGCCGACATCCAGCGCTATCTCGCGCGCGAGACGGAGGAGCGCGATCGCGAGATTGCGATGGTCCAGAAAACCCGCGAGCTGGAACAGGCCGAAATCGGACGCCTGCGCGTTACGGCCGAGAAAGCCAAAGCCGAGCACGATACCGGGTCGGTGCGCGTAATCGCCGATGCCGAACAGGACAAGGCGGTCGAATTGATCCGCGCCGAGAAAGCCGCCCGCTCTACGCGCATCGCTGAAGAGGCTCAGGCCGGCGTGGCCTCGATGCACATGCTGAGCGAGGCCGAGGCACGCATGCACGCCGCCGAGCGCGAATCCAAGGCGATTCTGATTCGCGCCAAGGCGAACAGCGAGGCGCAAACGATATCGGCGACCGGCATCAAAGAGGAGGCCGCCGCGCGTGGCCGCGCTGACGCCGAAGTGGAAGGTCTGCGGGTGGAGAACACCCAGCGCATGCTGGAGGCCGAAGCGAGCGGCATGGAAGCCAAGGCGGCCGCGCTGAAGAAGTACAACGAGGCAGCGATGTTCCTCGAGTTGTCGAAGTTGCATATCGAAGCCGAGCGCGACGTACACATCGATCAGGCCAAGGCGATGGGCAATGCGCTGTCGCAGGCTCAGATTCGCATGTACGGCGGGGGCAGCGATGGTACGGTCGACACGATCCGCAAGATGTTCACCTCCGGCTTCTCGCTCGGCGAGGTACTCGAGGGCGTGGCCCAGTCGCTGCCGGCGGGCCTGCGTGACCGGTTTGCCAGCAACGGCATCCGCGGCATATTTGGCCGGCCCGGCCGCGGCGGTCAGTTCCGCGAAATGGCGAACCAACTCACGCAAATGGTGCACGATCACTTCGCGACGGATAAGTCTCGCACCGTGCCGTTCGCGCAAGCCTTGGCGTTGCTCAATGAGAAGGCAACCACCGAGGCGCAGACGCAGGCGCTCACCCTGCTCAGGGACGCCAACGAAGGCGGCGTGTTCAACGAAATGCCGTTCAATATGGTGTGGACGTTGCTGCAGGCCACCGCGAAAGCTGCCGACTGACCCACGGAGCAGGTTCGGTGGCGGACTACGATGTGGTGTTGCGCGGCGTCGAGAAGACCTTTCCGGGCGGCGTGCGCGCGGTCATCGATTTCAACGCCGAAATCGAACACGGCGAGTTCGTCGCGATGTTGGGACCCTCAGGCTGCGGTAAGACCACCACCTTGCGCTTGATCGGTGGCCTGGAGGAAGTCTCGTCGGGCAAGATCTTCATCAAGGGCGAAGACGTCACGGATCTGCCCCCGTCCAAGCGCGACACTGCGATGATGTTCCAAAGCTTCGCGTTGTTTCCGCACCGCAATGTTTTTCAGAATGTCGAGTTCAGCCTGAAAATGCAAGGCCTCGACAATGATGCGCGCGCGCCCAAGGTCTGGGAGATGATCGAGATGGTCGGTCTGAAAGACTTCGCGACGCGCCGGCCCGCCGAGCTGAGCGGTGGTCAGCAGCAGCGCGTCGCACTGGCGCGTGCGCTGATCAGCAACCCCACCGTGCTCCTGCTGGACGAGCCCCTGGGTGCGCTCGACTACTCGCTCCGGCAGTCGATGATGATCGAGCTCAAGCGGATCCAGCGCGACCTGCGCATGACGTTCATCATGGTCACCCACTCGCAGCAAGAGGCGATGGCGATGGCAGACAAGGTCATCGTAATGAGCGATTCGATCATTCAGCAGACCGGAACGTCGCGCCAGATTGCGGAACGCCCGCGGACCCGGTTCGTGGCCGAGTTCATCGGCAACAACAACTTGTTCAGCGGAACCGTCAGATCGCGCAGCGGTTCGATCTTGATCATCGAGTCGGGCAGTGATTTCTACTATGTCAAGACGCCCAAAGAGGATCGCCGGATCGAAGTCGGTTCCAAGGTCGACTTCTCGGTGCGCGCGGATTTGATGCAAGTGGGGCGCCATACCGACATGGCGAACAGCACTGAAGGGACTTTCGTCAACACCGAATATCTGGGCACGCTCGAGACGGATGTTTTCGAGATCGCACGCGGACACTACGTCTCGGTCGAACAGCATCGGAAGCATTCCGAGAGTGAGCGGACATTCGGTGAAAAGCAGATCATCAGTTGGGCGGCCGATGCATGCGTCTTGCTGGAGGCGTCTCGCTCGAACCGGTCCGCGCCGGCGGACTGATC
>JANMUI010000385.1:0-2686 GCA_031391405.1 Betaproteobacteria bacterium
CCTGGGTACGAGATCGCCTTGAAGGGTTGCACGCGCTGGATCGAGGCGCGCCGGCAGAAGAGGCTCACATGGGTTGCACCCGATTCGAGCGCGACCGCGGCGTTGTCGAACGCGGACGCCCCGGCGCCCAGGACCGCGACCCGCGTGCCCGCTAGTGCTTGGAAGTCGATGTCATCCGATGTGTGCGCGCGAAAACGCGGCGGCAACGCTTCGATGTGCGGTGGCATCCACCAGCGCCCGGAGCGTTCAATGCCCATTGCGAGAACGACTTTCCTTGCGATGACTTGCGAAACCACACCTCGTTCCCGAATCGTTGCCCGCAAGTGCAGGGCGCCCGGTTCGAGTGAAATCAGCTCGACTTCGTTCTTGACGGGCAACGCGAGCACGTCGCGAATCCACAGCAGGTAGTCATGCCACATCGTGGTGGGGATCTTGTTCAAGCGCTCGAACGTCTCTGCACCCCATTGCGCTTCGAACCACGATTGAAACGTCAGTGACGCAACGCCGAGATCGGGTCCGGTCACCGTCTTCCATGAGCGCAGAGTCGGCATCCGCGCGTACGTGTGCCACGGACCTTCGCGACCGCGCTCGGCCCGATCGATGATGAGAACGTTGTCGACCCGCTCGCGTTGCAGCATCACGCCGACCCCGAGACCGCCGTGTCCCGCGCCGACCACCAGCACATTGAGGATCCGGTCGCCCTGCGCGGTTGCCTTGTGCGGCACCCAGAGCGGTTCGGGATACTTGCTGTATTCGAGGTCGCGTCGCACGCGTTCGTTTAGCGCGCGCAACCCCTCATCGTTAGGCGCGGGGACGATCGTGGAATGCATCAGCTAGGTTGGGCGCTTGGCCATTGGAGCAGGACGATGGCGCAGATCACCATTGCGCCACCGATCAGTTGGAAACCGGAAAGCGTCTGCCCGAGAAATATCGCGCTCAGCATCGTCACCGCAACCGGTTCGAAATTGAGGAGAAATGATGTCCGGCTTGGCCCCACGTTCTGGACGGCCATGAAGAGTCCGGTGAGTGCGATCGGGAATGAGACGCAGACGCCGAAAAAGCCGATCCAGCCGCTCGATGTGGCCGGCAACGTGAATGAACCGGTCAACAGACAAGCGAGCAAGAAGATCACGCTGGCGGAGGCGGTCATGTGGGCGGTGCGCGGGCGGGAATCCGCATGCGGAAATAATCGCGACGTGAGGACCATCGTCGCGGTGAACCCGATTGATCCGATCGTCCCGGCAACGATCCCGTATGTCGTTGGCTTGAGCGAGCCGGTGTTGAGCGTGAGCATCAGTCCCGAGAATGCGAGTACCAGCGCGATAGCCTGCTTGGGGCCGAATCGCGCCCGACCGGTCCACGCTTCGACGACCGCGGTGAGAAACGGGTGCGTACAGAACGTGAGCACCGCAAGGGGGGCCGCCATGTGCTCGATCGCCGAATACATGCCGAACGTCTGCACTGAGAGCAGCGCGCCCAGCGCAAGGGCGCGAATCCTGAGCTTCGGGGGCAACGTCAGTGGGATGCGGGCGAGCGAAAGGAGCAGTACCAGCCACAGCAATGCCGCAACAGTGCGGACGGTGACGATCGTGAGCGTGTTCGTCCCGTCGTTGTAGGCGAGCTTGGCGAGCACTGCACCCGATGCGAAACAGATCGACACACCGAGGACGAAGAGGGTGCCCCCTAAGGTTGGGCGTGCGGCGTGCAGAGCCGATGCGGTGGTCAATTGCGGGAAAGCCTGGAGTGGGGAAGGAAACTTGCGCTGCAATCGTGCGGGTGCGCATTCGATGCGCGCAGATTAACGCAAAAAATCCGTGGTCACCCGTCTTGTGGGTTAGTCAATCTCATCTTCCCTCGATTCCGCATACACTTCGCGCCATGGAGGAATTGAAGATGAAATTGATCGCAATTGCCGTGGCGCTTGCGGCGTTCGGGATGTCGTCCGCTTATGCGCAGGTCACCCTCAAGGTGCATTCGTTTTCGGGACCGCAGGCGCCCGATCAGACCCACCATCTGTTTCCTTGGGCCGAGCGCATCAACAAGGCGGCCGGCGGCAAGATGAAGGTGGAGGTCTACACCAATATGCAACTTGGCGGGAAGCCCGCTGATCTGCCGCAGCAACTCGAAGACGGTGTGGTCGACGTCATCTTTCACTTGCCCGGTTTTTCGCCCGGGCGTTTTCCTGGACTCGAAGGCACCGAGTTGCCATTCACCAATGTCGGCTTGTCGGCCGGACAAAGTCCGGCGGTATTCGAATGGGCAACGCGCTGGCTCACAGATACCGAGCTGAAAGGGATCAAGCTGCTCGGGTCGCACACGGCGGATGCGGCCTTCATCCATTCGCGGAACAAGCCGATCAAATCGCTCGATGATTTGAAAGGCATGAAGTTTCGCGTGCCGGGGCGCTTCGTCGGTGAAGCCGCGAAGGCATTGGGCGGCACGCCTGTCGGCATTCCGCTGCCGGGGGTGTACGAGGCGCTGGAACGCGGCCAGGTGGACGGCATGTTCATCAATTGGGCCATCATCCCGTCGTACCGCCTGCACGAGGTCACGAAGTTCCACCTCGAGACACCGATCTACCAGTCGCCGCTGCTCACGCTCATGAGCCAGAAATCGTACGACAAGCTGCCTGCGGACCTGAAGGGCCGGTCCCTGCCGGCGCAGGCGACACCGGTCGACGGTGCGA
>JANMUI010000401.1:0-3372 GCA_031391405.1 Betaproteobacteria bacterium
GCGTCCCCTGCGTCCCCTGCGTCCCCTGCGTCCTCTGCGTCCTCTGTGGTTCATCATCGCTATTCGATATAAGGAGCCACCGTGAACGCCCGCGACACTCAAACCACCGGCATCACCCACGACACACCCGTCCCGAGTCCCGAGCAGACCGAAGTCTGGGGCAGCGATGCCATTGCCGCGATGCTGCGCGCGCTCGATATCCCGTATCTCGCGCTCAACCCCGGCGCGAGCTATCGCGGGTTGCACGATTCCATCGTCAATTACATCGGCAATACCAATCCGCAGATGCTGCTCTGTCTGCATGAGGAAAGCGCCGTCTCGATCGCCCAAGGTTATGCCAAGGTGACCGATCGCATGATGGGCGCGGTGCTGCACTCCAATGTCGGCTTGATGCATGGCGCGATGTCGATCTTCAATGCCTGGTGCGACCGCGTCCCGATGTTGATCCTGGGTGCGACCGGTCCATGGGATGCCGCCAAGCGCCGGCCCTGGATCGACTGGATCCACACGGTGAGTGATCAGGGTGCGCTGATTCGTGATTACACGAAGTGGGACAACCAGCCGGGTTCGGTCCCGGCTGCGTACGAAGCTTTGCTGCGCGCTGCACAGATTGCCGACACCGCGCCACGCGGGCCAACCTATGTGAATCTCGATGCGGCGATCCAGGAAGCGAAGATCGGCCCGTTGCCGCCGCTGCCCGATGTCAAACGCTATCGCGCACCGGATCCCTTACTGCCGCCGGCAAACCAGGTCACTGCGGCCGCGAAGCTGCTGTCGTCCGCGAAGAATCCGGTGATTCTCGCCGGCCGCTGTTCGCGCAGCGAGGCGGTTTGGAAACAACGCATCGCGCTCGCGGTGAAACTGAAGGCGCGCGTACTCACCGACATCAAGATGCCCGCCGCGTTCCCGACGGATCATCCGCTGCATGCGGCCGCGCCCGGCGTATTCATGAATCCCACCGCGTGCAAGGTGTTGCGTGAAGCCGACGTGGTGCTTTCACTCGACTGGTACGACTTGGCCGGAACCTTGAAGCAGGCGTGGGGCACCGATGTCGTCTCCGCGAAAGTGATCAACGTCTCCCCCGATCAGCTCGTGCATCGCGGCTGGAGCGCGGATTACCAGGGGTTGCCGCCCGCGGATGTGTATCTCATGTGCGAGGCCGATGCGGCGCTCGATCCGCTGATGAACGCGGTCAGCGCACGTCCCGGAAGCATGCCGGCATCCGGCCTCGCGACCACCGCGGCGATGACCGATGTGGTTTCGATTCGCGCACTCGCCCATGCGCTCAACGAGGCGACCGCAGGTATTGATGTCTGCATTACGCGGTTGCCGTTGGGCTGGAATGGCGAGTACCGTCATTTCCGCCATCCGCTCGACTACATCGGGTTGGAAGGCGGTGGGGGCGTTGGGGCGGGCTGCGGATTGGTGATCGGTGCGGCGTTGGGGTTGAAGGGTACGGGGCGCATTCCTGTCGCGATCATGGGCGACGGCGACTTCCTGATGGGCGCAACAGCGCTCTGGACGGCGGTGCATTATCAGATCCCCGGCCTCATCATCATCGCCAACAATCGTTCGTTCTATAACGACGAGGTACACCAGGAGCGCGTGGCGAAAGAGCGCGCGCGGCCGGTCGAAAACAAATGGATCGGCCAGCGCATCAACGAACCCGATATCGATCTCGCCATGATGGCACGCTCGCAAGGTGCGGAAGGCATCGGCCCGATTACGCGTCCGGAAGACATCCGTCCGGCCATCGATCGCGGCTTGCAGGCGGTGCGTGACGGCAAGACCTGCGTGATCGACATGCGGGTGGTGGCGGGCTACGACACCAACATGAGTGGATCGCAGGCGAGTCAGAAGCGGTGATGCGACCAATGATGTTATCCAGGAGCGTGATATTCGCAGCGGCGCTGGCCGGTGTGTCCATGCCGATTGCCGGCGCCTGGGGGCAAACGGATACATGGCCGAACCGCCCCATCAAATTCGTCGTGCCGCTCACGCCGGGCGGCTCGAATGACTTCCTGGCGCGCCTGTTCGCGGAGCAGCTGCAATCACGTCTTGGCCAACCGGTGGTGGTCGAGAACAAGCCGGGCGCAGGTGGAAACGTCGGCACCGAATTCGTCGCGAAGCAGCCGGCCGACGGCTACACGATCCTGATTTCATCGAACACGCATGTCGTCAATCTGAGCTTCTTCCCGAAGCTGCCCTACGATCCGATCAAGGACTTCGAGCCGATTTCGCTGGTCGCGACAATTCCATTCGTATTCGCCGTGAACGCGAACCTGCCCGCGAAAACCGTCAACGAGTTCATCGCACTAGCCAAGGCGAAGCCCGGGACCTTCACCTACGGCACGGCCGGCATCGGCACGCCGCATCAACTCGCGGCGGAATTGCTCAATGCGCGCGCGGGCATCGATATGGTTCACGTGCCGTACAAAGGGGCTGCCGGGATCGTGCCGGCACTGCTCGCGTCGGAAATCACCTGCACGATCGGGGCCATCAATTCGCTGCTGCCGCATTTCCGTTCGGGAAAATTGCGACCGATTGCAGTCGCGGCCGCGATGCGCACGCCGTTGCTGCCCGATGTGCCCACCATCACCGAGGCCGGGCCGTTCCCGGATTTCGCGATCGACATCTGGCTGGGTGTGCTGGCCCCGGCCGGGACGCCACGTCCGATCATCAATCGACTGAATACCGAGCTCAATCACATCATTCGCGATCCGCAAATCATGAAAGATCGGCTGAACCCGATCGGACTCGAATCGGTCGGCACCACGCCGGAGCGCTACATGGAAATCATGAAGGCCGATATCGTGAAGTACGCGCGGATCGTGAAAGAGGCGAAGATCAAGGTGGAGTGATCCGCGCGGGTGACCGCCGGGATTCCTAACAGGTGACGCAAGCGACCCGACTCAATACACGAAAGCAGCACCGGACGGGAATGGCAGTTACTTAAGCCGTTTGTGCTCAAGCCTCCGTTCGCCCCGGACGGGCGATGCAAGCGAGTGTGACGTCCTTCAAGCCGCCTTCGGCATCGCATCGACCAGGTACTTCCGGTACAGCCCATCGAGATAGAGCCGGCGCATCAATCCGGCCTGCCGCACGAGCATGAGGCAGGTATCGCGTTGCTGGGGTGTCGTCGCGTACTGCTCGACGATCTCGAAGCCTTTGTTGCCGTGCACGACATCGGCCACGATGTGCAGGCGGAAGAAGGTCACTTCCTCTTCGGTGAAGCCGTACTTCTCTATGAGGGGCGGCGTGGTTTTGCTGTACACCACCGGCACCTGCGATTCGAGCCCCACCAGGATCGCGGCAATCGCCTCGACAAATGGGCGGCGCGACTGGCGATAACACCAGCCCTGCAACCCCAGC
>JANMUI010000447.1:0-6880 GCA_031391405.1 Betaproteobacteria bacterium
ACCAGATAGACGGCTGTGCGTGCGCGCTTGATGGGGTCGGTCGCGGGGACCGAATTGATCGCGGCGGCAATCGCCTGCTTGTCGCTGGCCGCAACGCCGGATTCGATGATCGATCGATTGAACGCCACCATGATGCCGGGAACGTTGTCGGCCAGCGACAAGCAGGCGATTGCCGCCGCGATCAATTCGGTCCCCGCGACCGACCCCATCAAGCGCGCACGCACAGCCGTCTATCTGGTTGCCTCGTCGCCGCAGTACAACGTGACGCGATAGTCGCGAAAGGACATGAACATGACCATTGATCATCAACGACGCAAGTTCCTTCTGAGCGCCAGCGCGATCGGGGCCGCTACAACGCTCCCCGGCCTTGGCGTGATGAACGCCGCTGCGCAAACCGCCGCCGATTACAAGGCGCTCGTGTGCGTTTTCTTGTATGGGGGCAACGACTGCAATAACACGATCATTCCGGCGCAAGCGGCCGAGTATGCGCAATACTCGCAGCCACGCCCGGGCCTCGCAATCCCGCAAGGGAGTCTCGCTCCGCTCAACCAGGCCGGTGTGGTGCGGTTCGGCTTGCATCCGAACCTCGCTCCGTTGCAGGCGATCTGGGACGCGGGAAAGATGGGGATCGCGTTCAATGTCGGGCCGTTGGTCCGTCCGGTCACGCGAGCGCAGTACCGGGCCGATCGCACCACTCGGCCGATGAACCTCTTCTCGCATGACGATCAGCAGAACAGTTGGCAGACGGCGATCGCCGACCAGGATGCAAAGACCGGCTGGGGTGGACGCCTGTCCGAAAAACTCACGCCCCTGAATGCCACCGCCGGCGTTCCGCTTGCTTTGTCCCTCACCGGCAATGATGTCTTCCTCACCAGCAGCACAAGTAACGGATTCGCGTTGCCGGCCAACGGTACGTTCGGTCTCCAGGGATTCGGTGCGGGACAGGCCGAGCAAGCAAAATACACAGCCGTCCACGCCCTTTGGAACAACGCGCAGGCCGGATCGCATCGCATCATCAAAGCCACCAGCGAGCAGATGAACCGCTCGGTCACCGGCAGCCAGACATTGTCGACGATCGCCAATACTGCGAACGCAACGATTCAGGCGGCATTCGCCAACGCCAACTCAGGGCTTGCGCAGCAGCTCAACCGCGCCGCGCGCATCATCGCCGGACGCACGCAGCTTGCCGTCAAGCGTCAGATGTTCTTCGTATCCATGGGCGGTTACGACACGCACGAGAATCAACTCCAGAACCAAGCCAACCGGTTCACCGAGCTGGGTACCTCACTTCGAGCGTTCTACGATGCGATGGTGCAGCTTGGGATCAGCGATTCGGTTACTACATTCACGTTTTCCGACTTCGGTCGAACCTTGCGGCAGAACGGTGCCGGCACCGATCACGCATGGGGCGGCCATCATTTCATGCTTGGCGGAACGGTCAAAGGCGGCCAAACGTATGGGGCGTTTCCCACCCTTGCGCTCGGCGGGCCGGACGACACCGACAACGATGGTCGCTGGATTCCGACCACCGCGGTGGAACAGTTCGGTGCGACGCTCGCCCAATGGTTTGGTGTGTTGCCCGCCGATTTGGCGCAGATCTTTCCCAACCTCGCGCGTTTCCCGCAGGCGAATCTCGGCTTCATGGCGTAGGGGCGCGACGAAACAAAACCCGATGCTATCCGCGGGATGACCATCCCGCGGATCAAACACCTAGGCCGATAACGCTGCTCACGAGGTTGCACGTTGTGGCCGGAGCGGCGATTTCCACAGGCGGGACGCAGGTGGCTGTGGCGCGTCCCGCCTCTTTTTTTCCAATCCGTGGGATCTTATCGTCCGGCGGCTGTCAACACTAGCTTGAACCGTAAAGCTGTAGACCAGTTGGCATTTGCGATGTCGGTCATGGTCCGTACGCAGCGTTTGCCCAAAGCGAGCGGAGTATCCTATGTGGTTCACCTCATCGACACCTGTCATCCCATTCCGACCCGACTCTATGCTCTCCGTAAATCCCCACTACAACAAAGCATCAGGCAGCGCGTCCGGCAGGCGCCATTCAGCCGCCGGATTTACCTTGATCGAGATCATGGTCGTGGTGGTCATCCTTGGCCTGCTCGCCGCGGTCGTCGTCCCGAAAGTCATGAGCCGTCCCGATGAAGCCCGGATGGTGGCCGCCAAGGCCGATATCGCTGCGATATCGCAGGCGCTTAAGCTGTACCGGCTTGATAACACGATGTATCCAACCTCCGAACAGGGGCTTCTCGCGCTGGTGCAAAAGCCCACCACGAGTCCGCAACCCAACAACTGGAAGACCGGCGGCTATCTGGATCGCGTCCCCAAAGATCCGTGGGGCCGGGAGTATCAGTACCTGAGTCCCGGCACCCGCGGCGAGATCGACGTCTTCAGCCTCGGTTCGGACGGGCAGACTGGTGGCGAAGGGAACGGCGCCGATATCTTCAACTAGGGGCGCCTGCGCATCTTCCGTTCGGGCACGGCGAACGGCGCCTGGCGTTTGCGGAGTGAGAACGCAATGGTGAATTGCCCTAACGTTTATGCTGCCCGCGATGGCGGCCGTCGCGGACCATCAAGCGCTGGATTTACGCTCATCGAAATTCTGGTGGTGATGGTCCTCATCGCCATTGTCGTGTCCCTTGCGACAGTCCGATTTCAACGGGATGACCGGCAAATTCTTCGCGATGAAGCACTACGGTTGGCCTCATTGCTTACGCACGCGCGGGACGAGGCGATCACGACCGGTGTCGCACTCGGTTGGCGGACCGATGGCTCCGGCTATCGGTTCATGCGACGCGGAGCGAGCCGCGAATGGGAAGATCTTGCTGCGGACGACATCCTTCGTCCACGGACCCTCCCAAGTCCGATTCAGTTCATCGGCGTTGAAGTCGCCGACCCCGGGACTTCAGGGCGTGCCAAGAACGGCGGACGAAGTGAAGCCAACCCGGTGGTCGTGTTTCTCCCGTCGGCGGCGAACCGGCCCTTTCGGGTCATGATGGAGTTGAATGGAACGCGCCTCCGCCTGCGGGCAGAACAGAGCGCGGACATCGTAATCGAGGATCCGAGCGCCTGAGAGCGTATTGCGAGACGCGCTGACACGCCCTTGATATGTCTCGACATCAGGGCTATTGAAGTCCGATCCGGGACAGCCTTATAGACACCGCACAGCGCCAGCACTCGACATCGGCCCACTCAATCATTCGAACGGAATCTGACTTGAATCACCGCCGCGACCGCCGTAAGCCGGGCCAGATTGGATTCACGCTCATCGAGGTGCTCGTGGCGCTCACGATATTCGCGGTGGCCCTGGCTGCACTGGTACGCGCGGCAAGCATGAGCACTGACGGCGCGGTGGACGTTCGGGAGCGGCTAATGGCGACCTGGGTCGCGCAGAATCATCTGGCGGAGCTCGCCGCGGTAGGCGCTTTTCCGGAGCTTGGAAGTCGAACCGGGGAAGCAGAGCAGGCCAATGTGCGATTTCGCTGGGAAGAGCTGGTGTCGGGAACGCCCGATCGGGCATTCCGCCGTGTCGAGATGCGGGTATCGACGGAGCAGCGCCCCGGATATGTCGTTGCGAGGTTGATCGGGCATGTCCATCGGCCCTAGCGATTGCATGCGCGCCGGCGCTCCCTGCCGCGTTGGCCGGTCCTTTGGCTTTACGCTGATTGAGATGCTGGTCGCCATCGCAATTTTCGGGATCATGTCCGGGGTTGCGTACCGCGCCCTGACCTCGGTGCTCGATACCCGAGAGCGGTTGGACATCGAGCACCGAAAATGGCGAGGGCTATCGATTGCGTTCACGCGCATCGAACAAGACCTCGGGGCTATCAGGGCGCGGCCGGCCCGCGATACCGGCGGGGTTATTCAACCGCCGCTGGTCGGCGTGCAAGTCGCGCGCAGCCCGAACGAAGGTCAGATCATGTTCAGTCGAGCCGGGTATACCGACGAAAAAGGGATCCCCGGTGCGCCGACGCGCGTTGGCTATCGCGTTCGTGAGGGGGTTCTCGAGTACATGACCTGGGCGGCGTTGGATCAGGCGCCCCGGACCGAGCCGGTGGTAAGTGAATTGTTTCGCGGTGTCAGCGAGCTGCGTGTGCGCTATCTCGACGCGCGCGGGCAATGGAATGAGCGCTGGCCATCCGGCGCGGCCGTCAACGCCGCGATCGACGATGCCAAAGCAATCATGCCACGCGCGCTCGAGATCGAGCTTCAGCTCCAGTCGGGCGAGCGGATTCGGCGGATCTTTGCACCGATGGCGGGAGGCAACCGTTGAGCCTGCGGAATCGACAACACGGTGTTGCCGCGATCATCGCGATTCTCATCGTGGCACTCGCCGCGAGCTCCGCTACCTATCTGATCGCGCGTTACTCGCTTGCCCTACGGCATGTCGAGAACGTATCGGATCGCGCGCAGGCCGACCAGCTCGCCCGCACTGCCGTGCATTGGGTCGCAAGCATTCTCAATCAGGACAAGGATCGTGCATCGGATCATTTATTCGAGATCTGGTCGCTGCCGCTGCCCCCCATACCGGCCGAAGACGCGACCGTCGAAGGACGAATCCATGACGAGCAAGGCAAATTCAACTTGAACAACCTGGTTCAACAGGGGAAAGCGAGTGCCCATGACGTCGCTACGTTGGAACGCCTGTTTGCGCTGCTGAAGCTCGACCCACGGCTGGTCGACGCGTTGATCGACTGGATCGATGAAAACGAGGAAGTGACACAACCCCAGGGCGCCGAGTCGACGAGCTATCTCGCTCTCGATGTCCCGTATCGCGCGGCAAATACGAAACTCACCGATGTCGGCGAGCTCGCTCGAATCAAGGGATTTGACCAAGATATCATCGAAAAGCTGCTACCGTTCGTTACTGCTTTGCCGCGTGCCACGAAGATCAACATCAATACGATGACGGCGGAACTGCTCCAGGCGGTCGCCCCAACGCTGAGCGGAGAAGACGCCGAACAAATCATCGTCAAGCGCACCAAAGAGAAACGCTCGCTCACGCGAGAGGATGTGGTGAGCAAGGTGCCGAAGGAATCACAGGAAGCGGTGGGCAATATGATCGACGTGCGGACCGATTACTTCTCAGCCACTGGAATGGTACGCAGAGGTCGCGTCGTTGCAGGCTATCGTGCGTTGCTCGAGCGCGAAGCCGGCAAGCAAACCGCCATCATCGCGCTGACCGAAGAGCCGATCTAGCCCGTCTCAACCCCACCCTGAATGCTGACGCCCGGATAACCGACATGGCCGATTCCCGCAGACCGTCACTCGCCAACTTCGATTTTGGCCCGGCGTCGAAGTCGCGTCCGATGCCTAAGGTGAAAGCCAAGGCTCGCACCGTTTTGCAGCTCCACGTTCCGGATGGCTGGCCCAATCTCGCGTCGGCCGAGGAACCGCGCTTTCGCTGGGCCCTCTGGGACGGCGTCGACAGCCAGTTCGGTATCTCCCCGCTGCGCGAAATCGCCCAGGCCGAGGAGATCATCGTCGTCATCCCGATGAACCGCGCAACGTTCGTGCGGGTGAAAATCCCTGCCGGGAACGCGAAGAAGATCGAAAAGATGTTGCCGTATCTCATCGAGGATCAGACCGCCTCGTCCCCGGAAGATATCCAAGCGGTCTTGGTCGAACGCCGGCACTCCGATGACGAAAGCCTTGTTCTGGTCGCCGATAAGGCCTGGATCGCGCAGGCACGAGGGGAGCTGGAGGTCCAAGGCTTCGCACCGACCCGCATAATCGTGGAAGCGGAGTTGCTCGACGGCGCGAACATCGGCGAAGCGTGGACCGTGGTACGAACGCCCACCGGCGGATTTGTGCATTTTCCTGATGGCGAGTCGGTTGCCCTCGATGGCATCAGCGACGATGTATCGATCAGCATCCCCCCCATGGCGCTCACGCTGGTCGTCGACGAACGCAATGCGATGGGTGAGATTCCACCCTCGATTCGCGTGCTGACAACCGAACGCCTTGCGCCACCGGACGCAGCACGATGGTCGCAAGGCTTGAGCGTGCGGGTCGTGACCGAAGGCGATTGGCGACCCGAACGGATCGACGCCCGCGGGCGATCGCGGACGAACCTCATCACGCGCCCGACCGGCGATGCCGCGAACGCGGAGTGGATCGATCGATTCAAATGGCCGGTGGTCGCGGTTGCATCGGTCTTTTGTTTGCATGCGATCGTGACCATCGCCGATTGGTTGCGATTGCGAAACGAAGCGACATCGATCCGGGCCGAAATGAATGCGCGGTTTCGCAGCGTCTTTCCCGATGCGAAAGCCATCGTCGACCCGGCCCTGCAGATGTCCCGCAATCTCGCCGACCTGCGACGCTCGGGCGGCGAACCGGATCCCTCCGATTTCGTTCCGCTGCTCGCCCAGATCGCCGGCAAGCTCGGACCGTCCGGCGTGAAGCCGCAGAAGGTCCGCTACGAAAAGGGTCAATTGCAGCTCGACCTGCCGATCAGCGCAGGAGAAACGAAGGAATCGATCGAGGCCAAGCTGGCCGCCGAAGGATTACGCATACAGGTTGAAACGGTAACAGGCTCAACCGCCTCCGTGCGCATCACGGTCGCCGGCAAGGGAGCTTGACATGCGCCCGCAACTGATCGAGCTGTGGCAGGCGCGCAATCCGCGGGAGCGGATGACCCTGTTGATCGGTGGCGTGCTGTCGCTCCTGCTCGTCCTCTACTTGTTCGTATGGGACCCCATCACGAGCGATCGCGAGCGTCTGCTTCGCGATCTTCCCACGCTTCGCGCGCGAGGCGCCGAGTTTCGTCGGAACGCCGATGAAGCCGAGGCGCTCCGTAGCCGATTGAAATCCCGTGCGACCGGCCAGCCCTTGCCGGCGACAATCGAGGCATCGTCCAAGCAGGCAAACC
>JANMUI010000531.1:0-2830 GCA_031391405.1 Betaproteobacteria bacterium
GACACGATGTTCGCGCCGAAGGTGGCGGTCACCCCGACAATCTCGGTGCCGGCAGATGCAACCCTGCGGGCTTCGGCGACCGCCGTATCGGTCACTGCCTGGGTGCGGTTGCCATTGATGAGGAGAAAGCGCATAGGTGCACCGTTCTGGTCGGGCCGCCGTCTGGACGACGGCAATACAGCCGAGCGACCGGTAGAGTCAGTCGCTGTGTCTACAATAGCGTAACCAAGTGACCAGTGTAAGGGGGAAGCGTGAATACAATCAACAAGGCATTGCCCTCCACGCGACGACTCGATCATCGATTCACTCCATCGGTGCGCGATCAGCGTGAATGTGCACTGCGCTGGTGCGCCGTGTTAATGGCAATGCTTCTCGTTCCCGCCGCACGAGCGGTCGCGCAGCACTATCCCGTCAAGCCGATTCGGATCATCGTCGGCTTCACGCCGGGCAATGCGATGGACATTCGCGCGCGGCAATTCGCGCATCGCATTGCCGAGCCGCTCAGCAGATCTCGAGCGTCTATTTCCAGAAACTCGCGGGGGTAGATATCAATACTGTCCCATATAAGGGTGCGGCGCCCGCGATGATTGATCTGATGAATGGCCAGCTCATGCTGCTTTCCGGATACGCAGCGGAGGCCGGCCCCAATGTGCGCGCAGGCAAGATCAAGGCACTTGGTTTTTTCGGGAGCGAGCGGAGTCCCTTGTTCCCGAATGTGCCGACATTGAAGGAGTCAGGCTTCCCCGCGCTTGAATTGTCGGTATGGGGTGGGATCTTCGCACCCGCCGGTACGCCGCCTAAAATCGTCCGTCGATTGAACGCTGAATTGCAGAAGGCGGGCAGCAACCCCGAGCTGCAACAGCAGATGGCGGCGACCGGGTCGCAGTTCATTCCGATGAGCGTCGAGGGATTCAACGCGTTCGTGAAAGCCGAATTCGATAAGTGGCAGCGGATGGTGCGGGAAACCGGATTGAAGTTCGAATAGGGAAGGAAGCGCTTGATCATGGGGAATGCTGTCAGCGATTTTCTTCATCCCGCGGTGGTAGGATATCGCCATGATTGACTGGTCATCCTGTCCCGCGGTTGAACGCGATCCTGAGCGCGTAAGCGGAGCATGGGTGTTTGCCGGCACTCGCGTGCCGGTTGCTGCACTGTTTGAGAACCTCGAGGACGGTGCGCAGATCTCGCAATTCGTCGAATGGTTTCCGGGGGTCACCATTGAGCAGGTTCGCGCGGTGCTGGAGCACGCTGCGCGAAGCGCACTTGCTCCAGCGTAAGTGCGCGTCTTATTCGATCAGGGTACGCCGGTTCCGCTGCGTCGCTTCTTGACTCAGCACGAAGTCACCACCGCATATGAGCGCGATTGGGCGACACTCAAAAACGGCAACCTTCTTGACACAGCAGAGGCGGACGGCTTCGCCACGTTGGTGACGACTGATTCGAATATGAAGTATCAGCAGAACCTCAGTTCCCGACGCTTGGCCGTGGTCGTTCTGACGACCACGAGCTGGCCTCGGATTCAGCGCGCCGCCGCGTTGGTTGTTGGGGCAATCGATAGTGCGACTGCGGGCAGCTACACCGAAGTTAAGATTCCATGAGGCGGACTGCGATCCGGGGGCTCCCGACAGACCGTTTGCAATTGCTGCTGAACATCAACGGCTAGGACTCTCGTGCTGGGGTCGATGCGTTCGTGGCAGTCCACGGCGTGTGTTCATGTCTATGGCTAAATGTGCATTGATTCGACCAACGATTGCCTCCGGTGTTCCGCCGGTGCATCATTCGGACATGAATTTTCTCCATCGCGGCCGGAAAGATAAAAAATCGATCGCGCTGAAATGAATGCAGATGAGGTTGGCATGGCAGATCCAAGACTCGAAAATCAAACCATCAAGGTCAGGCAAGCGATTGAAGATTATCACGCTGGTCGAATCGTGATCCCGGAGTTTCAGCGAGATTACGTATGGCAGAAAAGCAAGGCGCCGAAGCTCATCGATTCCTTGTATCGCGGGTTCCCCGTTTCGTCGCTTTTGCTGTGGCAGAGCGGCGATGATGTCCGCGCGCGTCGTCGTAACCCACGTCCGAGCCGAGCTGGGGGTATGAGCTGGCTGATCGATGGGCAACAACGCATCACGACTCTGGCTCGGACGCATTCCGGTGAAGACGGTATCGACGTCGTTTTTCATCCGGAGAATGAAGAATTCAAGCTTGCTAACGCGGCGACAAAGAACGACCAGAACTGGTTTCGGGTTGCTGCGATCTGGGACGAGGAGCTTTATCGTCAAATCCGCCGCAATCTCGATGGAAATCGCGGCGCCGACCAACGGGAGGCCGCGTTCGACCGCGTTCGCAAGATTCTCGACTATGAAATTCCATACGTTCGAATGGTCGACCATACCTTTCAGCATGCGGTCACCGCGTTCACGCGCATCAATACGTTAGGTATGAAACTTAAAACCGAGGACATCGAGGCGGCCGAAGTCGCAGCCAAACATTCCGGATTCATTGCCGACGAAGTTGCCCCTTTTCTCCAGAAGTTGCACTCACAGGGGTTTGGTCGCATGAACGTTATGCATCTTTTCCGTGCTTGCGCCTTCGTTGCTCAGCCGGACGGCAGAGCACGTACGCCGTTGCATGAGCTAAAGCGTCAAGAAGTCGAGGCCGCGTGGACTCAAGCCGTTAAAGCAACAAACGATGCAATGGGCATCATTCGAAGCCAGCTTGGTCTTGTCAATATGGACATCCTTTGGTCTGGTGTGCTCGTCGTTCCGATCATTGCCTTGTGCGCGACGCAAAAGCCGCTTGAACGAGACGCCCAGGGGCTTTGCGGATG
>JANMUI010000056.1:0-6973 GCA_031391405.1 Betaproteobacteria bacterium
TCGTCGGTCCCTACCGGATGTTTCACCTCATCCGCGCCGGCGCGCTGTTTGAGATTTGGGCCGTACGGCCGGTCGCGCGGTCATGGCGGGCTCCCGGCGGCAGCCATTTCATGGCGTAGGCCGCAGTCTCGGCGACCGGCCGTACGGCCCAAATCTCAAACAGCGCGCCGGCGCGGATGAGGTGAAACATCCGGTAGGGACCGACGAATTCGCGACCGACAAGCGACATAGGGAAGCAGTGGGCGGTGGGCAGTGGGCAGTAGGCAGTGCGCGGCGGGCGTTCCGATGGAGCCGCCGAGCTTGCTCGGCGCCGGCAATCCTCCAGTCTACCCGTTCAGCGCAAGGGGCGAAATACGATGGTGGGCCCCGGTCAATAGGCGACCCACAGCAGCGTGAGCCCGTGGGCGGGCGCCGTCTGGCCGGCTGCGCAGCGATCGCAAGCGGCGATGACGTCGGCCATCGACGACGTCTCGCGGCGGCCGCGGCCAACCTCCACCAGCGTCCCAGCAATGGCGCGGACCATGTTGTAGAGAAAGCCGTCGCCTTCGACGTCGATCGTGATGAGGCTCTCGCGCTCCGAACAGCCCCGACCAAGCTTGGTCGGGGCTATTGCGAGCATGGCTATTCCAAGGTTGGTAGCAGCTATTTCGCCGCTTGACTCTTCCTTGGCGTCGCCGCGTCGCTTGACGTCGACGGCAAAGATCGTGCGCTCGGTCGATTCGCGCTCCGAGCCTACGGATTGAAAGTGAATTAACGCAGCGTCGTATTCGTGCAGAACCCCTCGCTGTCGGCGAGGCGCCGATACGCACGGTGGAACAATAATCAGTGGCGCGCGCTCCCCTCACTATTTGCGACCAACTAGGCGACAACGCGGCGCACTTCACTTGGCAGGAATGGCTTCTCGATGACGGGACAGCCGCTCTCCGTTGCAAGATCGCGCAATGTCGAGGTCAGCGTATCGCCCGTCACAAAGATGACGCGCCTCGCCCGCTCGGGCCAACGCCGCTCGATCTCCCGATACAAAGCGCGCCCATCGAGCTCCGGCATGCGGATATCCGTGAGGATCACATCGTAGTCCTCCCGCGCCATCTGCTCCAACGCTTCCCGCCCGGAACTGGCCGTTACCACCCGATGTTGTGCGCCGGTCAATATATCGGCGAGCGTTTCGCGAATTTCCGCCTCGTCGTCGACGATGAGTATCGTGCGCCGGCTGATCCCCGCCTCACCGGACGGCGTGGCGTAGATATCGGTCGCATCCACTGTGCCGACGGGTAGCGCGACGGTAAACATGGCGCCCCCCTCGATGGGACAAGCGAGCGTGAGCGTGCCGCCATGGGCTTCGACGATGCCGAAACTGACCGCCAGTCCGACACCCGTACCGATGCCCGTGGGCTTGGTGGTGAAATACGGTTCGAATACCCGCGTGCGAAGGTGTGCCGGGACGCCAGGTCCGTTGTCGGCGACCGTAATGCGGACCAGATCAGCTGCAAAGTCATGACGGCTGGTCACGCGTATCAGGCGCGGCTCGGGCTGATCCTGCAGGGCATGCTGGGCGTTGATGATCAAGTTGAGCAACACTTGATGAAGCTGGTCGGCATCCGCCAGGATGGGCGGAATATCGCCGGCGAGATCGAGCGCCACATCGATGCTGCTCGTGCGAATGGCGTAACCGGTCATGTCGAGCGCGGCCGACACGACCTCATTGATCGCCACCGGACCGCGCTCGGGTTTCTGCTGCCGCGCCATCGAGAGAAAGGTTCGAACGATGCGCGCGCAACGTTCGGCTGCCGCGCGAATCTTTACCGCCGCCACCTGGGTAGCCGGATCCCCGCGCTCCTCCAGCATGACCGCCCGTGCCACCACCACGGAAAGTGGATTGTTGAGCTCATGGGAGACGCCGGCCAGCAGCGAACCGAGCGCGGCTAATTTTTCGCGTTGGTGCACCGCCTCACGCTGGCGCGCCAGCTCCTCCACGGAGCGCTTTTTCTCGGTGATGTCGCGGATGAGCGCGAGGAGGCGATCCTGACCGCCAAGGCTGACCCGTTTGACGAACACTTCCTCCCAATGCATGCTGCCGTCTCGGTGTCGCAGGTGCCACTCGAAGTGCTGCGTGCCGCCGGCGCGCGCCCTCGTGATCATTTCCCTGGTGTTCTTATCCGCGGACTGCGAATCGCCGAAGCGCAGCCGGCTCGCATCGACTTCCAGCAGCTCCTCGCGGGTATGGCCGTACATCTCGCAGGCCTTGGGATTCGCGTCGATCACTGCGACGCTGTCGATGTCGAGCACGAACACTGCATCTTCGGTCGCATCGAAGATGGCGCGGTAACTCGCCTCGGACACCCGCAGTGCCTGCTCGGCGCGCATGCGCTCAGCGATGTCCTCGCGCAGGCGGTCTTGCGTGTTGGCCACTTCCAGCGCCATCGCATCGAAGGCGCGACTGAGCCGGCCGAGCTCATCGCGCCCCCTTAGGTTACTGCGGGCAGCGAGATTTCCACCTGCGAGTTGTTCCGCCGCGCGGACCAGTTGTGCGGTGCGGCGCGTCAATAGAAAATGGAACGCCAGCCACATGGCCAGGGCCAGCGCGGTCACCCACCCGGCCCAGTAGATCGATTGCTGAAGAACCTGGGCGCGCGCTTCCGTTTTGTATCGATCGAGGTCATAAATGAGGAACAGGCTGCCGTTTCGCGACGGGCGCAGCTCCTCACGCCGGCTGCCCATAAGGATCCCGGCGTAACCGAGCACCGTGCCGTCGCCCGCGTCGACGATCGTTTTCGCGCGACGCTCCCCGATGGCCTTGGAGGCTTCACCGGGATCGAACTTCGGCAGAACGTCCGTGATCGTCCGTCCAAGCCAAGCGCGCCGCGTCGAGGCAATGACTGCATATTGGTCGTCGGTCAAAGCGGCCAGGATGTAATCGTGATTGTGCGCGAGTACCGCAATTTCGCGTTGCGCGGCCTCCAGGTCACCTTTGAGCAGCAGGTACTCCAAGGTGCTTTGCAAGCGCGACATCTCCTGTGCCAATCGCTTACCGACATCTTCCTCTGCTATGCGCTCCGCCCGCGGCACGTGATAGAAGAAATTGATCGTGCTCAAGGTCGCGGCAAAGCCCAGCAAAATGAGCGGGACCGTGAGCCTGAGCGAGGCTGGGACGCGAATAGTCACCGAGACAGGCTCGCCAGCGGCCCTGGTGCCAGGATCCCTTCGATCTTCACTCTGGCCTGTAGCAACTTTGCCTCCAGCATCAAGTCCATGAGCCGGCCACCCGTTGCCACCAATCCCGGCTCCGCCCCGCCCAGCATCTTCAGGTTTTCCCCCCGGGATGGGATATGCAACCCCTTCAGGGCTTGGAGGAACTGCTCGCCGCTTGTCTGTTGACGTACGCCCATTCGATGCGCGGCATCCTTTGGTTCCCGCTTCAAATAATCGATCGCACTGAACCAGCCCGACAGCAGCGTCTGGACGGCCTTTGGCTGCTTGTCGAGGACACTCGCGCGCACCGCGACGAGGTCGACGATTTCGCCTGGAATCTGCGTACTATCGAATAGGGTCGTCGCCCCGGCACGAAGCAGCTGTGCGCGATACGGGTCGAACGTGACGGCACCATCCACCTGGCCTTTCTCATAGGCGGTGGGCTGCTCATTCGACTCCAAGTGCACCACATTGATGTCGCCAGCCTGCATTCCGTTGAGTGTCAACGCACGACTCAATACATAAGCGCCAAGCGCTCCGCTTTCCACCGCGACCCGTTTGCCTTTGAGCTCGCTCATCGTACGCATACCGGGACGGCCCACCACTACGTCAGCGCCATGCGACACATCCACTACCAGGATGATCTTGGGTTGCAGACCATCTACCGCGAGTCCAAACAACTCGTCCAGGCTCACCACCATGCCGTCGATCGCCTGGTTGCGAAAAGCACGCAACACTTCGGTCGCCGAAGGGTACTCGACCAACTGCACGGTCTTGGGATCCAGATGCCCCAGCTCCCGTGCCAGGTAGAGCGGCTCGCTGCCGATCCAGACATTGGTGCCGATGCGCAAGGGTGGTTCTGCGTCTCGCGCGCATCCGCTGAGGAAGTACGCAAGCACGATGCAAGCAAGGGCAATTTTTCCAACACGCGATCGGATACTCATTGGGATTCACCCCCCTTCCGGTATGAACATGTAGCCTTCATTGCGTATCGTTCTGATGAACCGCGGATGCTCGGGATCCGGCTCGATCTTTTTTCGCAACCGCATGACGCGCAGATCCACGCTGCGATCGAATGGGTCCCAATCGCGTTGCTGGGTTAGATTGAGGATCCGTTCACGAGAGAGCGCCCGATTGGGGTGCTCGGCGAGTGCCTTCAGAAGATCGAATTCGAGCGGAGACAACGGCACCTCTTGCTCCTCGTCATCGGTGAGCCGCCGTGCCGCAAGGTCCAACACGCATCGCCCGATGCGCACGCGCGCGGCGCCGATGTCGGCACGCCCCGCCGACGACGTGCGCCGTAGCACGCTCTTGACGCGGGCAAGCAGCTCACGCGGATCGAACGGTTTGGCGATGTAGTCGTCCGCACCCATATCGAGGCCCACGATGCGGTCTATGACGGCGCCGGCTGAAGTCAGCATGACGATCGCCATGTTCGCATAACGATCGCGCAGATGCCGCGCAAGACTGAGCCCGTCCTCGCCGGACATGTGGATGTCGACCAGCGCCAAGTCGATTGAATGCTGAGCAGCCATCGCCCGCGCGGCGAGGGCACTCTCCGCGCAAAGCGTTCCGTAGCCATGCGCCGCGAAGTATTCCTCCAATACCTCGCGGATGTCGGGCTCGTCATCGACGATCAGGATCGTGGCCTTGGGGTCGACAAACGCTTTCACTCCGGTCCTCCTGGGCGTCCCAGCCAATCCACGCATTGGCGCGCATGGTGGGAGGGAGAGCGAATCGTACAACTCCGGCGCGGTGGCGGGGGTCGCTGAAACAAACGAAACAAAAGTGGATGCCCAATGAAGTTCCTCTGCGGCACCGGCTCACTAGACTCCAGTCGCCAGCTTCAAAGTGATCCCCATCAAGATCGAAGGAATTCAAAATGACCTACGCCTACGCCAAGAGCGAGCTTAATGACTCACATCGCCCGTCCGTCAATCGCGCGATCGTCGCCGGCATTGCCGGCTGGTTGCTCGTTTTCATGGCCGTCATCGGACGGGTTCCCGACAGCTGGATGGACTTCGATGCGCAGGCCCTGGCAGCGGAGCGAACCATCTATCAGCCACCGGTCATGGTTTCGATCGAATCGATCGGATCGACGCGGGTGCCATTGAGCCGCGATCGCTTCCGGCCCGATTACCACCCGTAACGTGTCTCGCGCGTCCGATCACATGGACTCATGGCGTAGGACGCAGCAGGGTCTCCGGGGACATTCCGGAGTCCCGTGCTGTCAGCTATAGAAGAGCATCATGTATCGCGTCAACGACGAAGAGATCCTTCCCGCTCCGGAGATCGACACCGACCCACTCGGTATCGACGATATCGACATCACGCGCGAAAGGAGCGGGCGATGATTCTCAGCATGGATCATCGTTCGGCAATCGAGCCCCAGGTCGACCGGGCCGCGGCGATCGATGCAGGCCGAGTCGTCATGTCCGCCCAGAAACGCTCTCCTCCGGATCGAATGACTGCGGCACCAAGCTCTCGCGCCCAATAGGCATCATTACCGAGCTCGTTTCGCCACGACCAGAGCCGTCGCGTCGCGAAGTGGAGCGTGTGCTCGTAGGTGAAGCCGATGGCTCCGTGCACCTGATGGGCGATGCGGGCGGCATGTTTGGCTGCTTCGCCCGCCCTCACCTTCGCCGCGGCAACATCGATGCGCGCGTGCGCGGAGCCTGCAGATTCGCAACCGCCGGTGATTGCTGCCGTGGCCGCCGCGGATTCGCTTCCCAATTCGGCAAGCAGATGCTGAATGGCTTGAAATTTGCCGATGAGACGACCGAACTGGACGCGATCGTTCGCATATTGCACGGCCTGATCCAGCACCGATTCGATTGCGCCGCCCATCGTTGCCGCACGGGCCAACGCGCCGTACATACGCACGGGATCCGATTCCGGCTCGCGAACGAAGGCGAACGCATCGCATGTCATACCCTCGCACACGATCGTATCGCGTGGCTCGGCGGCGACATTGACATCGGGTTCGATGCGACCGGTGCCTGCTGTCGATGGATGAATCATCCCGATCACCGTCTTGCCTTCGCAGGCGCCACCAACGACGATGCGTTTGACATGCCGCCCCCACGGGACGCGAGCGAGCTTCCCATTCAGTATTAGTCGATCGCCCTGTTTTGTCAGCGTCATTGCGTCATCGCATTGCGCGATCGAGATCGGCCCGCTATCAACCGGAAGACCGGCTCGCGCCAACAGCCAATTGCCGACGATGGATTCTGCAAGCGGCAGCGGCACACGGTAATAGCCGATCGCGCGGAGCACGCTTTGCGCATCGAGCCAGTTCGTCGCCGCACCTTCGAGGCACAGCACCTTATCAAAGCCGCTCTCTTCCACCCGGCTCCACAGCGGAGCAAGCCATTCTCCCGACTCGAACCGTTCGAGCAACGCGCGGTCTATCGTGTCGGCAAAGAGTCGATTGACGCTGTCGGCAATCAGCGCACGTTCATCACTCATCGCAACCCCAATCCTCTGGCAATGATCCCTCGGAGCACTTCGCGAGTCCCTCCCCGGAGCGAGAACGACACCGACGATTGGAGGGTCTGCGCCGCCACCTCGGCAAGATGCGACCCGGACGCACCAAGCTCGATGTCGAAGACCTCGGTTGCGATTTCTGGAATGCGCTGCTCGAATGTCGTGCCTAGATCCTTCACGACCGCCGCGACCACACCGGGATGCTCGCCGCGATCGAGCATGCCTGCGACCCCTAATGACATGCGTCGCAAGGTCTTGGCTTCGGCTGCGAGCTTGCCGATCGCGACCGCTTGTCGAT
>JANMUI010000533.1:0-22701 GCA_031391405.1 Betaproteobacteria bacterium
CCTGCAAATGCGCGCCGGCCCGACGACCTTCAAGGGCATCAACTACATCATGCATTTCGTGCTGCCGAATTTCTACTTCCATGTGACGACCGCGTACAACATTCTGCGGCACAACGGCGTCGACATCGGCAAACGGGACTATCTCGGGAAGTATTAGGAATCTGCGCGGCAGACCGCGCAGATTCCTGATGGCAGACGCTTCATGCCTTGATTAACGCGAATGCGCCAGACAATTCTCCGAAATCGAGCCGGGTTTGTTTGCAAAGCGTCGTTCGGCTGAACCATTGCGTCTTCTTATAGGAGTGTGCGCACTCTGCCGCGCAGAATCCTAGCTCCGCTGCGTCGGACCATGCCGGCCATGCCCGCGACTTTCCAACCGGGCATAGTGCTGATCGATGATGGCTTGTTGATCCGGCGTGAGGATTCCGTACAGATTCTTCAACGCGCCCGCGATCGCTTCGAGCCCGGCGCTTCGCTGCTTCATGAATTCAGCGCGTCGCGCGAGTCGGTCCGGCGCCGCGGTAACTTCTTGAGGCGGAGTTTGTCGTGCTGCGCGCGCGTTCGCCCTCTCCTGTCTCACTTGCGCCTCGAAGGCTTGCCATTGGGATTCCTGTCCCCCGGTGATCGCGAGCTTCGTCTTCAAATCCGCAAGTCGCTGTTCAATCCGCTGGCCGTGCTGACCAGGAGCGCCGCCTTGTTGTGCAGAGACCGGCAGCACCGCGGCCATGGGAAGCGCTGTCGCCAGCGCGAGGACTACTTTGTGGATCGCATTCATTTCAATCTCCATATCATGGTTCGTCTCGTGCGGGCCGACCCCGGACGATTCGACGCCTTCAATTCGACGCCTAACTTGTAAGGAAATGATGTCATGGCGTGATGGTGGACCGAGGGTGGCGAGCAGTGCGCCGACACATCTTGTTACATCATGGCGTCACCAGTCCCCGCTCAACGTCGATGCAGAATCTCCCCCGCACGCCCCTCAAGCGCCTTACCGTGATCGAACAATGGCTCGCCATTCACAATGACATGCGCAATCCCACGCGATTCGACATAGAGCCGCGCACCGCCACCGGGCAGGTCGCGGTTGACGTGGGTTGCTTTCATTGCCGAGCCCACCGTGTTCTGATCGAACACCGTGATGTCGGCGGCCATGCCTGTCGCCAACAGGCCGCGATCGGTGATACCGAAGAGCTTCGCGGGTTCTGAGGTCATCCGATAGATCGCCCGCTCGAGGCTCATGACCTGTTTCTCCCGCACCCAGTGGCCGAGGATGTATGTGGTGTAGTTCGATTCGAGCAGCATGTCGACATGTGCGCCGCCATCCGACATGCCAAGCAGGATGCGATCGTCGTTGATCTGCCGGCCGACCCGCTCGGGTTCCACATTGGCGATCGCGCCGAGGTACCGGAGGTTCAGATCATCTTCGAGGGCGAGATCGAAGAACACATCGATCGGCTCCTTCCCCTGCTCGGCCGCGATCTCGCGCACGGTGCGACGCAGGTACTTTTCCATGCCGGGGCTGCCCACACGCAATACCTGCGCATCGATCCACGCGCCGCTGAAGAGCTTGCCGCCTTTCGCGTACTCCTCTTTCACCTGTTTGCGAAACACCGGGTCCGCGTAGTGCTTCTTCTGCACGTCCTTCGGCTGGCCCAACACCTTCTTCCCCGCATCAAGGTCGGTCATGACAAACGGGTTGTTGAGATTGACCTCCACGGTGAGCGGCCGGGAGGTGCCTTGCGGTTTGCTGCCACGCGCGACCAGCGGTTCTATTTTTTTCAGATAGATATCGAGCGCGCCCGGTTGATCACCCCGGCTCACGCCACCCGACCAGGTCACCGGCCGCCCGCTCTCGGTCGTCAGCATATCGAGCAGGGCGAATTCGTCATCCGCAAGAGAGCCCAGGTTGTAGGCGCAATTGAGTTGGATCACGCCACGCCCCATCTCCTTCAGCACGCGTGCATAGGCGCGCAACTCGTCAAGACTCGCCAGGGTGCAGGCCAGTGGCGCGCCCTGCCAGCCCTTTTGCCGCGAGATCGTCGTCGTGCTGAAGCCGTTGGCGCCGGCTTCCATTGCCTCTTTCAACAGGGCGGCGATCTGCTTTGTCTCGGCATCGCTCGCGGCCCGCTCGACCGCCGCTTTGCGCATGACATAGCGGCGCAGTGTGGCCATGGGCATCAGAAAGCTGAGATTGACGCCGGGCCGCTGCAACGCCGCGAACTTCATGTAGTCGACGAACGATTCCCACTGCCATGGAATGCCCGCTTTCAATACATCGATCGACAGCCCTTCGAGGCTGACCAGGTCAAGCGCGTTGATCTCGCGATCTTCCGGCCAGCTCGGGGCGACGCCAATGCCGCAGTTGCCAAGCACCACGGTGGTGACACCATGCTCGGCCGACGATCCAAGGATCGGATCCCAGCATATCTGCGCGTCGTAATGCGTATGGATATCGACGAAGCCAGGGCACACGATCAAACCGGTCGCGTCAATCTCCCTCGTACCGCGTTCGCCGATCGCGCCGATTGCCGCGATCTTGCTGCCGCTAACCGCCACATCAGCGCGAAAGCCGGGTTGGCCGGTACCGTCCATCACGGTACCGTTGCGAATAATCAGGTCGTAGGACATTTCGTGTTTCCTTTGTTCTCAGTCGATGTAGGTTGCGATTGCGCGATGGCGCTCTGACGCCACCGCCCGCCTATTGCAGCGGGATACCGATCTCCTTGATGATCCTGCCGTATTCGGCGATTTCTTGCCGCGTGAAGGCGCCTAGCTGCTCCGGCGTGCTCGCCTCTGGCTCGAAACCAAGCGTGGCGAACCGCGCGATGACATCCGGCATTTTCAGCATCTTGACGATCTCCCCGTTCAGCCTGACCACGATTTCGATGGGCGTGTTTGCCGGGGCATATATCGCCGCCCAAGGGGTCAGCTTGTAAGGCACCCCGGATTCCGTAAGCGTCGGCACTGCAGGGAGAATAGCCAAGCGCACTTGCGTGGTCACGGCCAGCGCACTCACCTTGCCCGCCTGTATGTGGGGCAGCGCGCTCATGACGGGCTCGATCATGACGTCGACGCGACCGCCGACCAGGTCGATCAGCGCCTGCGAGTTGCTCTTATAAGGCACATGCGAGAGCTTGATACCGGCCGCGGTGGCGAAAAGTTCAGTACCGATCCATGCGTTGCTGCTGCCCGCACCGAAATTGAACTTGCCGGCGTTTGCCTTTGCCGTTCCGATAAAGTCCTTGATGTTCGTCGCGACGCCAGGATGGGCGATGACCGCGTAGAGGGGTCGCCCCAACATGCCGATCGGCGCGAAATCGGTAAGCGGATCGTACGAGAGCTTTCGGTAGAGCCCGGGGTTGATCGCATGCGTAGGGCTCGAACCGAATGTCAGCGTGTACCCGTCGGCCGCCGCCTTCGCACCCATTTCGGTCCCGATAATCCCGTTGGCCCCTGGGCGATTGTCGACCACGACCTGCTGGCCGAAGGCATCGTTCAATTTCTGCGCCACGGTTCGAGAAAGGAGATCCGATGTGCCGCCGGGACCCTGCGGCACGATAAGGCGAATCGGCTTGGACGGATAAGCCTGCGCGAATGCGGCTTGCGGCAAAATGGCAAAGGCGGCAAAGAGCACTGCACCCGTACTCCATGGTTTTTCCAATCGTTCCTCCTTATAACGCGACTGCAATGCTTCGAAAAATCACGACTTGTCTCCATACCGATGCAATCCGTGCAGGGTGTCGGCGGTCCGTTGAGCGGCGGCTCGGCACCATGCTCTCATGGAACACCCTCTACAATGCTCACGTCAACGCATCGCTGCGTGAGCCCTTCTGCCTGGACCCTATCCATGATGATCCTTTTTCGCTTCGGCGCCGCGATGATGTTCGCGGCATTCGCGACCACCGCTTTCGGACAAACCCCCGCATGGCCGGTGAAGCCGATTCGACTCGTGGCGCCATTTCCTCCTGGCGGCACCACCGACCAGTTGGCGCGCATTCTTTCCCCGGGACTCACCCAGGCGCTCGGCCAGCAGATCGTGGTCGAGAACCGTGTCGGCGGCGGCGGCTCGATTGGGACCGGCCAAGTCGCGAAATCACCGCCGGATGGCTATACGTGGGTGATCGTGTTCGATACCCACGCCATCAATCCCAGCATCATCCCGAACCTGCCGTTCGATACGCGCACCGACCTGACGCCCGTGATGCTGGTGGCGACCGGCTCGATGGTCATCACCGCGCACAAGTCGCAACCGTATAAAAATCTTGGCGAATTGCTTGTCGCCGCGCGCACCAAAACCAACGCCGTCGCATTCGGGTCGATCGGTACCGGCAGCCTCGCGCATCTGGCGATGACCTTGATGGGCGAGCAAGCGAAATTTCAGATGCAGCACGTGCCTTACAAGGGCGGTGGACCGCTCGTACAAGACGCGATTGCGGGCCACGTTCCGATCGCCATGGCCACCACTGCGCTGCTGAGCCCGCAAATCAAGGCGGGGCATCTCATTCCGCTCGCGGTGAGCTCGATCAAACGCGATCCGGAACTGCCGAATGTGCCCACCGTCGCTGAGAGCGGCATCCCGGGCTTCGAGGCGCAGGCGTGGTGGGGGATTTACGCACCGGCCAAGACGCCCGCACCGATTGTTCAGCGCATGTTCGACGAGGTCACGAAGATCCTGAACGACAAGACCATCCGCGAGCGCCTGACCGCACAAGGCATGAACCTGGTCGGCGGACCGCCCGCCCAGCTCGCCAAGTTTCTCGATGTGGAAATGGCAAAGTGGTCGAAGGTGGTCAAGGACTTCGGCATTCGCGCGGGGGATTGAGCGCGTCGCACTGTCGCTCAGGCGGCGCTCCGCTCCTTGGCCGCGCTCCCCGACGCAATGTCGATCGTGGTGGTGCGTCGGAGGTCTCGCCGCACTGTCAAATCGTAGCGGCGCCCGCGATGCAGGGTGCAGCGGTTGTCCCACATGACCAGATCACCCGGTCGCCATTGATGGCGATAGAGGAATTCGCGCTGCGTCGCATGTTCAAGCAACTCGGCCAACAGCAAGCGACCTTCCGGCAACGTCATGCCGATGATGCGCCGGCAGTGGATGCCTACGAAGAGCACCGTGCGCCCGGAACCCGGATGGACACGCGCCAGCGGCCACTCGACGGGCGGCATCGCGTTCAATTGCTTCTCGTCGTAGCCGTCGTCGCCCAATAGCAACGTGCGCGAGTGGAACGCATAGTGCTCAGCGGACAACTGCGCGATCAGCCGCTTCGTTTCGTGATCAAGTGCATCGTAGGCGGCGCGCAGATCGGCGAACTCGGTATCGCCACCCTCGCCGGGAACCGTGACACCGGACAGGAGGGAGTACTTCGCGACGATGGACTGAAACGAGCTGTCGCTATGCCAGAGCTGATTCGCGAGCGTGCCGATCAGCCTCCCGTCGTCGCGCTGCGCGATCTTCCCATCGAGGGTGAGGTTGGACACATCGATCAATTCGTCGTATTCAAAGCGGGTCGGTCCGCCGGTCGCCTTTCGCAATCCTTGATCAAGCGGCCCGAAATTGCGCGAGAACGCCACCTGCTCGCCCTGGCTGATCGGCTGATCCCGAAAAACCAGCACGGCGAATCGATCCATTGCCGCCTCGATCGCCTGCACCGTATCCGCTGCGAGCGGCCGTTTGAGATCAACACCCCGCGCTTCGGCAGCGATGCAGGGATGCAGCGGGGTGAATTCGATGGTCATCGCGTTCTCCTGCTTATTTGCGCGCTCACTTACGTGGGTTGACCTGCGCAAGCACGATATCGATCAGCGCGAGCTTGCCTGCCACCAGCGCTTCAAGCCCTCGGAGCAAGGCGGGGCGCAAGTCGCTCGGTTTCACCACGCGCTCGCCGACGCCCTCGAACGCGAGCGGCAGCGCCGCGTAGTTCGGGCTTGGCGTAATCGACGTGCCGGGAAAATTCTTCGAGCGCACCGCCGCGCCGTCGGGATAATATTTTGGAATCCCGCCCTTCTGCGACAGGTAGCCCGAGTTGTTCATGACCAGCACGAGCGTCGGCAGCCCATGCTCCTGGCACGCCCCGAATGACGCGACGACCGGGTTGTAGTTGAAAGAGCCGTCGCCGATCACGGTGATGACCGGTCGATTGCGCTGGGCGAACTTCACCCCGAGCGCATAGCCGAGTCCCATCCCCAACCCGCCATACGCGGACTCGAAATATCCACCCGGTTTCATTGCCTCCAGGCCGCGGTACAGGTCCGCCCGATGGGTGATCGTTTCGTCAACGACGATTGCATTGGCGGGAAGGACCGCGTTCAGCTCGTTCGCCACCCACGCCGTATCGATCGTCGACCCTTTCCCCGCCGATTGCGCGCGATCGCGCCAAGCAGCGCGGGCTTCTTCATGTTTGGCACCCCACTCCTTGACGGCGTTGGCCCGCGTGCCGGCCGGAATCTTCTGATTCACCCGTTCCAGGATCATCGCGAGGCTGCGTGCAACCTCGGCCTGCACGACGAGATCAGCGCGGATGCCGAGATACGGAATCTGCGGATAAAGCGGCTCATCACTCAGCATCACGACGGAGGTGTTCGGCCCGGGCAACGCCGATGGCGGATGCCAAGGCAGCACCGCATCAACGAGGAACGCGACATCGGCGTCATTCAGATAGGCCTTCAATTGCGCGGTATCGCAAAGCCCACCGTAAAGCGGATGCGTATGCGGGAAGCTCATGTAGCCCGGATTTCGCCCCTCGACGACCGGTGCGCCCAGCCGCTCGGCCAGCGCCACGAGGGAGGCGACGGCTTCGGTGCTCCGCCCGACGTTTTCGGTGACGATGACAGGTCGCCTGGCGTCGATCAATCGGCGCGCGATCGCATCGATCACGGCCGGGTCAGGCACGGTCGCCTGCACATGGACCGCAGGCGGTGCGTCATGCGTCATCAGCGCAAACTGATGCTCCATCGGCACGGAAACGAACACCGGCCCGCGTGGCGCGGACATGGCGAGTTGGCATGCGCGGTGGATGGTGGCCGGCAGCAACGCGGGCGCATTGAGACCGAACGTCCACTTGACGCATCGCTCAACCAGGCGCGCCGGCCCGCCGATATCGGTGAGGAGACGCAGCCACTGCGCGCCGGGATCCTCGCCGCCATCTTCGCCGAACGCGATCGATTCGCCGGTGAGCACCACCATCGGGACGCGCTCATGCAACGCGGCCCGCAATCCCATGGTCGCGTGCAACGCACCGACCGTCGTATGGATGATGACGCCGGGCAACTTGCCCGTAGCCTTGAAGTAGCCGGTCGCCGCGGCGATGACCGATTCTTCATGGCGAAACGAGATGTACTCCGGGAAATCACCCGTCCCGCCGTGCTTGGCCAATGCCTCCCAGAGGGGCGCCCATTCCGATCCAGGTGAAGCAAAAATGGTTTCGATGCCCATTCCGCGCAACACACGCAGGATTGTCTCGGCTCCGTTCAATCCCTTGGTTTTCAACTACGGTCTCCTTGGCGACTCGCGACTGCCCAGAATACCGATTTCTGGTGCGCCTTGCCGATCTCCCTGCATTCGTTGCACGACATCGCACTACCATATGGCCGGTCTCCACATCGGCCAATAACACAAGACTGATAGATACGATGATGCCGCCCGGAGCGCACATCGAGAAAATGGACCCATTGCATGGCCAAGAAAATAGTCGTTTGTTGTGATGGAACCTGGAACGACCCGAGCACCCAGACCAACATCTTTCGTACGTACGAATTCCTGAAAGGAAGCCTCGGTGGCGCCGACTCCCCGGGTCGCGGAAGGGGCAATAAGACTTGCACGGGAACGGCATCCGACGGCTCGCCGGTAAGTCTGTACTACGACGCAGGCGTCGGCACCGGCGAGCACAAGATCGAAGAATGGCTGGGCGGCGCCACCGGAGCGGGCCTGTCCGAGAATATGCAGGAAGCCTACCGCTTCATCGCTCTGCAGTACGTACCCGGCGCTGAAGTGTATGTATTCGGATTCTCGCGCGGCGCATACACGGCACGGTCCCTGTGCGGCTTCATAAAGGTATCCGGCCTCCTCGTCAACCCGAGAAAAGAAGACGTTCTCGCTTTGTACTTGACTACCTACGCGGTCCACAACCCGCTGCTTGGCAATTCGCGTACGCTCACGGCCGCCGAGCGCCTGCGCGGACTCGGCGCAAAGATCCTCGGCGGCGCCGCCGGCATCATCGGCGACCCGCTGAAGAGCGCAAACAGGCATCCCAACGTATCGATTCGATTCCTCGGGGTCTACGACACGGTTGGCGCGCTCGGGGTTCCACTGCCGACCGCCGCCGCGGTCAACGACACGATCGTCGGCTTCCACGATACGTCGCTCAGCAGTATCGTCCAGCATTCGGTGCATGCTCTCGCCGCCGATGAGAAACGGGGTCCCTACGCCCCGACGCTCTGGACGCTGCCGCGTGGCGCCTCGCTGCCGCCCGGCCAGTCGTCGCTGCAAGTGTGGTTCCCAGGCGTCCATTCGGATGTTGGCGGCGGCTATCCATCGGAGCGCGGCATCGGCGACCACACATTGCTCTTCATGATGGGCCAGGCAGCCAAACGCGGGCTCGTGATCGACCCGTCGAGGCCGCTGCCGGCCCCTTCAAAACCCTTGGAGGCGTTGCCCGCCCAACACGAGTCTTTGAGCAGAACATGGACAATCGTCGACAAGTTCAAGCTCGTTCCGAACGGCCCGCGGGAGATCAGCCTCACGACCATCGATCCCACCTCGAATCAACGCGTCGCCGTCGCGGGTGAAGTCAGGATGCACAAGCTCCTCGCCGATCGAATCGGAAAGAAGGTGCGCGTGCTGAGCGCGGACAAGAAATCACGTGAGGCATCCGAGCTGCAGCATTCGCCGGTCACATACAGCCTTGCAAGCGGCAGGCAGGAAATGCTTTCAGTGTTCGACGCGTAGTGCGAAGGATGGGGTCAAGCCTGAATGGCACTTACTTAAGCGAAGTAGGGGATTGACCGTTCGCCCTGAGCCTGTCGAAGGGTGAATGCCGGAGCGTTCGTGAGCGGACGAGCGCTCGCCTTTGACAAGCCTGCGTTACCCTTCGACCGAGCTCAGGGCGAACGGTCAGTCAACTAAGCCTACGCGAACGACAGAACGGGGACGCTAATCAAACAGCGATAGATTCGCATCGACCTTCGGCTCGGGCTTTCCGGTTGGCGAGTCGGCGTGATTGATGACCTCTTCGCCGGTACGCATCAACGCTCCCACACGCACGCCCAGCAATCGCAACCGGCGGTCCAGATCCACACGCTTCAGGCATTCACGTGCCGCCGCTCTGATTGTCTCGGCATCTGCAATCGCGCTTTGCAAGGTGACATCGCGCGTTACCGTCTTGAAATCCTCGTACCGCAGCTTGATGCCGATCGTCTTGCCCACGACGCCTTTGCGCACGAGGTCTTCAGCGACCCGCGTGCATAGACTGAGCAGTACGCCGGACAGCGTTTCCCGATCGCGCTTCGGGTGCAGATCGCGCTCGAAGGTGGTCTCGCGGCTGATCGACTTCGCTTCACGCACGGTCACCACCGGACGATCATCGCGTCCATGTGCTGCTTCGTGCAGCCAGCGTCCATAACTATTGCCGAAGTGCTCGATCAGCATGACCGGATCGGCGTTGGCAATATCGCCCACCGTGCGAATGCCGAGCCCCGCGAGCTTGTCGCTTGCGCGCGGACCAATCCCGTTTACTTTGCGTGCGGCCAGCGGCCAGATAAGCGTCGGCACGTCGGCATGCGTCAAGACCGTGAGGCCATCGGGCTTCTGCAACTCGGAGGCGAGTTTCGCCAGCAATTTGTTCGGGGTGATGCCGATCGAGCAGGAGAGCCCGGTCGCCTCGCGGACGCGCTGCTTGATGTCACGAGCGAGGGCCACGGACTCACCGCGCACGTCCGTGAGATCGATATAGATCTCGTCGATGCCGCGATCCTCGATACACGGGGCGATCGTCGCAACCGCGGCTTTGAAGAGCCGGGAATACTTTCCGTACTCGTCGAAATCGGCAGGAAGGAGGATCGCATCCGGCGCGAGTGCCGCGGCCTTCATCAATCCGATCCCGGAATGGACACCGAACGCACGCGCTTCGTATGTGGCGGTTGTTGCAACGCCACGACCTGCATACTCGCGCAGTCGTGTGTAAATCCCGGTCGCCTCCGCATCGCTCGCCCGGCGCCGCCGCCCACCGATCACCACGGGCTGCCCGCGCAAATCCGGATAGCGAAGCAACTCGACGGATGCGTAGAAGGCATCCATATCGAGATGGGCGATGCGACGCTCCATTCGGGTTGCGCCCCCTAACCTTGCCGATATGCCGCCCGCGCCTCCATGACCGCCTCGACGATCGGAATGTAGCCGGTACATCGGCACAGATTTCCGGAGAGCACTTCGCGGATCCGTTGGATGTCGGCATCGGGCTCGTCGGTCAACAATGCGTGCGCGGTGGTGATCATCCCTGGAGTGCAGAAACCACATTGCAACGCGTGATGTTTGCGAAACGCGGCTTGCAGCGGCGACAACGCGTCGTCGCGACTCAACCCCTCGACGGTGACGATCTTCGCGCCTTCAGCCTGCACGGCCAGCATCAGACACGCCCGCACCGCATCGCCGTTGACGATCACGGTGCACGCGCCGCAGACACCGTGTTCGCATCCGACATGTGTTCCGGTAAGCCCAACGCGTTGTCGCAAACAATCTGCAAGATGCATGCGCGGCTCGACCTCCACCTGCACCGCTTTGCCGTTGACCTCGAAATGCACGGACATGGTTAGTCGAATCCGGCAGTTGCTTGCGTTGCGGCCTGGCGCAAGGCTCGCTCGATCAACGTTTCGACCAGCGCGCGCCGGTAGCGAGCCGGTGCATGAAGGTCCTCCGGGGGATCGACGGCAGCAGCAGCCGCTTTTGCGACCGCGAGGACCGTGGCCTCGCTGACGGGTTGGCCATCAAGCAATCCTTCGGCCTCTGGAATGCGATGGGGACGGCGGCATGCACCGATCACGCCGATGTGCGTATTCATCGCACGCCCGGCGCCGTCGGTGTCGTAGTAAAGGGCAATCGCCGCAATCGCGAAATCGCCTCGGCGACGCGATATCTCTTCGAACCCCCAGCGCCGCCCTGCGGGCCAACAGGGCAGATGCAGACCGGTAATCAGCTCGCCCGCTTGCAACGCGGTGCTGAGCGGCCCAAGGAAAAATTCTCCCGCCTTAGCTTTGCGTGATCCTGTTGACGCCGCAATCGAGATCGTTGCATCGCAGGCGACCGCAAGGCCCGGCAATTCGGCCGCGGGATCGGCATGTGCAAGACTTCCGCCGATCGTCCCGCGATTGCGAATCTGATAATGCGCCACATGCGACACAGCGGCCTTCAAGAGCGGATGGGCACGCGTGAGGCGGGTGTCGTCTTCGATATCGCGCCATCGAACAAGCGCGCCAAGATGCACACCATCGTCCTCGATGGCAATGCGACTGAGGCCTGGTATGCATCGCAGATCAACGAGCAGCTTGGGTGCGGCCAGGCGGAACGCGAGTACCGGCATCAGGCTTTGTCCGCCCGCGATCGGCATCGCTTCTGCAGCGCCCGAAGACAAGAGCGCCAGGGCCTCCGCCAGGGAACCGGGCGATGCGTAGTCGAATGGCGCGGGCTTCATTGAACGGGCTTGGTCTGCATGGAGAACTTCAAGGATAGCCTATCGCGCATAATGTGCTCTGTGCTGACCCAAGGAGAACCATCATGCCCAACATCACCATGCTCGACATCGACGATCTGAAGAAGACCAAGCTCGCCCCCTATATCGAGATGTGCCTCGCGAACAAGGCGCCCGATCCGGGCTTTCACGCGATGATGGGCCACAACGTCGATCTGGCGGAAGCGATGTTCGTCGCCTGGAATACGGTCTTCAATACCGGCAAGGTCAGCCATAAGCTCAAAGAGATCATCCGGGTGCAACTGTCGCGCCTGGTCGCCTGCACGTATTGAGGGAACGTCCGGTCCGCTTCGGCGAAGTGGCAAGGGCTTTCTGAAGAAAATCTTGATGACGGGATCAACAACTACGCGGCCAGCAGGAAGCTGAGCGCAGCCGAAAAGATCGCGCTGCGTTATAGCGAAACGATGGCGCTCAACCCCGGCGCGATCGGGGCTGCGTTCTACGATGCGCTTCGGGAGCATTATTCCGAAGAAGAAATCGTGGAGCTCGGCAGTTTCGTCGGCATGAACATCGGCTACCACACGTTTTTCGGGACGCTCAAGTTCTATCCGATGTTCTCGCCCGATGGCCGGCTGGTGAGTCAGGAAGAGTCGGTACGCATCTACGGTGCCGCGCCGGTGTCATTGCAACCGGTTGGGGAATAAGCGATGCCGGATACCAGCCCCAATATCCAACCGGTACCGCTCGAAGCGATCGAGGATCCTGAGTTGCGCACGCTCATCGCACGCTGCGAAAAACTCGGTGTACCCGATTCGCTCTTCCCGCGCATCCTCGCGCACGTACCGAGCTACGCAAAGGCCTTGCTGCGCGCGCTTCTGATGTCGCACACGGAAGGGAATGTCGATCATCGCCTGAAGGAGATCATCCGTGTGCGGCTCGCAGGCATCGCAGGCGACCCGTATTTTGGGGCGTTGCGCTCGAAACAAGCCAAGGCAGAAGGCCTCACGGAAGACCGGATTGCCGCGGCCTCAGGCAAGCTCGACGACGGCAAGTTCAACGCGGCCGAGAGGCTCGCACTGCAATACGCCGGGCAGATGTATCTCGATCCCGACAAGAACGATGCAGCTTTCTACACACGCCTGAAAGAGCACTACAGCGAAGCGCAGATCATGGAACTGGGCGCGTTCATAGCGTTTCACTACGGCATGCAGGTGTTCATGCGAACGATGGATGCACGGCCGATGGCGGGTGCGTAGTCCTTGAAGCAAGCGTGGCGCAATCGCTTAGGGACGCGAATTCGCATCCGTGATTCCGCTCATGATCCAGCGACAGGCATGAGGAATCTCTGCGATTTGCCGCGCAGATTCCTGACCGCCCCCGCAAATTGCTATCATTGCGCCGTAGCCTCCGCCCCTGCGACCCAGGGGGTCGGGAGCACGCGACCACCCGCAACGTCAATCGGAGATACGCGATGGAATTGGTGACGAAAGCATCAACGGCCACAACGGCGAAAACGCCCAACAAAGACTCCGCCGAATGGCGTATGCGCGTCGATCTCGCGGCGGCACACCGCTTGGCGCATATGCATGGCTTCAGTGAAGGCATCTTCAATCATCTCACCTGCGCCGTGCCGGGCAAAAGCGATCGCTACTACCAGATTCCGTTTGGGCTGCACTGGTCCGAGATCAATGCGAGCAGCTTCATGGAAGTGGCGTATGCAGAGCCCAAGGTGCTTGCCGGTGAAGGTGAAATCGAGCTGTCCGCATTCTGCATTCATGCACCGATCCACCGATTGAACAAGGATGCGGTCTGCGTCATGCATACGCACATGCCGTTCGCGAGCGCGCTCGCTCGACTCGAGGATCCACGCATCAAACCGATCGGTCAGACCGAAGTCATCATGATGCGCCACATCGCGTACGACGACGTCTATTCCGGCCCGGCGTTCGACCCTGCGGAAGGCGAACGACTGGCTGGTGTCCTCGGCAAGAACAAGGTGCTCTTCATGGCCAATCACGGCGTGCTCACCGTGGGCAAGACGGTCGCCGAAGCCTACGACCACCTGTACTACCTCGAGCGCGTCGCGCAGGTGCAGATCTACGCCATGTGGACTGGCGAAAAGCTAAAGCCCCTCCCGCAGGCGATCATCGACAAAACGATGGACCAAGCCGGCAGCAGAAGCCCAAAATACGGCGGCAAACCAAGCTGCGAGCATCATTTCGATGCGTTGAAGCGCATGCTCGACCGGAAGGAACCTGACTACCGGGACTGATCCGGATGATGGCACTTGCTTAACGTGCGCTGCTCAAGCCTCCGTTCGCCCTGAGCCCGTCGAATGGTAACGCAGGCTTGTCGAAGGCGGGCGATCATCGGCGCACGGACGTTCCGGCATTCACCCTTCGAAAGGCCTGTCCTGAGCTTGTCGAAGGGCTCAGGGCGAACGGTAAATCCCCCAATTCGCTTAAGTAAGTGCCATTCTGGACTGACCCGAATGCGGCTTACTTAGGCTCAAATCCCGGGCCCAGGCAAACACGACGGCTCGACGAACGCGACGGCCTCGACGGTTCATTCGTTGAGATCGTCGCGCGGTCGTGGGTCAACCCAGTTCTTTGCGCACGATTGCCGCCCCGGCGCTCAACGCCTGCAGCTTCCCGAACGCGACGTCGCGCTGCAGGTATTTCATCCCGCAATCGGGCGCAGGAATGAGCCTATCCGCGCTCACATACTTCAATCCTTCGCGAATGCGCGAAGCGACGATCTCGGCGGTTTCGATCGCCGGATTGCCAAGATCGATCACCCCGAGGACGATTTTCTTGTCGGACAGGTCGCGCAGCACCCCAAGATCCACGCGCGCCTGGGCGGCCTCGATCGATATCTGCTGCGCGATCGTATCGGCGAGCTGCGGCAGGAACGAATAACCGGTCGGTTTCAGGCCCGGAACGACCGCCGCATAGCCAAAGCACAGATGGATGACGGTCGGCACGGTGATCCCTTCCAATGCGCGATTGATCGCCGGCACCGCATGACGCTTTGCCGCATCCGGATCGTTGCGTAGCCAGGGCTCGTCGATCTGGATCACATCCGCGCCGGCCGCCTGCAGGTCACGCAGCTCTTCATTGACCACCGCGGCGAAGTCCATGATCATCGCCTCGACGTCCCCGTACCATTCGTTTTGCGACTGCTGGGCCATGGTAAAGGGGCCAGGCAACGTGACCTTGATCGCGCGATCCGTGTTGCGGCGAAGGAATTCGAGATCGCGCACCTCCACCGCGTGGCGGCGCTGAATCTTGCCGACGACCCGCGGCACCAGTGTTTCACGCCCCGCGCGGTTGATGATGCGACCAGGCGTCGCGGTATCGATCCCCGCGAGCGCGGAAGCAAAGTAGTTCGAGTAGCTTTCGCGCCGCATTTCGCCGTCGGTGATGATGTCGATACGAGCCCGCTCCATGTCGCGGATTGCCACGATGGTCGCATCGTCTTGCGCCTGTGCCCGAAACTGTTCGGCCACGCGCCACATCTCCCGCATCGGTACACGTGGCACGACCTTCGAGAGCATCTGGCGATTGATCAACCAGTCGGGCTGGGGATAGCTGCCGACGACGGTAGTGGGAAGAAGCTCGGGGACTGCTCGCAATGGCGGCTCACTGTCGTCGCATGCGATCCTTTGCGGCAAGCTTGGTCCGCAATGGACGCAAAGGGTTTCGTGGGATGCGCTCCATTGTATCCACCTTGTGGAATGGGGGCTTTTGCGTGGGACCTGAGCCGGACATCATAGGCGACGCCGCCGCCCGTGATAAAATCTGGCCAGTCTAGACAGATCGACGGGGCATCATGGGAGCGAGCTGGCCGTTGCAGAAGGCGAAGAACCAGTTCAGCCAGGTGGTGGAGCGGGCAATGGCCGAGGGGCCGCAGACCGTGACGCGGCACGGCAAGCCGGTGGTCGTCGTGTCCGCCGTCGCCGGAAAGTCGGCGGCGGACCGCAGGCGCGGCAAGGCGAAGCAGTTGCTCGCACTGTTGCGCAGTTGTCCGGTCGACCTCACCAACATCGTCCGGCGCGACCGGTCCGCGCCGCGAAGGGTCGATCTCGGATGAGGTGTCTGATTGACACCTGCGTTGTCTCCGAACTGACCAAACCCAAGCCAAATCCGGAGCTCGCGCGCTGGTTCGCCGCCGAACACGCCGAGGCCCTGTACCTGTCGGCAATCACCATCGGCGAGATTCGTCGAGGGATCGCGCAACTCGCGCCCGGTCGGCGCCGCGCGGCCCTCATGGCCTGGACGGACAGGCTCAGCCGCAGCTTTGCGGGACGCATTCTGCCGATCGATGAAGCGGTTGCGGCGCGCTGGGCGGAGATCGCGGCGCGCGCGGAGCGCTCCGGGAAGCCGAAGCCGCTCGCCGACGGACTGATCGCCGCCACGGCGGTGCAGCACGATCTCACCGTCGCCACGAGGAACGTGGACGATTTCGAGCCTTTCGGCGTGTCGATCTTCAATCCCTGGGCCGAGTAAGGGGCGCGCAGCACCTGACATTGACCCCAAGCACCGCTTCGATCGCTAGGAAATCGCCGAACAATCGTGGATTCGCGCCGCAGGTATTTCGTCCCGCAATCGGGTGCGGGGACGATGATCGCCAACGATTTTGTCGCCAAGGCACCAGCCGATGGCTACACGCTACTACTGGTGAGCGGCGCGTTTCCCACGGTGGCTGCCACGCAACGCAAGCTTCCATACGATCCCGTCCGCGATTTGCCGACCTCGGCGGTACACCGCGCCCATCGCAACCGGATGAAATGGCCGCCTTCGTCGAGAAGGAAATCGCGAAATGGCGAAGAGTGGTCGAGGCGCGGAAGATCGCGATCGACTAAGTGTCAAGGGGGCAGGCCCGCCACGCTTAGCTCAGGCACCCCCTTTATCAACGGGGCGAGTCCACAACCGATGCGGGCCTAATTGCTCAAGAGTCACTGAATCAAGAACCATTGGCCAACGACCGGTCCTTTGCGTCCTTTGCGGTTCAGCGTTGCCCTACAACTTTCCCGCCAACGCAGGATCAAACGCCCCGTCGATCAAGATGAACGCGATCTCGCATACCGCGTTCGATCGATTGCTCCACGCGTGATTCGTCCCGCATTGCACGAGCACGTCTCCCGCCCGCAGCAGAACCTCCGAATCGTCGAGCACGCAATAGATTTCCCCGGACAGCACGATCGCGTAATCGATCGTCTCCGTACGATGCATCATCGGATGGCGCCCGCTCTCACTGAATGTCGATGCGCGCTCGTTGCCAAGCGCGGCAAAGGCTTTCTTCGCTTCTTCCGCGCTCATGTTGCGCATTGCGACCGACTCCGGCTCGATCCGATTGATCCGGATGACCGTGCCGTGCTTCGTTGGCAACTGCCGCCGGGGCCCGTGCGTCGGCTCGGCCGCATTGGCCACGATCGGCGCCGGCATCGCGAGCGTTCGCCAGATATCGGTCGAGGAATAGCCGACGCGCGCGGCAGCCGTATGGACGAATGGCGCAGGGCCATCGGAGACGACAATCGCTCGCCCGTTTTCATCATGGCCTGTCACAACGCGTCGGGTCATCGGTTCCTCCGTTGGCTCTGTCCCGCGCCTACGCCGCCTTCGCCTGCTTTTCGGTCTGCTGGTGGATGTAGGCGACGATCTTCGCGATCACCTGCTTCGCCGTTTCCGATTCCGGTTTGCTTCGCACCAGGTCATACGGCTGCCCTTCGAAGAACTCCAGTTGCAGCGTGCCGCCTGCCTTCCGGTAGCCCGCGACGAACTCCTCCATATACTTGCCCGGATGCAGAGCGTCCTGCGGGTTCTGGGTGTAAAAAATGTTAGGGAGATCCACTTTTTCGCCGCGTTGCAGAACGAGATTCGCGCTGCCCTCGATCATTGCCGCTTCGGTGAGCCAGTAGTCCACCTGGCGCACCGCCGGTCCGCCGGCGTTCTTGTAGGCCGGATCGCTCACCGGTTGCTTCACGTGCGTGCGATAGCGCCCGATCGGGCAAATCACCGGCCATAAGGTCACCACAAACGGCACGCGCGCATTGATGTTGGGGGCTCCCGCGAGCGGGATCGCGGCATAGCGTGGGTCATCCGGCTTCAGGGCAGCGAGCACGACCAGATGTCCGCCGCTCGACGTGCCCATGCTTCCGACCATATCGGCGCGCGAATTGAAACGAGCCGCTTGCGATTTGAGCCAGCGCACGCCGTAGTTGATGTCGGCGACCGAGCCCGGATACGTTGCATCCGGCGGGTTCCTGAAATCGAGTGCAGCGACGACGACACCGCCCTCGGCCACCGGACGATTGATGTTGTCGTTGTTCATACGGGTGCCTTCACACCAGGCGCCGCCGTGCGCATCGATTACCGCGGGAAACGGACCTTTGCCGCGCGGCTTGAACACCCTCGCGAGAAAAGGCTTGCCGGCATGGTTCAGATATTCGACTTCTTCGATATCGACTTCGCATTTGCCCATGTGACTCTCCTTGTGACCATCATTCGACAACGATTGAGCGATGCTTCCGAAAGTCCCTTCAACTGCAACAGCGTGTCCAGATCAATCCATCCACCTGTGCCTCTTCGTGCCATGCACGCGCATGCCGATTCATTGCACCACCATGCACCAATTTGAACCGCCTCGTCGGCAGTGGCATGCCGTTGGCCATGCTGGTCAACGGCATATCCCTCGGTAGTCCAAGGGCGCGCATTTCATTCCGCCGGGTTTCCGTCGCCGCAACATCCGCCTTCATCGAGGCTCGATCGACCACGACGCCGTATTGCTCCTTCGCCATCGCGATCGATACATAGCCTTGACGCACATCGTCTTCGACGTCCGCCAGCTTCCGATCGAGCGGCTTGCCGAAGCCGCCACCCCCACCCGAGCTCAATGTATAGCGATCACCGCTTTTCAAAAGCTGCGAGAACACCTTGCCGGTCGCAAACACGGTCTCTTCCTTGCCATGACGTTGGATCGCGACCTGGTTGCCATATGCCGACAAGCCGCCGAACAAGCCCCACGGCCGACTCTCCACCCGTTCGATCTGCGTATTGAACATCATATCGGTGAGAAGATGCACGGTCTGCTCGGTCCCGAGGCCACCGCGTTGCTTGCCCGCGCCGCCTGAATTCTCGCGCAACCCATACTTCTCGACGATCAACGGATACTTGGCTTCGACCTGCTCGGATGGACCATTGTGCGTATCGCCGTCGTTGATGGCGATGGTCGCGCACATGCCGTCTTCAGTCAGCTTGGCGCCCCACCCGCCGCCGATCAAGCCACCAAGATAGAGAAAGAGCTTCTTCGTCTGCGCGGAGCGGCCATGGATGTTCGCCACCACCAGATCGGCATGATGACCGGCGATGACCTTCCCCGGGATCGCAGGCGCCAGCGCCTTGAAGATCGTATCGATCACCGTCATCGGGAATGTCATCCACATGCGCATCGGCGCGGGCCGCGTTGCATTGACGACTTTTCCCTCCGGGAGTATCACGGTCAGCGGCCGAAAGCATCCGTCATTGATCGGCATGTCGAGCGCGGCGGTCAGGCACTTGAGCGCGACCTGCGCGGCCGACACGCCCGCCGCCTGACCGGAATTGAAAAAGCCGCGCACCTGCTCGCTGACATTCGAGAGGTCCACCGTCATCGTATCGCCCGTCACGGTGACCTTCACGCCGATCGGGATGCGCTTGCCCATGTCGACACCGTCATCGTCCATGAATGATTCGGCTTCGTAGACGCCATCAGGAATCGCGCGGATCTGCTCGCGAACAGTCGCTTCGCTCTGATCGAAGATCGCTTCAATGGCACCCAACACGCCGTCGCGCCCGTACTTCGTGAGCATTTCCAGCATGCGCCGTTCGCCCGTTTTGACGGCGGCGATCTGCGCCCGCAAATCGCCCATTGCACGCTCCGGGATCCGCACATTCATCTCGATGATCCGGAACACATCGTCGTTCGGTACGCCTTTGCTCCATGCCTTCACGATCGGCATCTGCAATCCCTCGGAGTAGATGTCGAGGGTCATGCCATCGATCGTCCCGCCGATGTCGATCCAGTGCGCCATGCAGGCGGCGAATGCAACGATCTCGCCCTTCCAGAACACCGGCACACAGAATGTCATGTGATTCAGATGGCTCCCGGTGATGTAGGCATCATTGGTGAGGAGCACATCACCCTCCTCCATCGCATCGAGCCCGTAGTACGCAATCATGCGCTTGACGGTATTGCTCATGCCGCGAATGAAGGTCGGCAGCCCGATGCCGATCGACACGGTGTTGCCCGACTTGTCGAAGAGCCCGACGGTGAAATCGAGGGCTTCGTAGATGATCATGTTGTAGGCGGTACGCATCAGGTTCGATTTCATCTCCTCTGATGCCGCGACCAGCCCGTTGCGGACGATCTCGGTGAGGACCGGATCGACCTTGCCGCTCGCCACGGTATTAACCATTCGCCACCTCAATGCTCAGATTGCCGAATTCGTCGACCGAGAGCTGGTCACCCGGCAACACCACGGTCGTCGATGCATATTCTTCGATCAGCGCTGGACCCGCAATTGCGTTGCCTGCCAGCAGCCGTTCGCGCTGGAAGGTGTGGGTATCCACCCAGCCACCCGCCCCGGAGAAATACACTTTGCGTAGGCCGTTGCTCGCTTCAGCCACAGGCTTCGGAGCACCTGACCGAATCTTGCCGAGCGCAGGCTTTGGCATCGCGCCCGACACCGAGGTCCGGATGCTCACGATCTCGGCCAGCTCTTTCTCGGAACAATACCCGTAGCGCACCGTATGCACCGCATCGAACCGACGCTTCACTTCGGCCATGTCTCTTGCCTTGAACGCGGCCACCGGAATATCAACCGTGACGGCGTGCTCCTGCCCGACATAGCGCATATCGAGCCCGCGACTCACCACAACCTCGCCGATGCTGGTCGAAGCGGCGAGTACATCGCGCTCACCTTCTGACTCCATCGCGGCAAACTGCACTTCGAGCTTATCAAAATCAAGATTCGCAAGCGGCGTGAAAAGCGTCTTCACATAGTCGCGGCGAAGGTCGGCGACCAGCATGCCATACGCCGAGAAGTGTCCTGGCGCATTCGGAATGATGACCTTGCCGATCTGCAGATCGCGTGCTACCAACACCGCATGCAAGGGCCCCGCGCCGCCGAACGCCACCAACGGAAAATCGCGTGCATCGAGCCCGCGTTCGGTCGTCACCCGCTTTACCACGTTCGACATCGACGACGCCGCGATGCGAATGATGCCGTCGGCCGCCTGTTCGACCGACAATCCCAATGGCTCGGCGATTCGGGTACGCAATACCTCGCGCGCGCGCTCTGTATCGAGCTTCATGTCGCCACCGAGAAACCGGTTTGCATGCAGTCGACCCAGCACGAGGTTCGCATCGGTGACGGTGGGCTCAGTGCCGCCGAGCGCGTAGCAGACCGGCCCCGGACTTGCGCCCGCGCTTTGCGGCCCCACGCGCAATGAGCGCGCCGGCCCCATGCGCGCGATGCTGCCACCGCCCGTTCCCACCTCCTGGATATCGATCATCGGGATCTGGACCGGCAAGCCTTCTGCATAGCCGCCGATCATCGAGCTGGAGGTCATGAGCACTTCACCATCGAGTATCACGCCCGACTTCGCGGTGGTGCCGCCCATATCGAATGCGATCGCTTTTGGCCATCCCACTTCGCGACACAGCGAACGCGTCGCAATGACGCCGGCGGCCGGGCCGGATTCGAGCATGCGGATACATTCGGCTTGCGCGCGGGCGGCGTCATAGAGCCCACCGGTGGATTGGACGATCAAAAAGCTCCCGCCGAATTTCTGCGTTTCGAGATGCGCGACGATCTCGCTGAGATACGCACGCACGCGCGGCCCGATATAGGCGTTGGCAGCGACGGTCGAGGTCCGCTCGAACTCGCGATACTCCTGGGAAAGCTCATGCGAGGCGGTGATGTAGACCCCGGGCAATCGCTTCTCGAAGAACGTCTTGGCGGCGATCTCGTGAGTGGGATTGCGATAGCTGTGCAGGAACAGGATCGCCAAGGCCTCGATGCGTTCCGGTTCGATCAGCTTCGCCACGCGTTCGAGCTCTGCTTCGTCCAGGGCGAAACGGACCTCGCCCGAGCTCATCATCCGCTCATTCACCTCGAAGCGAAGCGCGCGCTCGACGAGCGGCTTGTGTTTCTTGAAGTAAAGGTTGTAAGCCTCAGGGCGATTCACCCGGCCGATTTCATAGATATCGCGAAAACCTTTGGTCGTGACCAATGCGGTGCGGGCGCCTGTTCGTTCGAGTAAGGTATTGATCGCTACCGTCGTACCATGGAGGAACAGATTCGCCTCGGCAAACGTCGCATGCGATTTCGCAACACCATCGTCGATGCCATTGACAAGATGGTCCGGTGTCGTAAGCGTCTTGCCGAGGCGCAACGAACCTGTGCGCTCGTCGAATATCGCAATGTCTGTGAATGTGCCGCCGACGTCGGCGGCGATACGCGCCGTCCGCGTCGAGCGGGCTCCTTGCAATGCCATGCGTGATTCCTCGAAATTGATGATTGGGCGGGATCACCGGAGAATACTCCCAGAGGATTCTGCGCGGCGAGCCGCGCTGATGTGGCTGCGCCACAGGGAATTGCTAGCGGGTGCTATGGTTCGGAGCGTGAGCATCTGCCACGATCCCACCCAAGGAATCTGGGCGGCTCGCCACACAGATTCCTACCCGAGGAGCAACCGAAATGCGTAGCGCGCTTTGGACACTGGTCCGATCGATCGCTGGATCCCTCATCTCCGTTTTGCCGATCACTGGTTACACGCAACCAGCTGAAAGCTATCCAGTCCGCCCGATTCGCATTCTGGTTCCCTATCAGCCAGGCGGCGCCACCGATATCACCGCACGTTTGCTGGCCGCAAAACTGCCGGATGCGATCGGACAACAGGTGATTGTGGAGAATCGCCCAGGTGCCGGTGGCAGCATCGCGGTCGATGCCCTTGCAGCATCGACGCCGGACGGCTACACGCTG
>JANMUI010000545.1:0-14013 GCA_031391405.1 Betaproteobacteria bacterium
GCAAACCGACCGCAAGCTGATCGTCATGCCCTACTACCACATCGGCGCGAAGATCGAGCAGATGAACTACACCTTGGTGGGTGGAACGATCATCCTGCATCGGGCGTTCGATGCGAAAGGCGTCCTCGAGAGCATGGCACGCGAGCGGGCGACATCGGCCCACCTCGCCCCGACGATGATCCAGGCGATGCTGGAGGTGCAAGGCTGCAGGGAATACGATCTGTCGAGCCTGCATACGATCTGCTATGCGTCGGCGCCGATGTCGGTTGCATTGTGCCGACAGGCAATCGCGACATTCGGTCCGATCTTCGCGCAGGTCTATGGATTGAGTGAATCGGCAACCGCGACGATACTTCTCAAGCATCAACATGTGCTCGACGGACCACCCGAGCAGGTCAAGCGTCTTGCCTCGGCCGGACAAGCCATGATCGGCAACGAGATCCGCATCGTCAGCCCTGACGGGAGCGGCCGCGCGACCGGCGAAGTGGGCGAAGTGTGGGGTCGGTCGAAGGCAGTGATGCAAGGCTATTGGCGCAACCCACAGGCAACTGCCGACGCCCTGACCTCGGATGGCTGGATGCGCATCGGCGATATGGGCTATCTCGACGATGAAGGTTATCTCTACATCGTCGATCGCAAGAAGGACATGATCATCTCGGGTGGCGAGAACATCTATTCGCGCGAAGTCGAGGAAGCGCTGATGATGCATCCGGCGATCCTGGAAGCAGCGGTCATCGGCGTGCCGGACGACAAGTGGGGCGAATCGGTGAAAGCGTTCGTCGCCTGCAAGCCCGGCGCGACCACGACCGAAGCAGCGCTGATCGAGCATTGCCGCGCGAACATCGCAAGCTACAAGAAACCTCGCTCGGTGGCATTCGTGTCAGCCTTGCCGCGGATGTCGAGTACGAACAAAGTCGATAAGAAAAAGCTGCGCGAGCCGTATTGGGCGGGGCGGGAGCGGCAGGTCTAGAATCAACAAGCGCGCGCCGAGAGCGCGGGGACTCGTAGATTCAAGGGATGCGCCTACCCTCCGTTTTCCCTGAGCCTGTCGAACGGGCGGACGCAGGCATAACTTGCGACTCCGCGCAGAGGCGAAGTCGTCGAACATGCGCGTTCATTCTTCGGCGGGCTCAGGACGAACGGGCAACTACGGCCGCCGCCCGCAATTGATTCCCGTGGCAGGACTATGCGGAATCGCAAGTTAAGTGGAATCACTCAGGACCCAAGGCAAGCGTAATCGGAGAACTTTGATGAAGCGAAAAATAACCGCTGCGATTCTTGCTGCAACATGCCTTGCGCTTGCCGCAATTTCCGCCGGCTCACTCGCGCAGCCCTTCCCGGCCAAGCCCGTTCGCTTGGTTGTGCCCTACCCTGCCGGCGGCTTGACCGACGTGCTCAGTCGCGCGATCGCGGCGGAGATCGGCAAGACCTGGGGGCAGCAGTTGCTGGTCGAGAATCGCCCCGGTGCGAACGGGATCATCGCCGCCGAGCTCGTCGCGAAATCCGCGCCGGACGGCTACACCCTCCTGATGGTGGACAAGACCACCATCGCGCTGAATCCGGCCCTCTACACGAAGCTTCCCTACGATCCGGCCCGCGACCTCACCGCGGTGATCAATCTGACCGCGTCATCGAGCGTACTGGTCGCGCATCCGGCGTTTCCCGCGAATACCCTGCAAGAGGTGATTGCGCTCGCGCGCGAGAAGCCCGGGCAGGTGAATTATGGAACGTTCGGCTTGGGCAGCATTGTCCATGTCGATATCGAAGCCCTGAGCGCCCATTCGGACATCAAGCTCAATCACATCCCCTACAAGGGCGTTGCCGAAGTCATGCCGGCGGTGGCAGGCGGTCAGGTGCAGATCGCATTGGCGGGCATTCCGCCAACCTTGGGCCTCATCAAGCAAGGCAAGATCAAAGCGATCGCACTGGCCGGACCGCGCCGCTCGAATGTGCTGCCCGATGTCCCGACCTTCGCCGAGGCGGGTGTGACCGGCGTCGAATCGCGCTCCTGGTTTGGCTTGGTCGCACCCACGGGCGTGTCGCGCGCCAATATCGAGAAGATTGCGGCGGACCTGGGCAAGGTTATCAGCGCGCCCGAGTTCCAGGAGAAGTTCATCACCGGTGTCGGCATGGAGCTCCTGAACCAGCCTCCGGATGTATTCGCCGACCTGATGAAAACCGATCGCGCCTACTACGCGGCGCTGATCAAGAAGATGAACCTGAAGCTCGACTGAATATCCACATCGCTCTACAACCCTAAGCCGGCCGAGCCAGAACCAAACGGGGGATGCGTGCTTATGAGGCCGGGAGAAGATTTTGTACGAACAAGGGGGCGCTCCCCTTGTATATCCCCCGTGTTGGAACAAGGGGATCTCGCGACCCCCTTGTAAATCCCCCAATCTTCGCCAAAAGTGTCGCGAATTGATTTGTAAGTGACTAAGGAGCCCACGATGAACTACGAAACGCTGAAGATCGATTTTCAGGATGGCATTGCCAAAGTGACGCTCAATCGTCCCGAAAAGCGCAACGCGATGAACCCCCAGATGCACCGCGACATGACCCATGCGTTGGAGGAATTGCGCTATGACGATCGCGCCAAAGTCCTCGTCTTCACCGGCGCCGGTACGAGTTTTTGCGGCGGCATGGATCTGAAGGAGTTCTTCTACGATTCGAAAGGCACGCCCGAGTACGACCGCATCGGACGCATGGCCGTCGAATGGCGGGGGCGCACCTTGCGCCAATTTCCGAAGCCCACGATCGCGATGATCAACGGCTTTTGCTTCGGCGGCGCTTTCTCGTTCGTCGAAGGCTGCGATCTCGCCTTCGCCGCCGACGAAGCGACTTTCGGATTGTCCGAGATCAATTTCAAGTTGTTCCCGGGCGGTGGTGTGAGCAAGGCGCTCGCCAATCTGTTTCGCCCGCGCGACGCCCTTTTCTATGGCATGACCGGACGCAAGTTCGACGGCAAGATCGCCACGTCCATGGGATTCGTCAACAATTCCTATCCGCTCGCCAATCTCGAAGCGGAGACGATGGCGATCGCCAAGGAGATCGCGGCCAAGGATCCGCATGCACTGCGCGCGACCAAAGACGCCTACCGGTTCAGCCTAGAGATGAGCTGGGATGCGGCGATCAGCTACGCATTTGCCAAGGAGAACGACGTCACCTTGCAGCAAAAAGGCGCATGGATCGACGAAGGGATCGGCGACTTCATCAGCGGTAAGTTCAAACCAGGCTTGCAGAGCCACGACGAGGTGAAAAAATAGGGGCTGACCATGGCGCTGAATGTAAGGCGGGTCATCACGGGGCATGACAAGAGCGGGCGGGCGATCGTGAAGATCGACGAGATCGCCACGCATATCAAAGAAGGCCGTCCGGGCGCGCTTGCGTTCAACGTGTGGACGACCAGCGCGAGCCCAGCCAACAATTCGACCGAAGAGGATGCCGGCAAGGTCGCCGTCGGCACGACCATGCCCGACGGCACGGTCTTTCGCATGATCGAGTTCAAACCGGGCGTGACCCCGCGCATGCATCGCACCGACTCGGTCGATTACATCGTCGTCATGCAAGGCGAGATCGACATGGAGCTCGATGACGGCGTGGAAGTGCATATCAAGGCGGGCGATCTCATGGTGCAACGCGGCACGATCCACAACTGGATCAACCGCGGCACCGCATCATGCTTTCTAGCGGTCGTACTGGTGCATGCCGATCCCGCTGTCGCGGGCGGGAAAGTTCTGCCGGCGCACGGGTAGACGCTGCACATTCAACTCAATAAGGAGGAACCATGAGTGTCGTGGACGATGCGATTCGAAATCTGGTCATCGCCAATCGCGTGCTTGCACACGAAGGCGTACTCGATGCTTATGGTCATGTCAGCGTGCGTCACCCGACCGATCCGGGTCGCTATCTGTTGTCGCGATCGCGGAGCCCGGAGCTCGTCGAGGTCGGTGATATCATCGAATTCACCTTGGATGGGAAGCCCGCATCCACTGATACGCGGCCCCCTTATCTCGAGCGTTTCATCCACGGCAGCATTTACCAGGCGCGCCGCGAGATCAACTCGGTGGTCCACAGCCATGCCGACGAAGTGGTCCCTTTCAGCATTTCAAAGACCACCAAACTGCGACCGGCGTGGCATGCGGCGGGACGCTGTGGTTTCGAGATTCCGGTGTGGGATATCGCCGACAAGTTCGGTGACACCAACCTCCTGGTGGTGAACGGCGCGCAAGGGGACGATCTTGCACAACGGCTCGGCAGCAATCGTGTGGTGCTGATGCGCGGGCACGGCTTCGCCGCGGCGGGTGAAACACTGATCGACGCGCTGTGGATGTCGATCTATCTGCCCCACAACGCACGGATGTACATGGATGCGCTGAAGCTCGGCGAGGTGAAGGTGTTATCGCCGGGGGAAATCGCCGAGTTCCAGAAAATGCAACCCAACTCGCCGGCGATGCAGCGGGCGTGGGAGTACTGGGCACGGCGGGCGGGGTGCGAGAGTTTGATGAAGCAGTCCTGATCTACGAAAAAGAGGGAACCGCAGAGGACACAGGGAACGCAGAGGAAAACGACGGAACGCGTCGCGCCGGAAAATTAACTCAATGCGTCAACGCCGAGGCCCGCCATCGAACCGGCCCTATCTGCGTCCCCTGCGTCCTCTGTGGTGAATCCTTTATTTTTTCAATTTCCCCGCAAACCCCTTCCGAAACTTCTGCAGCTTCGGTGCCACCACGAACATGCAGTACGGTTGACCCGTGTTCCGTTCGAAATATTCCTGGTGATACTTCTCCGCCTCGTAGAACACCTGCGCGGCGCTCACCTCGGTCACGATCGGATCGTCGAACACCTTGTCGGCCCGCAGCTCGCCGATCATTGCTTTCGCCCCTTCCAACTGGGCCGGCGTATGGTAGTAAATAGCGGAGCGGTACTGTGTGCCGGCGTCGTTCCCCTGGCGATTGAGGGTCGTGGGGTCGTGGATCGCGAAGAACACCTCCAGGATCTCGCGAAAGGAGGCGACCTTCGGATCGAACGTAACCCGGACAACCTCGGCGTGACCGGTGTCACCCGAACAGATGTCTTCATAGGTGGGATTGATGGTGCGCCCGCCCATGTATCCTGACTCGACCGCCTCGACTCCTTGCATCTGGTCATACACGGCTTCGAGGCACCAGAAGCATCCACCCCCCAGGGTGGCCACCTCTTTACCCGCGGGGATTTGATCTGGCGCAATTGTCTTCGTGGTCATCGTTGAATTCCTCGTTGCTGGGCCCTAGTTTAGGGTACCTCTAAAAATTCAAATTTTCCGTCATTCCCGCGAAGGCGGGAATCCAGAGGCTATTGACTCATCGGGCATTCCAAAAAGCCTAGATTCCCGCCTTCGCGGGAATGACGAACTTTTTGAGGCGCCCTTTAGCCAATGTAGGCCACCTTCCAATCTTTCCGGTGGCGCTTCGCATGAGCCACCTGAAGTGATAGCGTAGTCAGCGTACCCGCGAATTCACGGAAGAGTATCCCATCCGTGTTTTCCGGGGAACCAACCTCGGTTTCGTCGGTCCCGACGAAACCTGTGCCGCCGAATTCCCCAGCCATCCATCGTCGCGCGAACAATGAATACGAAAATAACCGACACCGCTCTCCGCCGTCCGTCCGCTGAAACATTGCCCGACCAGCCGATATCCGGCGAAGTGCTGCTCGAAAAATATGCCAAAGGCCAGGAGCATTCGGTTGAAGACGTTCGCCGGCGCGTCGCCAAGGCGCTCGCCGCTGTTGAGCCCGAGAATCGCCGAGCGCATTGGGAGCAGAAGTTCTATGACGCCCAGGTCCAGGGGTTCGTGCCGGCGGGCCGCATCGGCTCGGCGGCCGGCACCACACTGTCGGCCACATTGATCAACTGCTTCGTGCAACCAGTGGGCGACTCGATCACCGACATCGTCGATGGCCGGCCGGGTATCTACACCGCACTCGCGGAAGCCGCGGAAACGATGCGCCGGGGCGGCGGCGTGGGATATGACTTCTCGTCGATTCGTCCGCGCGGGGCGCTGGTCCGCGGCACGATGTCGCGCGCAAGTGGTCCGGTGTCGTATATGCGCGTGTTCGATCGCTCATGCGAGACGGTCGAGTCTGCCGGTGCCCGGCGCGGGGCGCAAATGGGTGTGCTCCGCTGCGATCACCCGGATATCGAGGAGTTTGTCCACGCGAAAGACAAGGGCGAGCTCACCAACTTCAATATCTCGATCGGTGTCACCGACGAGTTCATGCAGGCCGTGGAAGCGGACCGGGACGCCGAGCTCGCGCACAAGGCCGAACCCGCGCAAGTTGAGAAAGATGCCGGCGCCTTTCAGCGCGACGACGGGCAATGGGTCTACCGCAAGATCCGCGCGCGCGATCTGTGGGACCAGATCATGCGGTCCACCTACGATCATGCGGAACCCGGAATCCTGTTCCTCGATCGCATGAATCGCGACAACAACCTGCACTACTGCGAGCGAATCGAGGCGACGAACCCGTGCGTCACTGCCGACACCTGGGTCATGACCTCCAGTGGTCCGCGCCAAGTCGAGGAACTGATCGGTAAGCGCTTCATGGCGGTCGTGGATGGTGTCACCTATCCGGTGATATCGGCCGGATTCTTTCCAACCGGATGCAAACCCGTCTTCAAGCTCACGACGCGCGAAGGTCATTCGCTGAAGCTTACCGGCGATCATCAGGTGCTCCGCGTCTGGCATGCGACGCGCTACACACGCGAGACGGAATGGATCGCGGCCGATCAACTCGCTGCGGGCGACACGATCGTGCTCAATGATCATCGCTCTCTCGCCGGTTGGCATGGCGCGCACACATTCGACGAGGGTTATTTGCTCGGCTTGTTGATCGGCGATGGCACATTGAAAGCCGACAAAGCGGTCCTCTCGGTATGGGACACCACTGCCAGGATGGTTGCCAATGGCGATGTCGTTCACGCGTCAGGCATTCGCGGGATCATGGAGGCGGCACATTCGGCGGCGCAAACGCTCGACCACCGTAGCGACTTCGCCGGATGGCAAGCATTGATTCCGGCGCGAAGCGAGCGGCGCATGGCAAGCGCCGCCCTGAGAGACCTGGCCAATTCGCTCGGTCTCGAGCCGGGTCGCAAGACGATCACACAAGCCATCGAACGAACGTCATCGGATTGCTACCGTGGACTGCTAAGGGGATTGTTCGACGCGGATGGTTCCGTCCAAGGAACATTGGGCAAAAGCGTGAGCATTCGGCTCGCCCAGGCGGACGTGCCACTTCTCGAGGCCGCGCAACGGATGTTGCTTCGACTTGGCATCCAATCCACCCTTTATCCGAACAAGCGGTTGCCCGGTGTGCGTGCGCTTCTTGACGGGCGCGGTGGCCATCGCGACTACCCGACCAAAGGCGCTCACGAGCTCATCATCAGCGGCGAAAGCCTCGCGCGCTTTGCAGACCTGATCGGATTTGCCGACACCGAAAAGCAGGACAGACTCGATGTCATCCTCGAATCCTATCGCCGGTCGATGAACCAGTCGCGATTCGTCGCAACTGTCGCTTCCGTAGAGTCGGTTGGGTCTGAAGAAGTATTCGATGTCACAGTAGTCGAAGTCCACGCTTTCGACGCCAACGGAATCTATGTCCACAATTGCGCGGAACAGCCGCTGCCCCCCTACGGTTGTTGCTGCCTTGGCTCCATCAATCTGACGCGCTTCATCAAAGCGCCATTCGTTGAAAGCGCGGAGCTCGATTTCAACGCATTCGGCAAGGTTGTCGAAACGTCGGTGCGCATGCTGGACAACGTTCTCGATGCCACCAATTGGCCGCTTGAACAGCAACGCGCCGAAGCCGCATCCAAACGTCGCGTTGGCATGGGATTCACCGGGCTGGGCGATGCGCTCATCATGCTGCGTCTGCGCTACGACACGGAAGAGGCCCGTGTGATGGCCGCGCGCATATCGGAAGTGATGCGTGATCGCGCCTACATCGCATCCGCCGATCTCGCGCGCGAGCGGGGCGCTTTCCCGCTCTTCAATGCCGATCTGTATCTGTCGGGCGGCAGTTTCGCGTCGCGTCTGCCGGCTGAAGTGAAGCAGAAGATCCGGACGCAGGGGTTGCGCAATTCGCATCTGCTGTCGATCGCACCGACCGGCACGATCAGCCTTGCCTTCGCCGACAACGCCTCGAACGGCATCGAGCCGCCCTTCTCGTGGACGTACACCCGTCGCAAGCGCACTAGTGACGGAACATTCAAGGAGCACTCGGTCGAAGACTACGCCTGGCGACTGTACAAGCACGTCGGCGGCGATGCCACGAATCTGCCGTCCTACTTCGTGACTGCGCTCGAACTGTCCGCGCAAGCGCACAAGGACATGGTGGCCGCCGTGGCGCCATTCATCGACACGAGCATCTCGAAGACAGTCAACGTACCCGAGGACTATCCGTACGCGGAATTCGAAGATCTCTACCTCAGCGCATGGAAAGCCGGCCTCAAGGGACTTGCCACCTACCGGCCTAACAAAGTGCTGGGTGCGGTCCTGAGCGTCGAGTCCGACAAGAAAACCGACGGCGATCGTCAGCGCCAACCGCAAGACGTCTTCATCAATGAAGCCAATCGCCGGCTGTCGATCAAGTCGTTACCTGCGCCCGTACTCGCGTCGTTGCGCTGGCCGGGTCGTCCCGATCTCACCGATGGCAACCTCGCATGGACCTACATGCTCGCGCATCCGGGCGGTGAATTCGCGTTGTTCGTCGGGCATCTCGAACAGGCGCCGGACAGCGTGGGCACGGGCGGCCGACCGATTCCGTTCGAAGTGTGGGTGAACGGTGCGGAGCAGCCACGCGGCCTCGGGGCGGTGGCGAAGACGCTTTCCATGGACATGCGGGCGAATGACCGGGCCTGGCTCAAGTTGAAGCTCGATGTGCTGGCGCGCACTGTCGGTGACCAGCCCTTCGACATGCCGTTCCCGCCACACGGCGAGAAGCGCACCGTGCCGGGCATCGTTGCCGGCGTGGCGCAGTTGATCCGCTATCGCTGCGATCGCCTGGGCGCCTTCGAGGAGACCGGCTCCACGCCGGTCATGGACACGATGTTCAGCGTCGCCGAACCCAAGACCGGAACGGATGGCACGCTCTCGTGGACTGTCGATATCCAGAATCCGGCGAGTGGCGAAGACTTCGTCCTAGGGCTCAAGGAAATCACGCTTCCCGACGGCGTGACGCGTCCCTATTCGATGTGGCTCGCCGGCCATTATCCGCGTGCGCTCGATGGCTTATGCAAGATCCTGTCGCTCGACATGCGCGTCATGGATCCCGCCTGGATCGGCATGAAGCTGCGCAAGCTGCTCAATTACTCCGAGCCGCTCGGTGATTTCATGGCGTTCGTACCGGGTGAACGACGCCAGCAGAATTGGCCTTCGACCGTCGCGTATCTTGCGCGCCTGATCATCCATCGCTATGCAATGCTTGGTGTGCTCGGTGAAGAAGGCTTCCCGACGCGGGAGATGGGCATCCTCGAAGCCCCGCGCGAATCGAGCGAGCCCAGGGTAATGCAGGGGGGTCTATGCAATGAGTGCGGGAACTACGCGGTTATCAAGAAAGATGGTTGCGATTTCTGCACGGCGTGCGGGGCGGTCGGCACGTGTGGGTAGGGATCCGCGAGACGGACCGCAAAGATTCGCCCGTTCGTCTGATCGTGCGATGCCAAGGGAATGGCCCGTTCGTCCTGAGCCCTTCGACGAGCGCAGGACGGGCCTGTCGAAGGACGACGGCCCATTCGTTATGTGCCAGCGTTCACCCGTTCGACGAGCTCAGGGCGAACGGTGGTTAATTCGCCCGCGTCTGATCGTGCGATGCCAATGGAGTGGCCCGTTCGTCCTGAGCCCTTCGACGAGCACAGGACAGGCCTGTCGATGGATGCTGGCCCGTTCGTCCTGAGCACGTCGAAGGATGATGGCCCGTTCGTCCTGAGCCCGTCGAAGGATGATGGCCCGTTCGTCCTAGCCCGTCGAAGGATGATGGCCCGTTCGTCCTGAGCACGTCGAAGGATGAGCGCGCAACCTATGTGACATCGCGCTCGACCGGTCGGCGCGGATTGTCGAACCATTCCTGCATCGACCCGTCATAGACCGCGACATCCGGATGCCCGAGCAGCGCGAGTGCGAAAGCATCGCCGGTGGCAGTGATCCCCGCGCCGCAGTAGGCGATGACGCGCGATGCGTCGAGCAGCGCGGCCCCCGCAACTTTCTCGCGCAATGCATCCGGAGGCAGCAAGGTTCCGTCCTCCGGATCGAGCAATCCGATCGCCGCGAGATGTTTCGCGCCGGGGATGCGGCCAAGATGGCTCAGGTAGGACGGCTTCTCGCCGGTGAACTGCGGGCGGCCCAGCGCACAGACGATCGCGGTCTTGTCATCACCGATCGCAGCCTCGACCTCGGACGTGTCGACGAACACGCCGTGTTGTCGAACGGCGACGAAGCTCGAAGATGAACGAGGCGTCACATTCGCGGTCACCGCGCGCCCTTCGCTTTTCCACTTCTTCCATCCACCATCGAGCAGCGCTGCGCGGTCGTGGCCGAATGCACGCAGCATCCAGAAGAAGCGTGTCGCCCAGGTATAGGTGGTCGTGCTGTAGAGAACGAAGCGCTGATCGTTGCGAAGCCCGAGCGCCGACATCGCATCGGCGAATCGTTCGGCCGTCGGCAAGGTGAAAAAAAAGCGACTGCCGGGTGCAGCGAACGCTTCGATCACATCGGCGAACAAAGCGCCCGGAATGTGTTCCTTATCGTACGCAGCCCGTCCGCTCACGATCGTGTACTTCTCGGGCGAGACGCTCAGATCAACCGTGCAATCAATGACCCGAACGGCGGGATCATCGAGATGCGCCGCGAGCCAGGCTGTATCGACCAGATAGTCAGGTCGTGCGAAAATCTTATCTGTGCATTGCACGCGACGTCTCCCTTGGATGATGGCGCAAGATCTACACCGCAGTTGATATCACAGGTCCCGCTAATCCGCCTGCGCCCCCGAGTACTTGACTGCCGCCGACCATCGCTCGATTTCCTTGTCGAGGAATGCCGCCATGTCCTTCGCGCTCCCCGCACGCACATTCATCCCGGGCTTCTCGAATGCGCTGACCACCTCGGGCATCGCGAGGATTTTCAGAAGCTCCGATTCGAGGCGCGCAATCACGGCGGCCGGTGTACCACCGGTTGTCATCATGCCGGTCCATCCGGCCGTCTCGAAGTCCGGAAATCCGCCTTCGATCATCGTCGGCGTCTCAGGCAGGAGCGCGCTGCGCGTGCGGGACGACACCGCGAGCACCCGAATCTTGCCGGCCCGAATATGGGGAAGCGATACCGAAAGCGAATCGAACATGAAGTCGACATCCCCCGCCAGCAACGCGGCAGTTGCCGCCGGCGCCCCACGGTAGGGAATGTGCAGCGCGAAGAAATTGCCCTGCATCTTCATCAGCTCGCTGGAGAGCTGAATGCTGGTCCCGTTGCCGTTGGATGCGAAGTTGAGCTTGCCCGGATTGCGCCGCGCGAAATCAACGAGCTCGCGCACCGTCGTGGCAGGCGTCTTCGGTGCCACCACCAGGACGTTCGGCACGCTGCCAACGAGTACGATCGGCGCGAGATCCCGTCTGGTGTCGAACGGCAAGGATTTATACAGGGTCACATTGATCGCGTTGGGTGGTGCCACGACGAGCAGCGTATGCCCATCCGGCGCCGCCTTCGCGACGAAGTCCGTGCCGATGTTGCCACCCGAGCCGGTCTTGTTTTCGACGATCACCGGCTGCCCCAATGCTTCGGCGAGCCGTGGTGCCAGGATGCGTCCGGTGAAGTCGGTGATACCGCCGGGCGGAAAGGTCACGATCACCCGCAGCGGCCGCGATGGAAACTGCTGGGCCATCGTGCCGACGCACGTCAGCAAAAGCAGCAGGAGCGTCACGACTCGAATGCGCGTCATCCCATTTCTCCAGAATCCGGGTACCGTATTCTGGATCAATGTGCGGCGCATCGCGCAGAGCTGTGAAGTTGGATGAATCCTCTGCGTTCCGCGCGTCCTCCGCGGTTCAATCCGTGCGCTAGGCGAGCGCCTGCGCGAGATCCCCGATGATGTCGTCCGGATGCTCGATCCCCACCGATACGCGGATCAGTCCGTCGGTAACGCCCGATTGCGCGCGAAGGTCTTTCGGCACGCCGGAATGCGTCGTGGAGGCAGGATGCGACAGCAGCGTCTCGGTACCACCCAGGCTCACCGCGAGCTTGCACACTTTCAGACGATCGAGCATGTCGAACGCCATGGCCTCGCCACCGTGGACCTCGAACGAAAACGTCGAGCCCGCGCCAACGCATTGGCGTTCGAAGACGGCTCGCTCGGCCGGATCAGTGAGGAAGCCAAGATAGTGCACCTTGCCCACGCGCGGATGCGCACGAAGAAACGTCGCAACACGCAGCGCATTGTCCGCCGAGCGTTCGAAGCGGAGCTGCAGCGTCTCCAGCGAACGCATGAGCATCCAGCATGTATGCGGATCGAGCTGTGTGCCAAGCGCACTTCGCATCGTGACGACTTTGCTCACGAGACTGGAGGAGCCGCAGAGGCCGCCCGCCATCAGGTCCGAGTGTCCGCCCACGTATTTTGTCAGCGAATAGACGACCAGATCGGCGCCGGCCTTCAACGGCTTTTGATGCACCGGCCCGAGCATCGTGTTGTCGACGATCACTGGGGGCCGCCTGCCATGGCGCGCTTCGATCGCATCCGCGACTTTGGCCATCTCCGCAAGATCGACGAGACTGTTGGTCGGGTTGCCCGGCGTTTCCACCATGATGGCCCCGATCGGACCGAGCTTTTCCGCTTTGGCAACGCTCGCATGGATACGCATCGGATCGATGCCGTCGGCCAAGGCCACCGCCTGAATGCCGAAGGCGGTGAGCTGGTTCAGCAACAGTGTTTCCGAGCCACCATAGATTGGGCGTGAGTAGAGGAGCACATCCCCTGGGCGCAGAAACGTGAGGAGCGTCGTGGCGATCGACGCCATACCGGTTGAAAAAACAGCCGCCTTTTCCGCACCGTCCCATACTGCGATCCGGTCCTCCAGCATCTCGAGGTTCGGGTTGTTGAACCGCGAATAGATCAATCCCGTCTTCTCGCCCGGCCGCGCCGCCCGCCGGCCCGACGCGATGTCGAAGAAATCCTTCCCGTGCTGGGCACTCTGGAAAACAAAGGTTGACGTGAGAAAGATCGGCGGCTTGAGTGAGCCCTCGGAAAGCGCGGGCGAATACCCATATCCCATCATGAGCGTCTCCGGATGCAGGGCCTGGCCTGCAAGATTCCTCTCCATATAGTCGATCGAAGCCATGACGACCCCCGGCTCAAGTTGCGATGCTGTTGGAAATCAATTGCGGTCGGTCGCCATTCTGGACCGTTCTGCTGCCGCGATGTGATGGACATGAACAGCCTGATGATCCCGGCGGGCCACCAGACCTCGATGGCAGGATGAACCGGCTATCGTCGAATCGCCCCTCTCGCGAACTCAATTCCTCGCGCGACCGCTAGCGCCCATCCAGAAATGACTGCACTGCACGAATCAGCTGCATGCGATTCTTCTCCAGCATGAGGGTATGGGTGCCCTCGCCGATTTCCGTGTACACCTTGTAGGGCGTGTTGGTGAGGCTGGCGAAGAGGCGTTGCGCCATGGCCGACGGCGTATCCACATCCCATTCCCCTTTCACCAGCATCGTCGGGACGCGAATATTTTCCGCGTCATACATCGGCTTGCCAATGAGCCATTGCCCGAAGATATCGCGCAGCGTGCCGTTTGGCGCCCGCACTACAGGTGGGCTCTGCGCCGCACCCACAGGGTCAGACTCGAGCACCGCTTTGGCCCACGCGTCGAACCATCCGGGCGGGATCAGATCCTTCTGCTTATCCTCGGGCACCCCAGTCAGCCAACGTTTGTGTGCGGCCTCCATATTAACCGACCGGTACCCCGTGGTCGGTACCGGAGGCGGTGGT
>JANMUI010000592.1:0-4104 GCA_031391405.1 Betaproteobacteria bacterium
CTCCAAGCTGTCGGTTGGATCCGTTCTCACGAGCCATATGTTCGCCCATGTGCTTGATGTGGACCACGTTTCCGAGATCGACTACCTTTCCGGGGATGACGCCTATAAAGCGAAGTGGATGACAAACCGCCGGGAAAAGCATGGCCTTCTCGCATTCAACCCGATTACCCCGCGCGGCGCGCTAATGGCGATGCGGCACTATGGCGGAAAGTTCGCGAAGCGCATGGCGAGCTTTAGGGCGAGTGCGTCAACGCCGGGTTGATTGAAGTACCGGCATCGACGGCCCGCCCTCCATCGCCATCAAGCATGCCCTCCTGTTGTGTTTGCGTCGGACAAACGGACACATGCTAATCCGACCGCGAGGATGTCCCGCTCACAGCTGAAGGTTTGAGCGGGTGGCGGAAATGATTATGCGACCTTTTCGATTGAGCAGGTACAGGGCGCATTGCACGGATGAGCGGTGCGATCTGTCGATGACCACGCTATCGTCGAAACGCCTTTTCTGATCTGGTCCCCAAAAAATGGACGCCACGAGGTAGGTTACATTGACCAAGTGGAGGAATAAATGAAGACACGAAGCGTACGGACATACACGGTTGAATTCCGTGAAGCGGCAGTGAATCAGGTGCTGGTTGGAGGTCGTGGGATGAGGGAGGTTGCGCGCTCACTGGAGATCTCGGCGGGGACGCTGCGAAACTGGGTGGACAAGAGGCGCAAGGGACAGGCGCTGTTGAAGCGGACATCGGTGGTGGGTGCCACGTCGCTGGAAGCGGAGGTCGCGCAGTTGCGTCATGAGGTTGCGCGGTTGCGGGTGGAGAAGGAAATTCTAAAAAAGGCGGCGGCGTACTTTGCCAAAGAAATGCTGTGAAGTACGCCTGGATAGAAGCACATCGGGATTGTTACGAGGTAGGGATGATGAGCGCACTGCTGGAGGTGTCTGGCAGTGGCTTTTATGCATGGCGCTTGAGAAGCAACAAGCCTGGCAAGCGTGCCCGGGAGCAAGACGAGGTGCTGGAGGCAATCCGGCGCGGACAAAGCAAACATCGCGGGTGCTATGGTCGTCGACGAATGACGACCGAGGTCAGTGAAGCGCTGGGCCGCGTGGTGAATGAAAAGTGCGTTGGGCGCTTGATGAGCGAGCATGATATGCAGAGCGGAAAGCGGCGTCAGTTTCGCGTCGTGACGACCGATTCCAAGCACCAACATTCGATCGCGCCGAACGTTTTGGAGCGCGACTTCACGGCCACTGCGCCCAACCAGAAATGGCTGACGGATCTGACCTACGTGTGGACGCTGGAGGGGTGGTTGTATCTGGCGCTGGTGCTCGATCTGTATGCCCGCAAGCTGGTGGGCTGGGCGATGAGCGAGACGATGCCCCAGGCGCTCACGCTGGAGGCCTTGCGGGTGGCCCTGGGTCTGCGCAATCCGGGCACCGGTCTGACGCATCACTCCGATCGCGGTTCGCAATACGCTGCCAACGATTATCGCGAAGTGTTGAAGGCGCGCGGCATAGCGGTGTCGATGAGCCGCAAGGGGGATTGCTGGGACAATGCACCGATGGAATCGGTGAATGGCACCTTGAAGGTCGAATGCGTGCATGGAGAAACGTTTGCGACGCGCGAGCAAGCACGCCAAGCGATCGTGCGCTACATCGGTTACTACAACACCGAGAGGCGTCACTCTGCGCTGGGCAACGTCGCGCCGGCGTGGTTCGAACAGCAGTGGGTGAAGAGGACGCAAATCGCGGCGGAGGGGAACGGATGAAATCAGGCGGCTGCGCCGCACACTGCTGCGCTACGCGGGCGCGCGCGCCCGCTACGCTGCGCGCTGTGGACAACTCGCCTGCCCACCGCCGCGATGAACCTGCGGCCGTGGACAGCCGCCCTGCGGGCGGTACGCGAGTTGCCCACAGCCTTGGTCGCCGGCGCACCGTGGACAACCGCGACTCGCATTCGCTCGCCTGCGGTTGCCCACCGCGCGCCGGCGTTCATCAATTTTTAATATTTAGTAGAAAAGCTGATTCGGGCCTTCGGCCCGACAGGCAGTACGTGGCGTCCACCATACGGGGACCGGTTCACATCCTCGGATTGATCGCCCTGCAGTGATGTTTCTTCATGCGATTGCGCAGGTGGACACTCGAGGGGTGGTTGTATTTGGCGCTGGTACTGGATCACTGGATCTGTACGCGCGCAATCTGGTGGGCTGGGCGATGAGCGAGACGATGCCCCAAGATCTCATGCTGGAAGCCTTGCGCGTAGCGCTGGGTCTTCGCAATCCGGAGCGGATCTTACGCATCACTCGGATAGAGGTACCTGGAGGTGTTCGCCAAACCGACCGCCACGACCTCCCGTCGCGCGGTCGCACCACGATGAGCGAGCTGCCACAAGAGCGTCTCATGCGACCCGAACCCATTACCGTGGAAATCGATCTGCCAAACCTTTGCGATGAATGCGCGGTGGCCGACCACGATTGCCTGCTCTCGTTCCTCGAGCTGTTCGCGCAGCACTACGACCACCGCATCGAGCTCTTCTATCACGATCACAGCTACGAGAACATGGTGCATACCGAACCAAGCGCGATCGATCTGGACGACCACGAAACACCGTTCTGAATGGCGCGACATTCACCTCCAAGAACGCCGCCACTCATCATTGCCGGCAGCGTTTGTCATTCCGTGCGCTGGTGAAATCAAACCGGAACTTCGCCGTTGTTGAACATTGCACTTTCAAGTCGGGTGAAAACACTCAGATGGCCACCAGGTCGGTGTCCCCGAATGCACGAGCCATCAGCTTTTCCAGCGCACTGGCGTTGTCCTTGATGAAATGGCGTGATACAGCGCTTCGGGAGATTCCCATCTCGTCGACAAAACGGTACATCGCCCGCGCGTACTTGCGTGCACTCACACTGCAGGCGAGCACGTCGGCGATCCCATGCGACATCGCTTAGTCACGAGCCAGCCCGGCATAGCTAGCTTGGCTTTATGGCGGCGATCTTTCGGCTGCGGGAATTATGTGAGACCTGTCTATTCGCCAACGCATTCAGTGTGAAATCGGAAGGCCGGACCGTGATTTACCCAACTACGATTCAGGCCATCACCATTGGCGGCGAGACATGAGGCAATACGCGTCATGTCGCCAGTATTTGGACCCGGACTTTTTTCGCATGAGGAAGATCATTGAAAGAGCCATGCTCGAATTCATGGCGAACCTCCTCCTCAAGCATCAAACTGTCTGCAAGGAATTTAGCGGCCCAGTTGAGGTATTGGTAGGGGCCGTAGTCCCCATTGACCGGGAATGACCCGTTCACGCCACCTCGCGTTTCAAGCGGCCCATCAACGCAGACTGATCGACGAACGAAGCGGTTGCCATCGAAAGCAGCCTCTGCGTACCGCCGCTCGCGCGTATATTTATACATCAACAACCAACAATGCGCTATTTGCGCGGTCCCCGTAAGGCATACCCAAGTGGCCGCCGCTGACCAGTCCGAACGCAAGCGACCAGGAAGGTAGCCGTCCGCCCCTTGTGCAACAAGCAGCCTGTCGGCGGTCCTTCTCGCTGCGGCGAGCAGGGTCGGATCTTTGCTAAAACTATACGCCTCCAGAATGCCTCGTAGGGCGTAGCCAATGGTATGAGTCAGAGGAATACTTGTGTCGCCCAAACAGCACTTCTGGATCCAGCCATTGTCGCTCTGAAGGCCGAGCGCCCAGCGAACATTTGCCAGTCCCGCTTCAGCGTAACCACGGCCGGGATCGATACGCGCGGCTTCAAACAATCCCCATGCAACGTGCGTTTCATACGTCTTCTCACCCGCTCTTGCGAACGGGGTCGGATTCCTTCGCCAGCACCCATCCGCATCCTGGGTCTTCACGACCCAATCGGCAGCGCGGCGCATTGATAATCGATAGTCACCGAACGCGCGCTCGGCTGCTGCGAGCCCAAGTAGAATCTGACCGGTGTTAAAGGTTACGGGCACAACTGGTTGAGAGTCGATCTTCCCGCCCTGAAAGCCACCGCATGGTAACTGGATGGCAACCAGCCAATCGGCCATGCGTCGAGCTCGATTCAACGATTCGGATTCGCCGTCACGCCTTCCAAATTCAATCAG
>JANMUI010000616.1:0-6075 GCA_031391405.1 Betaproteobacteria bacterium
AGACATTCATCAGCAGACGAAAACCCTTGGGGCAACCCTGAACGTCTTCGAACACGACGCACGGTCCGTTCTCCGCGCGCAGCACCGCTTCGGCGGCCAAGCCGATGTCGTCTTGCCAATTGGCATCGCGCACGATGCGCACTTCGCCCAACTGATCGGCTAGCACGAGCCACTCGCGCAGATCGTCGTAGGCGATGCGACCCGATTGCGCCAGCGTTCGTTGCAAGGTCGAATCATTCATTGGATGGATGCCTTCGGTCGAATACGCATGTCCACTCCGCTGCGTGACGAGAGTGCTTGGCCGTGCGCGCGTGCGCCGCGGTTACGCAGAGTATCCTACTCGCCGCGCCGCGAGGAAGCCCGATCGCGGACCTGCCAACCCGGGAGACGAGGCCTCATGAGCGTGCTGATTATCGGCGGCGGGATCGGTGGCCTCACCACCGCCCTTTTTCTGCACCAAGCCGGCATTCGATCGTGCGTTCGCCAGCAATTCTTCCCTGACGAAGGGCCGCCGCGATTTGGCGGCATCAACATGTGGCGGGGCGTCACCCGTCGCGCGGCTTTTCTCTACGGGCGCAATGTGTGTCGCGTCGGCGCTATCAAGACCGGCAAACTCGTTACTTATCCAATTCGCAATTTGCCCGATGGTCTGCAACTCATCAACTGGGTCGCGGAGATCGAGCAGGCGAGTGCCACGGAAAATGATTGGAGCACACCGGGCCGTCTCGAGGATTTCATGCCGCTGTTCGCGTCGATGAAGTTCGATTGGCTCGACATTCCAGAGATGCTCGAATCCGCCGACACCATTCTCGAGTACCCGATGGTCGATCGCGAGCCATTGCCGCGTTGGACATTCGGTCGCGTTACGCTGCTGGGCGACGCGGCGCATCCGGTGTATCCGCGCGGCGGCAACGGCGCGGCACAGGCAATTCTGGATGCCAATGCGATCGCGCGCCACCTCCAGGCGAACGCGAATCCTGCCGATGCGTTTGCCGCCTACGAGGCGGAGCGGCTGTCGCTTACCACCAAAGTGGTGCACGCGAGCCGCATCGAGCCCCCCGATACGATCATCAATCGGGTCGAGGAGCTGTCCGGAGGGCGGCCGTTTCAGCGCATCGAGGACATCATCGATCCGGCCGAGCTGAAGGCGATCTCCGGTCGCTACGCTCGCACCGCCGGCTACGATCTCGATAGCATGAAGCGTACGAACTGAGGGGGCGCGAGGAGACACCATGTCGATACCATTGATCCAGCGCCTCTCTGTCGCGAATGCGTCCGGCGCGCTTTTTGCAGCGCCCGCACTGGCACAGTCGTATCCCACCAAACCAATTCGAATCGCCTCGCCCTATGCGAGCGGGCAAGGCCCCGATCTAGTCGCACGCCTTTTTGCGGAGCGCCTGTCGAAGGCCTGGAACCAGCAGGTGATCGTCGAAGCGCGCCCCGGCGCAAATGGTTTCATTGCATTCCTTGCGCCGCGCAACACGCCCGCGGAGATCGTCAGCGTCATCAACCGCGAGGTCAATCGGATCCTCGGCGAGAGCGACTTCAAGGAACGCATGGATACATTCGGCTTCCATCCAACACCTGCCACACCGGCCGAGTTGAGCGAATTGGTTCGCGCCGACCTGAAACGCAACGCCCTGCTGATCAAGCAGATAGGCGCCAAGGCCGAATAGCGCATCTTCAAGGGACCCTTCATGGCATCAGGCATCAATAGCCCGCTCGCTCTGGTAACCGGCGCTAACCGCGGCATCGGGACTGAAGTCTGTCGCCAGCTCGCGCAGGCCGGCGCGCGCGTGCTGCTCGCGAGCCGGGACCCGGTCAAGGGCGATCTGGCGGCGGCGATCGTGCGCAAGGATGGGCACACCGTCACCCCGGTGACATTGAATGTTGCCGACGCCGGTTCGATCGCGGCGCTCGCAAAGCGCATCGAGCCCGAATACGGCAGGCTCGACATCCTCGTCAACAATGCGGGGATCTCGATGGACGGCGTCGATGCCGATGTCGCCCGCCAGACCCTTGCAACGAATTTCTTTGGGGTCGTGGCGGTGACCGATGCGCTCAGTCCGCTCATGGAACCGAACGGACGAATCGTCATGGTATCGAGTGCCATGGGTCAGCTGTCGGCATTTGCGAAGCCGATGCGCGATCGAATGCTCGATCCGGCACTCACCCGCACTGCGCTGATCGCCCTCATGGAGTCGTTCGTGAAGGACACTCGATCCCGGACGAACGAAAAGCACGGCTGGCCGCGATCCGCATACCGCGTGTCGAAAGCCGGGCTCAACGCATTCACGAGGATCCTTGCAAGGGACCCTTCCTTCGCGAAGATGCGAATCAACGCGGTATCGCCAGGCTGGGCCCGCACCGACATGGGTGGGCGCGGCGCACCGCGCAGCGTTGAAGTGGGCGCGGCAAGTGTGGTCTGGGCCGCCCTGCTGCCAACCACAGGACCGACGGGCGGGTTTTTTCAGGATGGCGAACCGCTTGAGTGGTAGCAAGAGCGCGTTTTGTTCCTCTGCACGTTTGCGCGCAGAGTGATGTCGCTACCGCTTCTTCTGCAAGTTCACCGCGATCGAAATCCGGATCTTGCCGCTCTTGTTACCCATCACGGCGTGCGGCATCCATGATTCGAACATGATGAATCGCCCCGGCCGGGGAGGATAGGACATCTCGGTCGCGGTCTGCGGCGTCTTGACGCCGGTCTCGGTAAAGGCGCGATGGCAGCGCCTGGCGCCGATCGGATCCTGGAAGACCAGATCGCCGCAATTCTCGGGCGCTTCCACATAATAGCTCCCTGACAGCATGCTGCCCTCGTGGGCGTGCTGCATCTCCTGCATACCGGGGCGAAAGATATTGATCCACGAGCGCTCGATCTCAAGCGGCGTCGGCGGACAACCGAACCACTTCAGGAACGCTTCGCCGGCTGCGAGAATGTTCGATTTGAGCTCGCTGAGCGCGGCATCTTCCAGCACTGATTTTCCTGAGAAATACGAGGTCTCGACCGACTCGATGGGGGAGGTCGTGACATCGCGCTTGGCCGCCTCGGTAGCGATGTACTTCATCACCTTGTCGCGGGTGATATCGCGCATGTCCGGCTCGAAGTCCACCACCGCGATTGATACCGGAAACATGAGTTCGACATTCATACCCATAGGATGCCCAGATTCGAGAAGGCGCGTGATCGGCGCGCCGGGTTCAATGACAGAATGGTGCGAACAAATGGTTTAAGTTCGTAATTCAAGATCGCGGTTCCAATTCGCCATGCATGAAAATACATGCCCGGTAGAATCGATTTTATCGAAGCCGAGTCTACCGTGTCTCGCCCACGCAACCTATGGAGCGCATCAAGATGAAACGCAGCACCGATCGCATCCTCACCACCCACACGGGCAGCCTCCCGCGCCCGACCGATCTGCTTGCGACATTGCAGGAGCGCGAGAAGGGTACGCGGGAAGATGACGCTGGATTTCAAGCGCGCGTGCGTGCAGCGGTGGCAGAAATCGTCCGCAAGCAGGTCGAGTGCGGCATCGATATCGTCAATGACGGCGAGCAAAGCAAGCCCGACTACTCGACCTACATCAAAAATCGGCTGACCGGATTCGAGGGCGAACCGGCGCCGATGCCCGAGGCGCGGGATGGCCGCGATTTTCCCGAGTTTTTCGCGGACAACCAGCGCTGGGGTGGCTTGACGACGGTGCGTCCGACGTGCGTCGCGCCCATCGCATGGAAGGACTTTGCGGCGGTCGAGGTGGACATCGCGAATTTCAAGGCAGCGATCGGATCGAAACCTGCGCGGGATTACTTCCTCACTGCGGTGTCTCCCGGGCAGGCGGCGCGCTTTCTCGGCAACAAATTCTACAAGTCGCACGAGGACTATCTGCGGGCGCTGGCGAATGTGCTCAAGGATGAATACACCGCGATCGCGAAGGCGGGATTCATATTGCAGGTTGACTGCCCCGACATCGCATCCGGATGGAACAATCAATTCTCGCGGCTGACCTTGCCTGAATTCCGGAAGGTGGTCGCGCTTCACCTCGAAGTGCTGGACGAGGCAACGAAGGACGTGCCGCCCGAGCAGCTTCGCCTTCACCTCTGCTGGGGCAACTATCCCGGCCCGCATCATCACGATATTCCATTGCGCGAGATCATCGCGCCGGTCCTTGCATCGCGCGCGATGGCGATTTCATTCGAGGGCGCGAATCCGCGTCATGAACACGAATGGAAGGTATTCAAGGAATTTCGCCTGCCCGACGGGAAGCTGGTGATTCCCGGCGTGCTCGATTCGACCTCCAACTTCATCGAGCATCCGGAAGTCGTCGCCGATCGGATCCTCAACTACGCGAGCGTCGTGGGTCGAGAGAATGTGATCGCCGGGACCGATTGCGGTTTCGCGACCTTCGCCGGACGATTGACAGTGCATCCCGCGATTGTTTGGGCCAAGCTGCAGGCGATGGCCGAAGGCGCGCGCCTGGCCTCGAAGCAGTTGTGGGGTTGACGCCAAGCGTCGTCGTTCGTCAACCCAATGCGGTGCGCTTCTTCTCGACGATCGGTGCGCCGGTGTGCGCGCCACCTTGCACATGAGGCATCACTTCCAATGCGAATTCTCGCAATGCCGTGTTGATATCGCCATAGCCGACCAGCAGTACGTATTCGATGCCACCTGCCCGCAATCGCTGCAACTTTTCGATGATTTCGGCAGGCGTGCCGAGGAGCGCTGCATCATCGCCGGCAATGTCGGGGTCGGCATACGACCCGGGGACTTTCGGCTTGAGAGGGCGCGCAATCGAGGCGATCGTTTTCAATACCTCTTTGCGGGTCGCGAGCGCTTTGGCGCGTTCCTCGTCCGTTCGAACGATATGGAGCGCGCGGGTCACGCCCACTTGCATCGGCGAGTAGGGACGACCGGCCGCGAGACAGGCTTCCCGGTAGATACGCACCTTTTCGATGATCTCGTCGATGTCGGCGACCTGATCCAGAAGCAGACAGTAGCCTTCGCGTGCGGCACGACGGATCGACTCGGCGCTGCCGGCACCCATCCAGAACGGCGGATGCGGACGCTGTACCGGTTCGGGCTCGACCACCACGTCATGGAATTTCCAGCGCTTGCCATGATGTGAGAAACGGTCCGGCGACGCCCATGCCTTGCGGATGACTTCCATCGCCTCATCGAAGCGCTCGGTGGCCTCATCCATCGGGACGCAGAATCCATCGAATTCGTTGTCGCGATAGCCCTTGCCCACGCCAAAGTCGACGCGACCACCCGACAATACGTCGAGGGTGGCGACCTGTTCGGCGATCAGCACCGGGTTATGCCATGGCAGTACTACGACCGCGGTGCCTAACCGCAAGCGGGTCGTGCATGCGGCGAGATACGACAACACGTTGAGCGAGGCCGACACCTGTCCTTGCCCGGTGAAGTGATGCTCGACCATGAAGATGCTCTCGTAACCGAGCGTTTCGGCGTTCTTCACATAGTCGATAAAGGTGCGGTAACCGTGGCTGTCCGCCGTTGCCGCGCCGCGCTGTACCTTGGCACCGCCGAATAGTCCGAACTTCATGCCGTCTCCATCCACATGGCCATCGTGTGAGTGTCGCTCATCGGCAAGGCGGAGGAAAGCCCTTTGCGGGCATCGCCGCGCGAGATCACGGACGACTTCCAACTTCCACTATCATCCGGGCATGGATTGATGCCGCAGCCTTACGGATCCACGATGACCTTTTCCCAGAACTTGCCGAGTCCCGCCGAGACGTTCATCGCCACGATGACCGACGGTATTGAAGTTCCTTGCCGTCGTTACAGCCCAGGAAAAGGCCACTGCCTGGTGATATCCCACGGCAATGGTTTTGCTATCGATGGCTACCGCGTGTTCTGGGAACCGCTGCTCGATCGCTTCGAGGTCGTGTTGTTCGATATGCGCAATCACGGCCGCAACGCACCAAGCAGTGCCGACAGTCACCATTATCAGCAACTCGCGCGTGACATCGGATCGGTCAATCGTGCGGTTAAGGAGAAGCTTCGGCCGGGGCAGGCCATCGTCGGTGTGTTTCATTCGATGTCGGCGCGTGCATCGA
>JANMUI010000617.1:0-1165 GCA_031391405.1 Betaproteobacteria bacterium
CCGGCCAGAGTGATTGAAAGGCTGCCTCGATGGGATCGATCGATACGCGCTGGGCATGGACAAGATAAATCTTCGGCTCGCCAATCATGGGGCCACTTTGTGTCGAGAACCGGAGGTGGTGAGGGCCAAGCAATGCATCGATCGCCTGGCAACTCGTTCAAGTCTAGCGTGTGTGCGGGAGACCGGTATGCTGGCGGTCACGGCGTGCGAACATTCGAGCGAATACCGCAACGCACACTATCGAAGAACAGGGAGAATCTGCATGTCCTTGCTATCGCCGCTGTCCTGCGCTGCTGCAAGCGCCCTTCTAACGATTGCTGTCGCACCGGCCTGCGCACAGCCCTACCCCTCGAAGCCGATTCGCATCATCGTGCCTCTCGGCGCAGGCGGGGCGACCGATGTGGTCGCGCGCGTCGTCGCGGGTAAGCTCGGCGAGCGCATCGGGCAAACCGTCGTCATCGAGAATCGACCCGGCGCGGAGGGCATCATTGGCCTCGAGGCGGCCGCCCGTTCCGCGCCGGACGGCTACACGCTGGTGCTGGGTTCAAGCTCCACCCTGGCCGCCAACTTCAGCCTGCGGAGCAAATTGCCGTTTCATCCTATAGCCGACTTCGTTCCGGTCGCCATGGCGTTGAAGAATGCGTTCAATTTTATCGTCGTCCATCCCGGTGTCCAGGCGCAGAACTTGAAGGAGCTCGTTGCGCTCGCAACCACATCACCGGGAAAGATGTTCTACGGGACGGCCACCAGCGGATCGAAACTCTGTACCGAAATGTTCAAGGTGATGGCCGGTGTGAACATCGCGATGGTGAACTACAAGAGCACCGCGCAGGCGCTCACCGATTTGATGGGCGGGCAATTGCAGCTCGTTTGCGAGCCGGTCGGCACCTCGATCGCTGCGGTCAACGCGGGCAAGCTTCGGGCCCTGGCCGTCACCAGCACGGTACGTCTGGCGGTGGCGCCGAACGTGCCGACAGTCGCCGAAGCAGGATTCCCGGGATTCGAGTACTCAGCCTGGGTCGGCGTCTTCGCGCCCGCCGGAACGCCGCGTGGCGCAGTGGACAAGCTAAGCGCCGAAATCGCCGCTGTGCTCCGGCAACCGGAAACGGTAGCCAAGATCGAAAGCGTCGGATTCGACCCAATGATCGGCGGCCCGGAAGAACTT
>JANMUI010000622.1:0-5136 GCA_031391405.1 Betaproteobacteria bacterium
CATGGATTCAACGCACCGACCAACTGGAACTGCGCCGGGTAGGACGCCTGTCGCGCCGCACGCGAGATATTCACGCGACCGGCCTCAAGCGGCTCGCGAAGAACCTCGAGCACTTTGCGATCAAACTCCGGCAGTTCATCGAGGAACAGCACGCCATGATGCGCCAAGGAGATTTCCCCGGGCCGGGCATTCGCGCCACCACCGACGAGCGAAACGGATGATGCCGAGTGATGGGGCGCACGAAACGGCCGGCGGCGCCATTCCTCGGTACGAAATCCTACGCGCGCGAGGGACTGCAATGATGCCGCCTCGAGGGCTTCGGCATCGGTCATATCGGGAAGGATGCCGATCAGCCGATGCGCAAGCATCGATTTCCCGGTTCCCGGCGCACCAACCATGATCAGGCTATGGCGTCCGGCCGCGACGACTTCAAGCGCGCGCTTGGCCGCAAGCTGTCCTCTCACCTCGATCAAGTCCGGATAAACGAGTGGGTTCGCCTGCAGATTCGACACATGGCGCGGCAGGGGATCACGATCAATGAGCGCCTTGCAGAGCGCCAATAATGATTCCGCGCCATGCACCGTCGCGTCCCGCACGAGAGCCGCCTCGTCGGCGCTCGCGGCTGGGACCACGAAGGCTCGTCCAGAGCGGTGCGCGCCGAATGTCATCGCGAGGGCACCGCGAATAGCGCGCAACTCGCCCGACAGCGACAATTCTCCGGCGAATTCCAGCTCGTTCAGCCGGTTTCCGGGGATCTGCCCAGACGCAGCAAGGATGCCGAGCGCAATCGGCAGGTCGAACCGCCCACTTTCCTTTGGCAGCTCGGCGGGCGCAAGATTTACGGTGATGCGCCGGGCGGGGAAATCGAATCGGCAATTGACCAGCGCCGCCCGGACACGATCCTTGGATTCCTTGACCTCGGCTTCCGGCAATCCGACGATCGTGAAGCTGGGCAGTCCATTTGCAAGATGGACCTCTACGGTGACGAGCGGCGCATCCACTCCCACGAGCGACCGGCTATACAGGACAGCCAGCGACATCTATTTGGGCGCGGACGATCTCGCGTCCAATTTTGCCTCCAGGTCTGCGACCCGTTGCTCCAATTGCTCAAGGCGCTCGCGCGTGCGCGCCAAAACCTTGAGCTGAATGTCGAACTCTTCGCGCGGCACCAGATCGATCTTGGTGAAAGCGCTCGCCATCATTGCTTTCACATTGCGCTCGATGTCCTTTGCAGGGCTTTTCGCGACAAGCTCCGCAATGCGTTGCTGTAGATCCTCAAAAAACTTGGGGCCACTCATCGTGCACCTCATCAGATCGGTGAACTTTAGCACACGGCGGTTCGGACTCCGACGCGCCGGCCAGTTGCACCGGAACGGTGCGGTGTGTTACATGCATCGCTCCGAGTTGGTGCGCGCGGCATCGCGATAAAGCGCAAACCCGGGATAACCCATTGATTCATAGATTAAATACCTATGGCATGGGAAATGCTAAGTGTTCAAAACCCTTCTCCCTGAGGTCATCAATGAAAAAGACAATACTCACTTGCGCGGTTGCAGCGGCATCATTCGGTCCGATCGTGTGTAGCGCCCAAGCGACGCCGGAGCCTGCGTCGCCGGTCACTGGCAACGCGACGATTGTCAGCGACTATCGATTTCGCGGCATCTCGCAAACGTTTCGCGGGCCCGCCATCCAAGGCGGCCTCGACTACGGGCATTCGAGTGGGCTGTATATCGGGAATTGGAACTCAAATGTCAGTGGCGTGAGCTACCCGAATGGCGCCGGGATTGAAATGGATTTCTACGGCGGCTACAAGAAGGCCTTCGGCGATCTGACAGTCGATGTGGGGTCGCTTTACTACTACTACCCGGGTGCGCGCTTCGTAAGCGGCGGCGTGGATCGCAAATTCGACAACTGGGAGGTCTATGTCGGCGCGAGCTGGAAATGGCTGTCCTTCAAGGCGTCGAACTCTCTCACCAACTACTTCGGGCTGGACGGCACGCTTGCGCAAGGCTTCTTCGCGCACAAGGACACGGGCATAGCGCTCGCCGATCGGGGCAACTCGAAAGGAACGATGTATTACGACCTTTCAGCCAATTACGAAGTACTACCCAAGCTCACCTTGAACCTGCATGTGGGCTACACCGACGTGAAAAGCTACAACGAGCTCGACTATGTCGACTATAAGGTGGGCATGACATACGACCTCAAGGGCTGGCAACTCGGCGCGGCAGTCGTTGGAACGGATGCCGACAAGGGGTGGTACTACGCGCGCGACGCCGGCGGGAAAACCAAGCTCACGGGTGAGCCTACCGTCGTGCTATCCGTTGGCAAGACGTTCTGACCGTACCAATCGTAACGACTGGACGCGCGGCGGAACACCGCGCGTCCCAATGTAAAAGGGGATTGTATGAAGCTCGTAACTGCAATCATCAAGCCGTTCAAGCTTGACGAAGTGCGCGAGGCACTGTCCGCAGTCGGCGTCCAAGGCGTCACCGTCACGGAAGTCAAAGGGTTTGGTCGCCAGAAGGGTCACACGGAGCTCTATCGGGGTGCGGAGTATGTGGTCGACTTTCTGCCCAAGGTCAAGATCGAGGCAGCGATCGACGACGCGCTGCTCGATCAGGTGATCGAAGCGATCGAGAAGTCCGCGCGAACCGGGAAGATCGGGGATGGCAAGATCTTCGTCTTCGATCTGCAACAGGTCGTCCGGATCCGCACCGGCGAAACCGGAGCGAGCGCCGTCTAGGCTCGGTATCGCAACCACGCACGCACGATATCGCAGGCGAGCGACACGGCCCTTGATTGCAAGTCAGGGCGCGCGTGAACCTGCACTAGGGGAGACGTATGAAGAGCTTTTTCCTTTCGTTGTTCATCATTGCCGGCGTGTTGAGCATCGCGCCAACCGCGTTGAGCGCCGGCGCCGATCAAGGCGTCAATGCAACCGCGTCGCGGACGGAAACCGTCCCGATAACAATTCTCGCCCAAGCGCCGGCTGCCGCTCCAGCGACTGCCGCGCCCGCGGCGGCGCCCACCGAGGCAGCCAAGCCCGCGCCCACACCCAACAAAGCCGACACGGCATGGATGCTGGTCGCAACCGCATTCGTGCTGATGATGGCGGTGCCCGGTCTCGCGCTTTTCTATGGCGGCATGGTTCGTGCGAAGAACATGCTATCGATATTGATGCAGGTCTTTGTCGTGTTCTCGCTGATTTCGGTCCTCTGGGCGATCTACGGCTACAGCCTGGCGTTCACCGAGAACAACGCGTTTTTCGGTGGCTGGGATCGTTTGTTCCTGAATGGAATATTTGACCCGGCAAAAGGTGAGTTCGCGAATGCGGCAACGTTCAGCAAGGGCGTCGTCATTCCGGAATTCGTATTCGTCGCGTTCCAGGCGACCTTCGCGGCGATCACGTGTTGTCTGATCCTTGGCGCGTTCGCTGAACGGGCGCGATTCGCCGCGGTCCTGTTGTTCGTCGTCCTCTGGTTCACATTCGCCTATCTGCCGATCGCGCACATGGTGTGGTTCTGGGCCGGTCCGGACGCCTACACGGATGCGAAACTCATCGACGCCGTCAATGCGAAGGCGGGCCTTCTGTGGCAGTGGGGCGCGCTCGATTTCGCGGGCGGGACGGTCGTACACATCAACGCAGGTGTCGCTGGCCTGGTCGGCGCGTGGCTTGCGGGGAAACGCGTCGGCTACGGTCGCGAAGCGATGACGCCGCACAATCTCACGATGACCATGGTGGGCGCCTCGCTTCTCTGGATGGGCTGGTTCGGCTTCAATGCGGGGTCCGCGTTGGAGGCCAACAACACGGCGGCGCTCGCGTTCATCAACACCTATCTTGCGACCGCATGCGCCGTACTCGCGTGGACATTCGGTGAATGGCTGATCAAGGGCAAGCCCTCGATGCTTGGTGCGGCATCGGGCGCGGTCGCGGGCCTTGTTGCAATCACGCCGGCAGCGGGCAACGTAGGAATCGTAGGTGGACTCGTGATCGGCTTGGCGGCCGGCATCGTTTGCCTGTGGGGTGTCAACGGGCTCAAGCGTATGCACGGCCTTGACGACTCACTCGACGTGTTTGGTGTGCATGCGATCGGCGGCATCTTGGGCGCATTGCTGACCGGTGTCTTCGTATCGCCTGCATTGGGCGGACCTGGATTCGTAACCGACTGGGTCACCGCAGCGACCGGCTTTACGAGCATCGGCGCGCAGGTGTGGATCCAGCTCAAGGCAGTGGTCGTGACGGTCGTCTGGTCGGGTGTGGTGTCGATCCTTGCATTCAGGGCTGCCGATGCGATGGTCGGACTGCGGGTCACGGAAGAAGAAGAACGTGAGGGCTTGGATATCAACTCGCACGGCGAAACGGCCTATCACAGCTAGCACCATCATCGCGCCACCGTGTGCGATCGAAAACGGGGGCGATTGCCCCCGTTTCTGCTGCTGCGGCCAAGCAACTCGCCGCTCCGGTCGTCAATGCTGTTGACTTCGATCCTGGCATTCAAACCGTTGTGATGTTCATTCCGACCTTGGTCATGAATGCGACCGGCCGTGCACCAAATTACCTTCGTCGATAGCAACGAATCGATTCCAGCGGCGGATGGCGAAACGATCCTCGACGCCGCGCATCGCGCGAATATCCCGTTTCCGTATAGCTGCCAGGCCGGCGATTGCGGCCACTGCAAGTGCGAACTGGTGAGCGGGCAGGTCTTCGAGCTCGAATATTCCGAGCGCGCGCTCCTTGCCGAAGAACGATCTCGCGGTCATATACTCGCCTGTCGAACGCAGGTTCGGGGCGATACCGCCATTCGGCGGTTGGGCCGTCACTGAACCGGACAAGGCCCGAAACCGCTTATCGGCCACCCGGGGCCTTCAGCGCATCCAGGCCAACGCTGCTGCATGCATTCGAAATGCGCAATGTTAGGATCCCGCTCCGACATTCCGTATCGACTTCCGCCATCCGATGGGACATTACTCGGCAACTGCAGCGCTTGTCCTCACCGGTATCCTTGCCGGTTGCAGCGATGCGGGTGGCGGCGATAGCGGCGCATCCTCGAGCGCCCCGGCGTCCACCGTTAATTCGTCGGCCGGGACGCCACCGCCCGCCGGAACGAGCACCGCTGTCTATGCCCGCGAGCC
>JANMUI010000676.1:0-15740 GCA_031391405.1 Betaproteobacteria bacterium
CCAGCCCCTCGATGTAAGCCTGCTGGGTGCGCAGCGAAAACCCGCGCACCACCATCGCATCGCGCATCTGCTCGCGTAGCTTGGACATGATCAGTTCCTTGATGTCGGGGAACATTCCCCAACATCAAGGTAATGCCGTCACTCACAACACACAGGGAGCCCCATTCAAGCGCGCTGCTCTTCCCTTATCGTTCTTTCGCCACCGCGAAGCGGTTTAGTCCAACTAAACGTTATGCGTCTCCAACGTGACCGCCGTCGAAGTGGCAAAATGCCGAAATGGACTTCGAGATCGTCGGCGAGATTACCGTTGTCGAGACGATCGCAACAGGAAAAGGAATTCGCGACCTTAGGCGCTTGCGCAGAAGCTATGGGAAAGGTCGATGGAGAAAGATGAAGGGGATGGCGCGTATTCGCCTGATGACCGGACGCATGCGGCTCGCGGAGCTTCATTGGTATGAGGCGCACGGGATCGGGAAAAAAGAAATCAAGCGGAAACGCTACTTGGATGATGACTATGAAACAACGTAAGACCGCAAGGCATTTCGCCGTGTGCATAAACAACCGTGGCTACCCTGCCTCTTTGGAATTGCACAAGATCTATCTGGTATTGCCGGACGAAGGCGCAGCCGAAGATGGCGACATCCGGGTTATCGACGAGAGCGGCGAAGACTATCTGTACGCCGCGGACCGCTTTGTGGAGGTAGAGCTACCGCAAACGGTTCGCCGGTCGCTCCTACACGCTGCGTAAGCCGAGCCACATAACAGCGCGATGGACCGCGACACTTCCCAAGCGCGGCTGCGCGCGCTTGCTCGTTCGCGTCATCGCGGGGGTTATCGCGACAAGACAAGCATGGCGCATCTTGCTGGCTGAAAGTCCCGGCCGGTCAAGGGCTCACCACCCACCCGTATCGAGCGTTGCACTTTCGGCGGAGCCGGGAGGTCGATGGCGAAGAAAGTAGGTGAGGCGCACACAGAGAATCCTGTAGGCCGCAGCGGCGACCGCGTGCAATTTCACGCCCCATCTGTATCCGCTTCGGCCGACGGGGACTACTATCAACGATGGCTCGGTCCCACGGAGTCGAACGAAGAAAAAGCCGATCCACATGAAGTGAAGGGCCGCTATCTTATCGTTCAGCGGCAGTTCGAGATGCCCGATGGTGGGCGGTGCTACATTGAGATGCACGATGAGGCCTACATTGGCCACTTCCCACTGCCTGCGACCCGAGAATATCCACACGTCGGCGCCTGCATGGCGTAGCCGCTCCATCGTGGCAATTACCGGCTCGTTGGGTTCGTCCGTGTCGCACGCGGCATAGAACGCTTTCCAGTCTTTTGGGTCGCCCTCAACGAAGTGGCGCCGGTGTTGTATGAGCGCCAATGTTCCGTCAAGATCGAAGATGGTGAGCGGTCGCATCCTCTCTCCATGTCCGGAATTCCAATTGCGCAATCGAGACGATTCTTAGAAGCGTACTTCTCATTGCGGGCACTAATCGTAACTACTCTGCCATCGCGTCAGTTCAGGAGGGTTCATGCAATACGCGAAGATTGGTTGTCTGCTCAAGACAGCGTTCTTCATGGTGGGCGCAAGCTTGGCAAGCCATGCGGCGGGCCAGCCCATCCAGCCACTGCTATCGCTCGCCCAGAATGAAAAGCCCGCGCTGCTGCAAACGTTGAGGGAGCTCACCGCGATCGAATCCGGCAGCCGGGAGTTGGCGGAGCTCGACCGGATCGCGAATCTCCTGGTCGCAAAGCTTGCGGCACTCGGCGCGAAAGTCGATCTCATCGCCGCAACGGAAGACGATACGCACCGCATGTCGGACACGCCGGACAAGGTCGGGAAAATGGTGCGCGCGACATTCACCGGTACCGGTACGAAAAAAATCCTGTTGCTTGCGCACATGGACACGGTCTACCCGCGAGGAATGCTTGCCGGCCAACCATTCCGGATCGATGGCGACCGTGCGTATGGGCTCGGCATCGCGGACGACCGGCACGGTATCGCGGTGATTCTGCACGCTATGGCAATGCTGAAGGCGATGAACTTCCACGACTACGCGACGATCACCGTGTTCATCAACGCGGATGAGGAGATCGGGTCGCCGGGTTCGCGAAACCATCACACCCGGCTCGGTGCGGAACACGACGCGATCCTGTCGTTTGAAGGGGGCGGCAATGCCCAGGAAGACCGTGTCCGGCTGGCGACGAGCGGCCATGCGCTCGCGCAGTTGACGGTACGCGGGCGGGCCTCTCATGCGGGCGCCGCACCTGAGCGTGGCGTCAACGCGCTCGACGAGCTTGCCTTTCAGATTCTGCAGATGCGCGATCTGTCGGATCTGGCAACCGGCGTAAAGGTGAATTGGACCATGGCTCGCGCCGGAATCGTCAGCAACATGATTCCTCCGGGCGCCCAGGCGAGCGCGGATGTGCGCGTCGCCCGGGTCGCTGACTACGACGGCATCGAGCAACGACTGCGCGAGCGCATCAAGAAGAAGCTCCTGCCCGATGCACATGTCGAGCTGGTTTTCGAACGTCGCGTCCCGCCGCTCGAGGCCAAACCCTCGTCTCGTGTCCTGAGCGCGCATGCGCAGGCCGTCTATCGCGAGCTCGGCTTGACGCTCAAAGTGCTCGACGATTCCGGCGGCGGATTTACCGATGCCGCCAGCGCTTCGCTCAAGACGAATTCACCGGTGATCGAAGGGTTCGGACTGCGCGGTTTCGGCGCCCATACCGTCAACGCGGAATACATCCTGATCAGCTCGATCGAACCGCGCCTCTATCTCGCGACCCGCATGATCATGGATATTGCAGAGGGTAAGGCGCCCCTGAAGTAGTGGCGTTCCCGCCGGCGCGAAGACGCGTGGTTGATTCCAAGATCGTCATCAGGACGGACAGCGCCCAGCGTCTTTCGGTGGATAGCGATTTTCGCCCCGCGGCGTCGTGGCGGATGCACAATTGTGGCGTCGAGCTCGATCAGAGGACGTGCGCAATGCAAAGAGCGTGCACAGATGTAGCGTGGTTCGAGGACTATCGCGTCGGCGATACGTTTCCAGGCGATCCGGTGTCGTTCTCCGAGAATCAAATCATCGAATTCGCGCGCACCTACGATCCTCAACCATTTCATATTGATCCAGCCGCCGCGAAAGCCTCTCCCTTCCAGGGCCTCATTGCATCGGGCACGCATTCCTTCGCCGCGGTATGGGGTGGCATCATGCGCGCTGGATTTTTGAATGGCCAGGGCGTTGGCGCTCCGGGAATGGACATCCAGTATTTGCAACCGGTACGTCCCGGCGACACGCTCACGATGCTGAGTCGCGTCACTGACCTCACGCCCTCTCGTTCGCGCCCTGACCGTGGTTTCGTTTCGTTCCGAACGGAGGTAACGAATCAAAATGACGTTCTCGTCATGACGCTTTCGTTCAAACAAATGATTCGCACGCGTCCGAAATAGCTGCAATCGTCCTTCGAGGCGGCGCAGTCCGGCGCGAATCGAAATGCCTTACTCTGGATCGTAGGGGTCGTGGTGATCGCGCTTCTCGCGTACTTCCTACTCAAGAAGGCTTAACCGGAATTCTGGCGATTGGATCGACTATGCGTACACAAGCTGAAAAAGCCCGATTGTTTCGCGCGCTGCATGAGCGACCCGGGCTCTTCATCATGCCTAACCCGTGGGACGCCGGCACCGCGAAACTTTTTGCCTCGCTTGGATTCGAAGCATTGGCTACAACCAGTCTCGGCTACGCCAACACACTTGGGCGGGTCGATGGCACGCTATCGATCGCTCGCGACGAGCTGATCGAGAATTGTCGCGAGATCGCATCGGCGACAGACCTTCCCGTCAACGCGGACCTGGAGAACGGATACGCTGATGATCCTGAGGAGGCCGCCAGGATTTTCCGGATGGCCGCCGATGCGGGTGTTGTCGGTGGCTCGATCGAAGATTCGACCGGCAACGCGGCCAAACCGATCTACGATTTTGATCTCGCGGTCGAGCGTGTCGCCGCCGCTGCGCGCGTTGCACGCGCTCTGCCGATTCAATTCACGCTGACCGCACGCGCTGAGAACTATCTGCATGGCCGACCCGATCTTGACGACACGATCCGTCGCTTGCAGGCGTTTGCCGCTGCCGGCGCTGACGTGCTCTATGCGCCAGGCTTGCGTGATCTTGAAACCATCCGACGGGTCGTTGCTGCGGTGCCGAAGCCGGTGAATGTCGTGATGAGCTCCGCGGACCCGGATATCACCGCGCAGCAACTGGCCGCGATCGGCGTCAAGCGGATCAGCGTGGGCGGCGCGCTATCGCGGCTTGCGTTCGCGGCGGTGCGGGACGCGGCACTTGCCATGCGCGATACCGGCTCCTTCCGATGGGTTCGCGATACCTTGCCGACTCGCGAGATCAAGGCGATCTTTCAGCCATCGAATGACTGAGCTTATCGCCCACAACGTTCACGAAAATCGCCGCGCACGGTCTGGGCAATGAAACCGAGCCGGCGTTCGTTCCAATGGTTAGGCGCAGGCGTCGTTCTCGGCATCGCGATCTGCGTGCTATCGCCATGGCCGATGTCAAAAATGCGATGATTGCGCATGATCCGCTGAAACCGACCGCTGATGAATGACGCAAAGCCCGTCGGCTATTCTGGTACGCCCCTTGCAAAGAAGCTGGGTATCACCGAGGGCGTGCACATCCTGCTACGCAACGGCCCAGATGAATACATGCAGTGGATCGCACCCGTTCCCAACGGTGTTGTATTCGATCGGAAGTTATCCGAGGCGACCGACATCGTCCATGTTTTCAACGACCGGCGCGCTACGTTGCAAAAAGAGCTTGCATCGTTGCGAACGAGCATCAAACGCGATGCGGTGGTCTGGATTTCCTGGCCAAAGAAGGCATCAAGGGTTCCGACCGATATTACCGAAGACACTATTCGTGAGCTGGCGTTGCCATTGGGATTTGTCGATGTGAAAGTATGCGCAGTAAGCGACGTATGGTCGGGGCTGAAGTTGGTTATCCGCAAGGTGCACCGCTGATCGCGCCAGCGCGGGCATGTTCAATCGAACATCACTAGGAGATCAATGATGAATCAGGCACCTTCGATCGAATGCAAGCTGAATGGACCTTATCTGGTCAAGGACCTCAATGATCTGAAGAATTCGAACGGGGCCGCGGTGCCGACCAAGCCCGTGATCGCTCTTTGCCGGTGTGGTGGGTCCGCCAACAAGCCGTTCTGCGACGGAACCCATCAGAAGAACGGCTTCTCCGGTGCGCGGCTGGCCGGTGCGAGCGCCCCAGCGCGGGACGACTACCCTGCGCCAGGCATCACGATTCATGATGATCGCTCACTCTGTGCGCACGCCGGACGTTGCACCGATGGTCTCGCGTCGGTATTCAAGTATGGGAGCGAACCATGGATCGATCCTGCTGGCGCCGCGGTCGAGGCGATCGTGCAAGCGATCAGGAACTGTCCGTCCGGGGCGTTGAGCTATTCGATCAAGGGGGTCGAAGCGGTTGATGAGTCTTGCGCGCCGGCCATCACCATCACCAGGGATGGCCCTTACGCAGTCGTGGGGGCCATTGCGCTTCACGAACCGCCGCCGGGGAGCAAGATTGCATCCACCGCACGCTATACGCTCTGCCGCTGCGGTGGATCAAAGAACAAGCCGTTCTGCGACGGCACGCATTGGTCCAACGGCTTCAAGGACGAGAAAAACTAGCCGCGCTTCGCTCGTGCGAACGCAAGCGCCATCGCGCTATCCGCTGGTGTCGCCGCCTTGGGCGCCGGCCGCACGAAAGCTTGAACCACCGGACGTGCGCTCTGATCCTTGCGCGGTTCTGATCTGCCGCGAGGCTCGTGACGCTCGCGAGGCTCGGTTCGCTCACGCTTTGGTGCCGCCGAGGACGCGTCGTTCAGGCGCATCGATAGCGCGATGCGCTTGCGTTTCTCGTCGACTTCCAGAACCTTGACTCGAACGAGATCCCCTGCCTTGACGACTTCGCGTGGATCCTTCACGAACTTGTCGCTCAACGCGGAGATGTGGACGAGCCCGTCCTGGTGCACACCGATGTCGACGAAGGCGCCGAAATTCGTCACATTGGTAATCACGCCTTCGAGAATCATGCCTGTCTGCAGATCCTTGAGGGCTTCGACGCCTTCCTTGAAAGTGGCCGTTTTGAACTCGGGTCGAGGATCGCGTCCGGGCTTTTCCAACTCGCGCAGGATGTCCGTGATGGTCGGGACGCCGAATTTTGCATCGGCGAATTTCGTGGCATCGAGGGCCTTCAAGGTCGCGCTATCGCCAATGACGGCCTTGGCCTCGCGGCCGATCTCGGCGAGGATGCGTTCCACGACCGGATACGCCTCCGGATGCACGGCGGATGCATCGAGCGGATTGTCGCCCTCCGCGACACGCAGAAATCCGGCCGCCTGCTCGAAGGTCTTCTCGCCGAGTCTTGGCACCGAACGCAACAGCTCGCGCGAGGCGAATCGGCCGTTCGTGTCGCGATGCGCGACGATGTTTTGAGCGATCGACGCGTTCAAGCCGGATACCCGTGCGAGTAGCGCCACGGACGCGGTATTCACATCGACACCGACCGCATTCACGCAATCCTCGACGATCGCAGTCAGCGTGCGCGCGAGCTTCGCTTGATTGACGTCGTGCTGGTATTGGCCGACACCGATCGATTTCGGATCGATCTTGACCAGCTCTGCAAGCGGGTCCTGCAGCCGGCGCGCGATGGATACTGCGCCCCGCAACGAAACATCCAGCTCGGGAAATTCCTTCGCGGCGTATTCGGACGCCGAGTACACCGATGCGCCGGCCTCGCTCACGACAATCTTCTTCAATCCAAGCTCAGGATGCAATTTCATCAAATCACCTGAGAGCTTGTCGGTTTCGCGCGAAGCAGTGCCGTTGCCGATCGAGACGAGCTCCACCTTGTGCCGGGCGGCGAGCAGGGCGAGCTGCGCAAGCGATTGATCCCACTCGTTGCGCGGCGCGTGCGGAAAAATGGTGGCGGTATCGACAAGCTTGCCGGTCGCATCGATGACCGCGACTTTAACACCGGTACGCAGGCCCGGGTCAAGCCCGATGGTCGCGCAAGCACCGGCGGGAGCAGCCAGCAAGAGATCCTTGAGGTTCATGCCGAACACGCGAATCGCTTCGGTTTCGGCGCGATCGCGCAGCGCCGTCATCAGCTCTGTTTCGAGGCGCGTGGCGAGCTTGATGCGCCAAGTCCAACGCACCGTTTCGGCGAGCCATTTGTCAGCCGGACGCTCGCGATGATCGATTCTGTTGCGCGAGGCGATGCGCCCCTCGCAATGATTGAGCGGCGCATCCGCGGCGGGACGCTCCGGTTCGCTTTCCAGCCGCAGTGCGACTTGCAGAATCTGCTCGCGGCGCCCGCGAAACAGTGCAAGCGCCCGATGCGATGGAATGGTCTTCAGTTTTTCAGAGTATGCGAAGTAATCGGAGAACTTCGCGCCCGCCTCCACCTTGCCGTCCAGCACCTTCGCATCGACCACGCCGTTCGCAATCAGATATTCGCGCAGCTCGCCGGCAAGATCGGCGTCTTCGGCGAAGCGTTCCATCAGGATCTGGCGCGCACCATCGAGCGCCGCCTTCACATCGGCCGCGCCCGGGTTCTCACCGTCGTCGGTCTTAAAGGGTTCCTTCAGGTACTTCGCGGCTTCTGTTTCCGGCGTGAGGGTCGGGTCGCCCAACAGCGCATCAGCCAGCGGCTGGAGTCCGGCCTCTTTCGCGATCTGCGCCTTGGTGCGGCGTTTCTGTTTGTAGGGCAGGTAGAGATCTTCCAGGCGTGCCTTCTCTTCGGCCATCGCAATGGCAGCGCGCAGTTCAGGAGTGAGCTTGCCCTGTTCCTCGATCGAAGCGAGGATCGTCAACCGTCTTTCCTCGAGCTCGCGCAGATAACCCAATCGCTCTTCGAGCGTGCGCAACTGCGTGTCATCGAGTCCGCCGGTCGCTTCTTTTCGGTAACGCGCGATGAATGGAACAGTCGCGCCTTCATCGAGAAGTTGAACGGCAGCGGCGACTTGGCTTTCGCGTGAGGCGATTTCAGTGGCAATGCGCTGGGAGATCGAAGGCAGTGCGGTCATTGGTGTTCTGGCATTGGTACGCAACACGCGACTATACCGAATCGCGCACCGTCATAGACCTGCCATTCATCGAATTCCTGCACGCATGAACGACTGGACGAACTGCCGCTGAAAGAGCAGAAAGCCGATCAGCAGAGGCGCCGATGTCATCAAGGTCGCGGCGGTGATGATCGACCAATCAATACCTTGATCACTCGACGAAAAGACCTGCAGGCCGACGGTGAGCGGTCGCGCGGTAACCGAGTTCGTGATGATCAGCGGCCACAAGAAATTGTTCCAGTGAAAGCTCACCGAGACCAGGCCATACGCGATGTAGACCGGTCGCGCGAGCGGCACGTACACCTTCCAGAGCACCTGCAGCATGTTGGCGCCTTCGACGCGCGCTGCTTCGTCCAGTTCTTTCGGAATGATCTTGAACGTTTGACGGAGCAGAAAGATCCCGAATGCCGAGGCCATGTAGGGCAGGCCGATCGCCGGAATCGAATCGAGAATGCCAAGCGCGGTCATCGTTCGATAGTTCTCGACGATCAGCACATCGGGCATCACCATCAGCTGCATCAACACGAGAAAAAACACGAAATCGCGGCCGACGAACTCGAATCGCGCGAACGCGAACGCGGCGAGGGTGCCGATGACGAGTTGCGCCGCAAGAACCATCGACACCAACATGAAGGTGTTGAGGAAGTAGCGCGCAAAGGGCGCCGCCTCCCAAGCGTTGACGAAATTCTCGAGCGATAGCGGCGCGCTCAGGTCGAACCGCGTCGAGAATTCCGGCGGATGGAACGCGGTCCAGACCGCGTATGCGAGGGGGGCGATCCAAAGGAGCGCAAGTATCCATGCGCCCACCGTCTCCAGGATGCGCCAGAGCGGATTGGATTGATGGGCCGGCGTCATTGGTAGTGGATGCGACGTTCGAGAAATACGAACTGCGCGATCGCCAGCGTGGCAAGGAGCGCCAGCAGCACCATGGTCAACGCCGAGGCGTAGGCGAGATCCCAGAACCGGAATCCGACTTCGTAGATGTAGAAAAGGAGCAGTGCACTCACATTGTCCGGGCCGCCGCGCGTCATCACCACGATGTGATCGACCATACGAAATGAATTGATCACGGCGTTGACCAGCACGAATAACGTAGTCGGCATGAGCAACGGGAATGTCACCCGCCGGAAGAAGTACCACCGACTCGCGCCCTCGATCGCTGCCGCCTCGGCGAGCACCGGCGCAATGCCTTGCAGCGCGGCCAGATAGAAGATCATAAAGAAGCCCGCTTCCTTCCAGATTGTCACGATGATCACGCACACGAGTGCGGTGTCGCGACTGCCCAACCAGTTATGGCTTGGGATCCCGAAGGATCCGGTGATCTGTTCGAGCAGGCCATATTGCGGCGTATAAAAGAAGAGCCAGATATTCGCCACAGCGATCATCGGCAGCACGGTCGGCGTGAAATAGGCGACACGAAGAAACGCCTGGCCCTTGAGTTTTTCATTCACCCACACGGCCATGAGCATGGCCAAGCCGATCGACAACGGAATAGTCCCGAGCGCGAACCAGGCGTTGTTGATGAGCACTTGCCAGAAGATTGGGTCATCGAGCATGCCCTGGTAATTGTCGAGGCCGACGAAGACGGCGGGGCGATTGCCCTTGGGCGTCGAGAAGAAGCTGTGCCACAGCGTGGCACCGGCAGGGTAATGCGTGAAGAGTGCGAGCAAGACAGCGGCGGGCAGCAAGAGAAGCCAGCCGTGGATGTTGGTTTGGAGTCTGCCCATTACACTGAAACCTCACCATTGCTAAGTCTTGAACCACAGGGGACGCAGAGGACACAGAGGATTCTTGAACGAACAAGCACAATCCGAACGGGCAACTGGGCTTCGACGCGCTCAGCCCGAACGGGTTCTTGAGTACCGACGGGCTGGCTGGACCAAGTCATACTTCAAGAGCTCGAATCCGGCGAGGCAGTACCTGCAAAAGACATGCTCTTCCTCTGTGTCCCCTGCGTCCTCTGTGGTGAATGATCGACTCTTGAGGGTGAATAGCTCTACTTTTTGTAGGCTCTAAGCAACCGCTCCGCCTCCCGCTGCGCATCCTTCATCGCTGCCTCCGGTGTCTTCGCGCCAGTGAGCGCGGCCTGCAGACCGTCGTTCAGCGCTTTCGTCACGCGCAGGTTGTCGTGCGTGGAGAGCTCTGCGACCGCGTATTGCAATTGATCGCGCGCCACCGCCGCCTGCGGGAAGCCCGCTACATACTGCTTCATGCGCGCCGTCTCCCACGCGTCAGGCCGAACGGCGACATAGCCTGTGTCGATGCCCCATTGTGCTGCGCGCTCCGGTGCGGTGATCCACTTGATGAACTTGAGGGCGGCTTCCTGTTGCGGCTTGGTGCTCTTCTTGAAAACATAGAAGTTGCCGCCGCCGGTTGGTGTGCCGCGCCGCTTGTTGGCAGGCAGGATCGCCACGCCGAAATCGAACTTCGCATTGTTCTTGACGTTGGTGAGATTGCCGGTCGTGGTCCACATCATTGCGATCTTCCTCTCGAAGAAATCGCGCGGCGTCGTGCCCCACTCGATCACGCCGGTGGGCATCACGCGGTGCTTGCGGCTGAGGTCGACCCAATGCGACACCGCTTCGATCACTGCCGGGTGGTCGTAGAACGTCTGCGTCCCCTCGGCATTCATGAGCTCGATGCCATTCTGCGTGGTGAGTCCCTGAAACAACCAGTACGGAAAGCCGGACGATGGAATCTGCACGCCCCATTGCGAAGTGTTGCCCGACGGGTCGCGCTTGGTGAGTTTCTGCGCGAATTCGGTCATCTCGCTCCATGATGCCGGCGGCCGATTCGGATCGAGGCCGGCCTCTTTGAAAAGCTCCTTGTTCCAGTACAACACGACGGTCGAGCGCTGGAACGGGATGCCCCAGGTTTTGCCGCCGGTCCGGCTGTTGTACATGAATGCAGGGTAGAAGCCTTCCATCCACTTCTTGTCATCCGCGCCGGTGGCAAGCTCATCGAACGGGATAATCGCGTCCTCGTCGATCAAAGTGAACATGTCGGTGGACAACAACACCGAGGTCACAGGCGGCGCGCCCGCCTTGTGCGCGGTGAGCGCCTTGACGATGGTTTCCTGATAGGTGCCGGCGTAGATCGGCGTCACCTTGATGGTTGGATTTTCCTTGGCGAAGTCGGCGGCCAATCCGTCGATGAGCTTGGTGATCGGCCCACCGACCGCGACAGGGTAATAGAACGAGATTTCAACCGTCTGCGCTTGGGCAACACTTGTCACCGTGAGTGCGGCAGCGGCCAATGCGAACAATCTTCGAATCATGATTGATGCTCCTTCTTCCCGTGGTCTATCCGAGGATGATTAAATGTTTCTGCAGTCCCTTGCGTCCTTCGCTTCCATTGCGGTGAATGCATCGCTTTTCTAGGCCGCAGCCCGCGCATGCAGGCTGACATCATCGCGTCGTTTGCCGCTCGCGGCATCGAAGAAATGCATCGCGGCCGGAAGCCACGACAGACAAACCGCCGCGCCGCGGCCGAATGACAGCATGCCGGATGCACGGACAATCAGCTTCTCCTCGCCGACCTTGCATTCGATGATCGAATCGGCGCCGAGAAATTCGACCGACTCTACGATCGCCGCCAGGCCTTCTGCACCGATGACGATGTCCTCTGGGCGCAGGCCCAAGAGCAGTGCATCGCCCACGCCTTTCACCATCGACGGTGCGCGCGTACCCGCGATCACCGAACCGAGCGAATTGATCGACAGGCGCACGACATTCATCGGCGGGGTGCCGATGAAGCGCGCGGCGAACGCGCTCGCTGGGCGGGCATACATGTCGGGCGGCGGCGAATCCTGCTCGATCTCGCCTTGGCGCATCAGGACCACCTGGTCGGCCATGCTCATCGCTTCGGTCTGGTCGTGGGTCACATAGACCATGGTAATGCCGAGCTTTTGCTGCAACGCGCGAATCTCGCGACGCATCTCGTGTCGCAACTGGGCATCGAGGTTGGACAACGGTTCGTCCATCAGGCATACCGGCGCGCGTGAAATGATGGCGCGACCCAATGCGACCCGCTGCTGCTGTCCGCCGGAGAGCTGCGAGGGTTTGCGTTGCAGGAGGCCGTCAAGCCCAAGCATGGTTGCGACCTCCTGCAAGCGCGCATAACACTCGGTTTCACCGACGCCGCGCACCCGCAGGCCGAACACGATGTTCTCGGCGACATCGAGGTGCGGAAAAAGTGCGTACGACTGGAACACCATCGAGATGCTGCGGCGGGACGGTGGCAATGCCGTCACATCCCGATCGGCGATGAAGATGCGCCCCGCTGTTGCCGAATCGAGGCCGGCGATCAATCGAAGCGTTGTGGACTTGCCGCATCCGGATGGCCCGAGCAGCACGGTGAGCGAACCTTCCCGCACGGAAAAACTGATCCCTGCGAGCGCTTGGGCGTTGCCCCAGCGCTTCGTTACCTGCTCCAGCCGGATCGAGGCCAAGGTCGGCGCTTTCTATGGGTGAGCGGCGTGCATGAGCGGCGATCATCGCATAATGTCGATGTTCATTCGAACGCCGGCATCCACCCCGCTTCTTCATATGGCATCGACGCAACACGAATTGCAGGCACTGGTCACACGTCTTGACACCGCACGGTCGCGTCTCGATGCGATGGCGGCATTACTCTCCGACACCGAATGGACCGGGCCGTACTTTCCGGTCGTGAATCCGCCTCGCTGGGAATACGGACACATCGTCTGGTTCGAAGAGCATTGGTGCCTGCGCCAAAAGCCGGGCATCGATCCCGGTGCATCGCCGTTGCTTGCGCCACTCGAACCGTCGGTGCGGCCATGGACCGATTGGCTCTACGACTCCTCGCGCATCCCGCACAAGGCGCGATGGGAGGCACCGGTCCTGTCAGTGAAGGATGTGATCGCCTACGGTATTGAAGTGCGCGAACGGATCAAGGCCAAGGTCGCCACGGGTTCGTTCGACGATCACTTCATCTATTTTCTAGAGCTTTGCCTCAATCACGAGCTCATGCACACCGAGGCATGGTGGATGATGTGGCAATGGCGGGGGCTTGCGCCGCCCTTTCTGCCGACGCTCGGAACACTGTCCGCAAACACGTCGATCGCGATCGCGCGCGGCGTTGTGACCATCGGTTCGCCGCCTGAACGCGGCTTCGTCTTCGACAATGAGAAATGGGCGCACGCCGTATCGCTCGATGCGTTCGAGATCGATTCCCGCCCGGTCACATGCGGCGAATTCATGGAATTCATGGCGGCTGGCGGCTACGAGAAGCCGTCGTGGTGGAGTGAGGCGGGTCGTCAATGGCTCGCGACCCGTCGCAGTCACAATCCGCTGTATTGGCGGTGCGAAGACGATCGCTGGAAGCGGCGCCGCTTCGACCAATGGGTGAATGTGGTCGGTGCCGCACTCGATGAGCCGATCCTTCACGTCGCCCGTTTCGAGGCCGAAGCGTACGCGGCGTGGCGGGGCCGGCGTCTGCCGACGGCCGCCGAATGGGTGCGTGCTTCGAGCGAGGCGGGCTTCCAGCTTGGACAATGCTGGGAATGGACCGCGTCATGGTTCGCGCCGTATCCGGATTTCACGGCCGATCCCTACAAGGATTATTCGGTGCCATGGTTCCACACCCACGCCGAGCTGCGTGGCGCCGGCTGCATGGTGACCGATCCGGCGATAGCGCGGCCGACTTATCGCAATTTCTTTATGCCGGACCGGCGCGATCCGTTCGTAGGGTTTCGTACCGCTAAGGACTCTGCATAGCATGGCACTTACTTAACCTGTAAGTGCTCAAGCCTCCGTTCGCCCTGAGCCTGTCGAAGGGTAACGCAGGCTTGTCGACAGCGCGCGATGGCCGCTCACGGATTCCCCGGCATTCGCCCTTCGACAGGCTCAGGGCGAACGGTCAATCTGCTAAGAACGCGCGACTGGCAAATCGTCTATCTTGCTAAAGTAAGTGCCATTCGACACTGCGCAGATTCCTCGCTACTTCTCAAGCCCGCGGAGGAATCCGGTTCGCTCGCGTGCCGCGGCCATCATGAATGACAGATCGGCACCCGACAAAATGAACTGCATGCCCATGGCGATGTACTTCTGCAACAGATCCGGCGTGTAGACGCCGCCCATGCCTGGGAACTTGCCGTGCTTGCGGCAAGCGGCGATGACGCGGGCGTACGCGGCGACCACCCGCGGATCGTCGAACTTGCCCGGCACACCGAGTTCGGCACAGAGATCGTTGGTGCCAATGAGCAGCACATCGATGCCGGGAACCGCGGCCATTGCTTCGCAGTTTTCCACCGCAAGCGGCGTTTCGATCATCGCCACCACCAGGGTTTCTTCGTTGCACAAGCGAATCGTGTCGGCGACCGGCAATGTAGCGAAGCGCAATTGCGGCATCGCACCGCCCACCGAGCGATGGCCAAGCGGCGGAAAGCGCGTGAATGACGCAATGCGTTGTGCCTGTTCGACCGTATCCACATGGGGGAGAACGACGCCCTGCGCGCCGTTGTCGAGCACGCGGGTCGAGTGATGGTGCTCGATGCCAGGGGCACGCACGATCGGTGTGATCCCCACTGCAAGCGAGGCACTGGCGATCTGCGCCGCGGTGTCGAGATCAAGCGCGCTGTGCTCGCAATCGATGAACAGCCAATCGAATCCGCATGTCTTGGCGATCTGCGCGATGTCGACGGTGCGCGAAGTGCGCACGCCCAATCCGAGCGCGAGCTTGCCCGCCTTCAAGAGTTGCTTCGTGTGATTGGGTACGATCGACATGGTGGCTCCTCAGCGGCTCGTGTTGGAAAGGGTGCGCGACAATGATCCATTCAGCAAACATTCTCCCACGTTCGCACGCGCGGGATCATGATGTTGGCGGGGACTACAATCCGATATCGCGCCTGCGCGCTGTCACTCAACCGATCGGCCCACCTATGCATTCACCGACTCCGGATCGCCCGACGCCCAATACGCCCGCCGGCGCACATGATGACTTTTCGAGGGTAGAAACCTGGGATGCAGAGCGCACTGAAAATTGGGTGAAAGCCCTCGAGATGCGCGCCGCAGGGGCTGATCAGGTGCGACTCCGTAAGGAAATTGTCGAAGTCGCGCGCCTGCGTGCGGGGCAATGCGCGATCGAAATCGGCAGCGGGACCGGGCCGCTCTTGCGCGATCTTGCGTCCGCCGTAGGGCCCACGGGGCGGGTGATCGGTATCGAGCCGCAAGCGGGCTTGGCGCGCTTTGCACGCGAGCAGATCGCGGCCAACCGGCAGGCCGAGATCGTCGAGGTGCGCAATGAGCGTGCGATCGCCACGACGATCGCTCCTGGCACGGCGGACGCATGCATTGCGCAGACGGTGCTGATTCATGTGCCGTTGCCTGAGCGCGCGCAAACGATCGAGAAAATGATCGAGCTTACTCGACCGGGCGGCCGGGTGATCAGTGCCGACCAGGACGCTGAATCCTGGGTGATCGATCACCCCGATCGCGAGGTGACGCGGCGCATCACGTCGTTCTATGTCGAGCAGCGATTTACCGATGGCTGGTGGGCGCGAAGGTCGCGTGGCGCGTTCATGCGCGCGGGCCTGAAGGATGTGGAATCGCGCGCGATCATCGTCATGGCGAC
>JANMUI010000695.1:0-2803 GCA_031391405.1 Betaproteobacteria bacterium
TGTTTGAACGGCGCGCGCGTTCACTGGCGCTGACGCAAGCGGGAGCAACGCTCTATTGCACCGTCGTCGATGTGCTCCAGCGTCTCGACCAGACCACCAGGCAGATCCGTGTCCGCACTGAGGCACGCGCGTTCACCGTCACGACAACGCCGGCGTTCGCTGCGCTTTGGCTGATTCCGCGGCTGACGGGATACACGCGCCATCACCCTTTGGTCGATGTTCGCATCTCCGCCTCGACTGATCTCATCGACCTTGAAAGGAGCGGCATCGAGCTGGCAATCCGGTACAGCGGGCCGATTGCATCCGCTGATGGCAAGAAGCTCTTTGGCGAGGACGTGATGCCTGTCTGTGCACCCGGGCTCTTGCGCGATCGGGCACGTCCATTGCGGCAACCGAGTAATCTGGCCCGGCATGTTCTCCTGCACTATGACGATCCGACTCGCGCTTCGCCCTCGCTCGATTGGGCGACTTGGCTGCACGCGGAGGGCATACCATCGCTGAAGCCGGTCGGGGCGCTGCACTTCAACCAATACGATCAAGTCGTCCTCGCGGCGCTTGATGGTCAAGGCGTTGCCCTGGGTCGCAGCCCACTGCTCGGGCGTCTGATTCGTGCGCGCAAACTCGTCACGCCGTTCGCCCCAAGACAAGTTGCAGCACGGGGCTACTACGTCATCGAATCGCGCGCAGGCGCCCGCCATCCGGACGTCCAAACTTTTGTCGGCTGGGTCCAGTCTGAAGCAAACAATGACGCCCAGACCACGGAGATGACGCTTCGTGATTCGCGCCGGAAGGCGAACCCGCGAAAGGTGGGTTCGAGGGGCGCCTAACGTCCTCGATGGAGAAGTGCATGGCTTGTCGGCCCAATGGCGTCTGCGCCCCATCGACGCCGTTGCGTAACGATTGACCGTTCGCCCTGAGCACAAACGGCTTAAGTAAGTGCCATTCGGGTCCGAACCCATCATTTCACGAAGACCCTTCATCGGGCATTCGTTGCTGTCATACCCGCACCGGACGAACGCTGTGCACGCCGCCATGCCGCCGGCGGCTGACCGACCAGACGCTTGAAGGCGCGCGCGAACGCGGCTTCCGAATCGTAGCCGACCTCTTGCGCGATCGTCGCAACAGTCGCGCTGCCTTCGCGCAGTAGGCGCGCACCGCACTGCATGCGCCAGTTGGTCAGATACTGCATCGGGGGCTGTTCGACCAATTCGACGAAGCGTTCGTGCAACGCCGAACGCGACAGGCCGACTTGCCGCCCGAGCTCGTCGATGGTCCAGGGCTCGGCCGGCCGTTCGTGCATGAGGCCGATCGCTTTGCCGACGTGGCGATCGCGCAACGCTGCGAGCCAACCCGAGCCGTTCGCGGGCTGTGATTCGAGATAGCGCCGCGCCGCATCAACGAAGACCATCTCACTGACGTGTTCGAGCAGCGCTGCGCTGCCGGCGCGGCGCTCGCGCGATTCGGACACCGCTTCATGCAGCACCGGCACAACCCACGCGCCGACGCCACCGGCGGGAAGGTGCAGCAGCTTCGGCAATGCGCCGATGAGCGGATTGAACGGTCGCAGGTCACAGCCGATGAAGCCGCAGATGACGATGGTGCTCGCTTCATCGGACGGCATCGCCGCACCGGGCTGCATGACGCCGCCGTGGTACGCGACCGGTATCGGCTTGGGATCATTGCGGGTTGCGAACACCCATTCGGCATCACCTTGCTGCGCCTGCATGCCGGGCGCGCTTGATAGAACATGGGGGTCACCGTGCGGAAACATCACGATGTCGCCTGCGCCTAGCCGCACCGGCGGCACCCCATCGGTCGCGGCCCAACTATCGCCCTTGGCGATCAGGTGATAGGCCAGCACATGCTCGGAACCGGGCATCACCGCATCGGCAAGCGCGCTTGCCGGCGGTGCCCCGGCGACCCAATCGCCGCGACAGCTCACATACCAGAACACCGCGCCACGCAAGCGCACGCTACGCAGCACATCGGACAGTGGGTCATGGTTCATGGTGTGGGCGGAGCCTCGATCAATTGTGGTGGACGATCGATCAATTGCGCTGAAAAGTCCGGACGCGCGGACAAATTTGCACGACTCCGGGTGAAGCGTCAATGCCGTTCGCTTCCAATAATGGATGCGTCGTCGTGATCTCGCGGCGATCGCCTTCCCGGCACCCGGCCCAACCCTTCTGACCGCAGCGGCCGCCATTCAGTTGTTAAGGAGACTTTCATGAGACTTGATCTCGAATCTCGTACACCTGCACCCGACTTCGCAGCAATCAAGCAGCGTCAGCAGGCCACCTGGGCGAGCGGTGACTTCGCAATCATCGGTACGACCTTGCAGATCGTTGGCGAGTCGCTCGCCGAAGCGGTGGATGTGCGGGCCGGTGAGCGTGTACTCGATGCGGCCGCCGGCAATGGCAACGCGACCCTTGCCGCGGCACGCCGCTTCGCCAATGTGATCTCGACCGATTACGTGCCCTCGCTCCTCGACAAGGGCGGTGAGCGTGCGCGGGCAGAGGGCCTTTCGGTACAGTTCCAGACAGCCGATGTCGAGGATCTCCCCTTTGCGGATCGCAGCTTCGACATCGTGTTATCGACCTTCGGTGTGATGTTTGCGCCGAACCACGATCGCTCCGCCCGCGAAATGTTGCGCGTACTTCGTGATGGCGGCCGGCTCGGCATGGCGAACTGGACGCCGGATGGATTCATCGGACGGCTGTTCAAGGTGATCGGCGCCCACCTGCCGCCCCCGGCAGGCCTCAAATCGCCAGCGCTGTGGGGCACCGAGTCGCACATCGTTGAA
>JANMUI010000733.1:0-4852 GCA_031391405.1 Betaproteobacteria bacterium
TTGACAGCCGAGCAGAAGGCCGCGCTCGACGACGGCGGCAAAGCGTTCTTGCTCAAGAACCGGGAGTACTACACGACCAATCCGGCGACCAGCACGGCGAGCGTCACCGCGTTGATGCAGAAAGCAGGTGTCACGATCACCGAACCTGACATCGAGGCGTTCCGCAGAGCCACCGCACCCATCATCGTGGCCTTCAAGCAGCGCATGAAATCACCGCTCGTGGATCAGGCGCTGAAGGAAGCGGGGTTGTAAGGAGCGGTTACGAAGGGGAGCATCCCGAATGGTGCTTACCTGGCAAAGCACCAGCTGGTCGATCGGTAGTCACCCTCTCCCTCGACGGGCTGGGGAGAGGGTGAGCAGTCACGCAATCTGCGCGCCCCACTGCGCAGATTCCTACAGCGCGTAAAGCGCCGTCTCCGCATCGAGTGTGGCAATCGTCGCTGGCGTCCAGTCACGCTCGACATGAAATTGCAGCAAGAGACCATCAGGATCACGAATCGAAACGCTGCGCCGCGCCGCGTGATCGACGTCGCGTTCGACCTTGATCCCCTTCCCGGGCAGCGCGGCGACCGATCGGTCGAGATCGGCCTCGCTCCAGACTTGAAAGCCGACATGGTGCATACCGGGCGCAAGGCCCGGTCGTTGCCGGAACAGCGCAAAGTCACCCAAGCCGGCCGTTCCATTCAGGAGTGCATACGAAGCGTCCTCGCTGCCGACGATCGGACGAAGGCCGACGCGATTCCGATAGAAGCGGAACATGCCCTCGAAATCCTTGGCGACAACCGCGATGTTGGTGATCCGCTTCGCGTGGAACACCGCGTCCTCGACGGTCTTGATTTGTGGATCGATCGGGTAGTTGCGCTCCGTCGAAGGCGAATTGGTCACACCAGGAATCCACTCGGGCTTGTCTTTGATGATGATGCCGTGACGCACCGTCCACCAGTCGCGGACGACATCGGCATACACCTCCACCATGTTGCCGTCCGGGTCGTGCAGATAGACTGAATGCGCCGCGTCGTGATCGGCAGTAAAGCTGTACTGCAGCCCGTCGCCGATCGATGCGCGATAGCCCCGCACCAGGTCGTCCTCGGTCTCGACTTCGAAGGCGAGATGCCAGATGTCGGGCGCCTGGTCGGGTGCGGCGTACCGGCTCCGCACGTCAGTGAGGCCAAGATCGTGATAGGTATTACCGTTGCTTACGAAGCTTGCCATGTTGTCCGGCTGCCGGTAGACCTCGTTGAAGCCGACAACCGCATGATAGAACTCGAAGGCGCGCTCGTAGTTGCCGACGAACAGGTTGGCATGACCGAGGCGGCGCGGTGCGAAATAGGCCCGTGCGGGGGCGCCCGATCGACTCGCTTGAGGTTTGCTCGATTGCGTTTGACTCATGCCTTCTCCGTGCGAATGTGCGTTGCAGACCGCATGGAAATCGCGGTCAGTGATAGGCTCATCCACGGTGCCGCGCGCACCAGCGTTGCCCGATACCTTACTGCCAATCGAACACATTCGTCGAGAGTCCATTGGGCCGGACCATGACCGCGACAAGACACGTCGAGATTGCCGGTGCCGGATTCGCTGGCCTTGTCGCAGGCATTGCGCTCGCACGACGCGGCTGGTCGGTACGGGTACATGAAAAAGATACCGAACTGCGTGCCTTCGGGGCCGGCATCTTCATCTGGGAAAACGGCCTGCGCGTGCTGAAGGCGATCGGCGCCTATGAGGCGGTCATGCAAGGCGCCCACGAGGCGATCGTTCACGAGACGCGTCATGACAATCGAATCATCGCCCGACTCGCGTTCACCCGCGAATTTGGTTCGCGCATGATCACGATGACGCGCCAACATCTGTACGACGCCATTCTCGGCCAGGCGGCGCGGATCGGTGTCGAGGTTGTCACCGCATCCGAGGCGATCGGTGCGACGCGCGATGGCGCGTTGCTGACCGCCGACGGTCGCTCGCATCGTGCGGACTTGGTGATCGGTGCAGACGGCGTGAAATCAAGAGTGCGTGATTCACTCGGCCTGTTGAAGGGTCGCAGCCCCTGCGCGGACGGAATCGTGCGCGTGCTCGCGCCACGCTGCAAGAACGCGTTGGGGCCAGGTACATGGGATCACGTCATCGATTTCTGGAAAGCGGACCGAAGTCTTCGCATTTTGTATTGCCCGTGCAACGAGCATGATCTGTACTTCGCGATGATGGCGCCTGTCACGAACCTCGAGGCGTCCGCCGTTCCATTGCGCCATGACGTGTGGGTTGCCGCCTTCCCGCAGCTCGAACCCGTCATCCGCAAGATCGACGCAGGCGGACGCTTCGATGCCTACGAGACCACGAGCCTCGAGCGCTGGTCGTCAGGGCGCGTCGCGATTGTGGGCGACGCGGCCCATGCGATGGTTCCCACGCTGGGACAAGGCGCGGGAACAGCGATGATGAACGCGCTGTCGCTGGCGGTGCATCTCGACCAGGCTTCGAGCGTCGAAGCCGCCCTCTCCGCTTGGGAATCGCGCGAACGTCCGCTAACCGAGCACACCCAGGCGCGCTCCGATCTGACGGCGCGTGAACGATTGATGTCCACCGGCGAAGGATGGACCGATGAGGCATTGCGGACCGCCCGGCATATTCCGACCGGGACCGAGCACCTGCCGCTTCACGTCGAGTGAGACGGAAAGCACCGCGCGTATTTGCATTCTCGCCGTGACGATTCCAGGCAGCCCCGGAATCACTAGGCGAATCGACTGCGCAATCACGAACCGGCGGAACGCCAGCGTATTGAATCGCGCGCGGTGCCGCCTGTGGATCGTCACCGGTTCCCATCACAACCGAAAAATCCCTGCGAGGTGATGGGTGAAACGCCCGCGCAAAGCGGCGCAATGCACGCCGATTATTGATCTACCGGCGATTTGGGCCGCTATTCAGGATCTATCCAATTCGCGGGTTGCCGATACTCACCACTGGCGATGACCTCTCAGGGCGAAGCAACATTCCCCTGATGCGGACCTTTGTCATCGTGATGCCTCGGAAAACAAGATGATGGAAATGATCGCCTCTCCCGCCTTCGACGAACCGAAGTCGATGCAATCGCTGATTGCTCGCACGCTTCGCCCGCCGCGCAGCGACCGTGTCGAGGCCGCCGAAGGCTGCGAGCAAATTGGACCGAGTACGGCAATCCGGATGACGATGGATTGGAGTCAAGATGGGCAATAACGCCATTCTTATTGGAACGATCGGACTGACGGACGGCGAGTTCCGCGTACTTCATGGATTGGCTCGCGTGACGAAGAGCCGAGGCCGCTCTTACGAAATCGGCGAAAGAGGCGTGGTCGACAACGCGGACCTGATCATTTTCGATGGTGATCGTCCGGAAACGGTGCGCGAATGGCGTAGCGCCTGCGAAAAGATGAACGTCCCGTCGCTCATGCTTTCGACGCGTATGACCTCGGCGGAACCTGGTACGACTCGGCTGGCTCGCCCGTTGGTGCCCTCGAGCCTGCTACACGCACTCGATGCGGTCAAGATCGTGAAAGCAGCCGTCACCGTCGCCTACGAAGACCTCAACTTCATACCGCCGGGCACGCGCCCAGCATCAGGCGCCGTCGAAACACGTGCGCCGGCAATCGTCAAGCCAACGACCGCTGAAGTGATGGTCGCTCGGGCCCTCGTCATCGACGACAGTCCTACCGTACGCAAGCAGCTCGAGCTCGCATTGCGCGCCGTCAAGGTCGACGTCGACCAAGCCGAATCCGGCGAAGACGGCTTGCGACTACTAAATTCCCGAAGCTATGCGATCGTTTTCCTTGACGTGGTGCTGCCCGGTTGGGACGGCTACCAGATTTGCAAGACGATCAAGAAGGACCCATCCAAGCGCCACACCCCGGTCGTCATGCTGACGTCAAGGTCTTCTCCATTCGACCGGATTCGCGGGTCGCTTGCCGGATGCGACAGCTATTTGACCAAGCCCGTAGACAACGAAGTGTTCGACGGCGTCTTGAAGAAGTACCTCTTTGCTTTTGGCAATTCCGCGGCATCTCGCGGCTCCAAGGCCGCGCTGGCTTGAGATCCGTGTCCCACCGGACCCCGGCGCAAACAGAATTTTCAGCAACCCAGGAGAACAGCATGAGCAAGAAAGCGCTTGTCGTAGACGATTCAGCCGTCGATTTGACGAACATCAAAACGATTCTGACCGATGCCGGATGCCTCGTCGTGACAGCAACCAATGGCAAGGATGCGGTCGCCAAGGCGAAAGCAGAGAAACCACAAGTCATTTTCCTCGACATCGTCATGCCCGACATGGACGGCTACGAGGCGTGCCGATTGCTGTCCGAAGATCCGGCCACGAAAGGCATCCCCGTCGTATTCGTTACCAGCAAGGGACAGAAGGCCGACAAGGTCTGGGGCCAGATGCAAGGGGCCAAGGGGCACGTGGTGAAGCCGGCTACAAAAGACCAGGTTCTCGAGCAATTGAACGCGGTTGCTTAATCGCGTCCACCTCCTCCGGATGAACATGAGCCCACCTCAATCCCTATCAACGACTGCGACGAGCGGCGGCTGGGTGCCCCCCGCGCAGGCGTTGAGCCGTTTTACGACGCAGGAACGGCTCGCGGGCGCTGGCGCGATTGAGCAGAAGGCGCACGTTCGCTTCGGCTTTCGCGTTGGTGATCTCGGACTACTGGTACCCGTCGGCACCGGCACCGAAGTCATGCCATTGACATCGCTTGCAGCGATTCCCCGCTCTGCACCGTGGTTGCGCGGCATTTACAACTTGCGCGGAAATCTCGTGCCGGTGATCGATCTGGCAGTCCATCTGGGTATCGATCGAGGGCGGACACAGGCGGACGCTGCGCCGGCCCAAGAAACG